>CAZXCV010000008.1:0-56227 GCA_964639215.1 uncultured Staphylococcaceae bacterium
CAAAAAAAGCCTTGATAATTGTATCAAAGCTTCACTAGGCAGATGGCAGGGGCGGAGGGAATCGAACCCCCAATAACGGTTTTGGAGACCGTTGCTATACCGTTTAACTACGCCCCTAAATGTTTGAATGTGATGAAGATATCCACATGTCGGAATAATGATATCAAAACCAACAGTAATTTTAAATAATATTCTTAGTAACAAAAAAGTCCATGGTGAACCATGGACTTTAAGTCATCGAATCTGAATATTAAACCGTCGGTAGGACGCGGTCGCCGGCAATCGCTTCGGCTTCATCAAACATTTCAATGAAGTCGCCAATGCCAATGGTAACGCCAATCGTAGCGCCATCAGTTAAGGTTGGAGCATGCGTACCTTCCATATTTAAGGCGGAGGTGGCAAATGCCGTGGCTAATGTTTTACCAGAGACATAAGCTTCAAGGGCTGCGGCTTGCTCAAAGTATTCTTTAGAAATACCAGATTGACCGACCATCCCATAGGCTGCTTGTAATGTGACTTTTGACTTGATAATTGATTTTGTCGTGTCGACTTGTGCTTTGGTCGTATCAACGGCGACAGTATAGCTTGGGGTATCCCCAGTCACGGTTGTAATCGCGTAAGGAATTTGAATGACGTCAAGTTCGGCGGAGACAACGGTATCGCCATCAAATACGGCCGTTGTCAAATTGACGTTGGTCCGTTTCGCTTCATGGAGACTTGACATACCAATTCCTAATTCTAAATTGGCAAGTTTATTAGGTTTGACATTGATGGTCTTGAAGTTATTTTCAAGTAACGCCGCTTCGAGTGCTTTGCCAAAACCTGACGTTGTAATTGTCACGCCAGTCGTTAATTCATCAGGATCGCCTTTTAATTCAGTGATGAGAGCATTAACATCTTTACCAACAGCGTATTGTTCAAGAGCATAAGCTTGTTCGTACCATTCTTTGCTAATTGGTGAAGAAGCTTTCATGTTGTAGGCTGTTAATAAATCCCACTTGGTTTTGGTGTCGGTCGTATCGGTGAAGACGCTTGAAGCGACTAATTGGGTTGCTGTTTCGCTTAATCCAGTCGCCTTAACTTGCATGACATCGACCTTCAGGTCAACAATCTTGTCATCTTCGAGGATGACACCGACGTATGTAACGTCAGTTTGTACCATTTGTGGTGCACGCGCAGTTGCAGCTTTGACGGCATAGGCTGCATCAAAACCATGGGCAACCTTAACGACCGGTGTCTTGCATGAAGACATTAATCCGACGACAGCTAACGCGGCAGGAACTAATAATACGAGTTTTTTATTCATTAAATTTATATCCTCCTTTTAACAAATAAATCTCAACAATTAATATTCTATATTTATTTAAATATAATACAATGATTTATTTGCATGAAATCGCTTTTATGAAAATTATTCAACAAGGCTGTAAGTATTTTCAGGATATTTAGTCAGATATGCTTCATATCCAGAAGTGTAATACACATTAAGCGATGCTTCTGTGGCGAGGTCAATCCAAGCAATTTCAAACTCAAAGCCAAGATTTTGATAATAATCCCGAACGACCATGGCTTCTTCACGCGTTAAGTTCATAATTGCGGTCGAAAGAGCATCGAGTTCAGCGGAGGATACATCACTTGACATTACACTTACATGCAATTGTTCACGCGATGGAAATCCCGTCCAAGGGTCGATGATGTGGTGGCGCCAAACAACTTCTCCATCAATCATAATCGGCACGCCATTATAGCCACCCGAAGTTGATAAGTTGAAAGCACCAGCCCGCTTCAACTCGTAGGCAAACTCCGATCCAGTATTTCGAGGTGAATTCATATACCAGGTCCATGGTTTGTTGTTATACCGACTTCCAAGCGCACTATTGGAACTTTGACCGCCACTTATATAACCATGCGTTAACCGATTCTCTATTAAGCGAGCGGAAACAACATCATTGGCAAATCCTTTGGCAATGCCACCTAAAGTAATTTGTAGTTCACCAAGGGGCGCATTATTAAATGTATTGAAGCGAACAAAATAACCATTGTCTTCTTTTAGTTCTAAAGTTGCGTTAATCTCTTCGCTTGTTTTTGGGATGTAAGATTGTAATAACGTGACGATGGCTTGCTCAGATGGATTGAAATATGGATCATAATTTTCATATTCATACGGATAGGTACCATCACTAATCAACTCGTTCCAATAATCCGAGAGCCGCCCGACGAAAAAGTTATAGTTTGAATTTGTTAAGATTGTTAATTGTTTGCCAATTTTGATGATTTGATACAAATAATCGTCTACTTCAAGCCAAGCGCCACTACCATATGCTTCATTAACATCACGAATGGTGACCATATTACCTAACTCGGGTTGTGCATCATCGCGATAAAATCGGTAATTTCGGTCGCTTATCTTATGAAGATGGGGCACTTCTTCGTTAAGAATCTCATAAACTTGTTGCCGTTGTTCTAGGGGATAAATCTTTTCGTATTTGACTAAATAGGCACTATGAAACGGGAAAAGTGTGCGGACCGGCTCGTTACTCGTATGCACGTAAATATTGAGCCCAATCGTATCATAGCTCGTCACTTCGTCAGGATTATTTTCGACGTCAAGCCAAAAAATCGAAGAAATAATCATACCGCTTAGTAGGAATGTCACAATCGTAATCGTCCACTCTTGCGGCGATAAAAGTTGGCTTAAGAAGTTAAAAAATGTTTTGATTTTTTCGAAAAAACGTGACATCTTATGGCTCCAATATCGGCACATTGTCAATGCGCCGCAGTGCTTCGCGTGCAATTAGTGCAATTAATAATCCACTGATGATGCCCGTAACACTAAGTATCGGTAAATAATTAAGCATAAAGATTGATTCATACAAAATTGTGACCATGATGACTTGACCAATGCCATGCATCACCGCAGAAATCATCGATAATCCAAAAATTGAAATCTTGTTTGTCAATGAGGCAACAACAACGACCAAAGTCGCCAATCCCCAACCGCTGAGCGCAATGAAAAAATTAAAACCGAATCCAGTGAATAGTGAGGTCATGATGACGCGTAATAAACCAATGGCGATAAATTCTTGGATTCCAAAGAAATATAAGACGATAAGACCGACAGTGTTGGCTAACCCCAATTTGACGCCGGGCGCGATAAAAGCCGTCGGTAAAAGGACGTGTTCCATATAATTGAGAATGACACCGAGCGCTAATAAAATCGCAAGACGCGTCATTTTTTTAACACTTAAGCGTTTCATGATAGTGTCTCTGCCTGGTCGATGACCGCCATAAAATAATTAGGAGCGCATACAATTGGGAGACCGGGCGATGAAACCCAACCTTGGATTGAACAATAATGAAGGGGTGATGTCTCTTTTTCAACACGAACTTTTCGATTGACGATTTCAAGTGTCACATCCCCAAGAAGATTCGGATAATCTGCTTGTAAATAGACAACAGTACTATCATCATCAAGCGATAGTTGGTCAATCTTTTGACTGGCAATATACACATTGACGACTAGAAAACCTTTAGGTTTATTGTAAACGTTTGTCCACACTAAAATTAGACTTGTCAGCAATACTAATAAGTTAAAGATATATACATCAAGCCGGTTTTTTGTTAAAGCAAACGTTTTTTTCATGTCACAAAAAAGACCTAGTCGCCTAGGTCCAGTTATTTAGATTTCGACTTTCAAAACTTTACCATCAGGACTAGGCGTACTATTAAGATATTCTT
Source organism: uncultured Staphylococcaceae bacterium (assembly GCA_964639215.1). Classification (GTDB taxonomy): domain Bacteria; phylum Bacillota_I; class Bacilli_A; order RFN20; family CAG-826; genus UBA6120. Next base: position 3,739 of record CAZXCV010000008.1, read on the forward strand.
TGATGAGTTCTCGTTGACTCATCTTACTTGGGCGACACGCTGATACTGTTTTTTGGGTACCATCAAGAAGCGCCCCCGCCATTCCAGCACAACCCGGATGACCGCAAGCACCACAGTTAAGTCCTGGGAGCATGTTGACAACAATCTCAAAGCGAGGATCAACTTTAACGGCGAGTTTCTGACTAGCAATCGCTAGTGCCAAACCCAAAAGAGCTCCGATCAATAACATCACGCCTGCGGCGATTAAAATATCGAGCCACCACATCTTAAATTACCTCCACTTTATCGCTAGTTGGTTTGTGAAGCGTGCAACTAGTAATCCGGCAACCTTCACAATCGCTCAGCACATCGGTACAACCTTCTGGTACTGGCGTTCGTTTGTTCAATATATATGAAATGATGAATAAAGCAATCAACGTTGTGATGATTATCAATCCGATTAAAATTGACACCCAAGTTGGCATTAGATTAACCCCGCAAAGCCAGTGAAAGCCAACGCCAGTAATGCCGTTGTAATTAAAGCAATCGCCGTTCCTTTGAATGGTCCAGGTACTTTATTGAGCGAATCCAAGCGTTCGCGCATGACTGAAAAGATAATGAGCACGAGTGTAAAGCCAAGTGGCACTGATATGGAATAAGCGATCATTTCGATAAACGTGAACCCATTATTAACATTATCGAGGGCAACGCCAAGCACGACACAGTTCGTGGTGATTAACGGGAGATAAATGCCCAACGCTTTATATAGCGAGGGTACAAATTTCTTGAAGAACATTTCCACAAACTGGACAAATGCCGCGATGATAAGGATGAACGATAAAAGCGCGAGATATTCAAGTTTCAATGGTTTTAACACCAAATGAAAGAGCCCATATGATAGTAACGAAGAGAAAAAGACCACAAAAATAGCGGCCAAACCCATGCCAAATGCATTGCTCGTTTTTTTAGAAACGCCTAAAAATGGGCAAATTCCAAGAAAGCGGACTAAAACAATATTTGAAACGAGTACCGATGAAATGATTAATGCAATAATTTCCATGTTGATTACTCCTATTATTGCTTCGCTAACGCCGCTTTTTTGGCGATTCGATTGGCTTTGGCTATTTGAATGGCATTAATCATTGCGAGCATCAACCCAAGCATTAAGAAAGCGCCCGTGTTTTGATTGAAAATGCTAATCGCATATTCAACTGGGAAAATGCGTACATTGAATAACGTCGTATTTGTAAATGGATCAGTAAACGATAAGGCACCAGTGCCAATGATCTCCCGTAAGAGTGCTAAGGCAACGATGGAAAGTAAATAACCAATGCCGATACCAAGAGCATCAAGGAATGAATCAAATGGATTATTTTTACTGGCATATACTTCGGCTCGGGCCATGATAACGCAGTTCACAACAATCAGGGGTAGATAAACACCGAGCGAGATTGCTAATTCGGGGGTAAATGCTTTCATCACCATTTGAATAATCGTCACGACAGAGGCAATGATGACAATATAGACAGGAATCCGAATGTCATTTGGAGTGATTTTACGGATGAGCGAGATAATGATGTTTGTCATGATCAGCACGATGATGACCGCAGCACCCATGCCAACGGCATCTGAGAATTTGCTCGATACCGCCAAGATGGAACAAAGTCCCAATAACAATACAAACGTCGAATTGTTTTTGACGATGCCTTCAATGATAATATTTAACTTTTTCATGATAATGCCTCCACGGCTAGATAATGACTTCCAGCTTCAATTAGGGCACTAGTGACCGCATTTCTTGTGACACCAGCAAAGTTGGCAGTGGCTCCAACGACATTTGTTTGAATATAAGCATTAATTGCCGTATTCAATGAGGTGCTATCACAAGCAACATTACTAATCATCGCATCTAGCATTCCGAGAAAGGCGCCACCAATTGATGGTGTTTCGTTATTAGGAAGATTATTGTAACCCGTGAATTTTCCATCTGAAATTCCAACCTGAAATTTGATACCAACTTCCCAACCACTCACTTCGCCGTTATATACAATGGCGTAAAGCGTGTCATCGGCTTCACTCGTGAAAGTAATGTAACTAGTAATGCCTTTACTCGCAAGTGTGCCTTCAGCGACAATCAAGTCAGAAAGAATATATCCAGTACTCGACTCTAATCCAAGCACTTCAAGATAGCCGCGATTACGGGCATCGGCTTCATTTTGAGCGATGATCGGTGCTGTCCAAGCATTGATTCCTGCTAAAGCCGCACTAGCGATAAGGCAGACGGCTCCGAGGAACAACGGTAATTTAATCGATTTATCCATATTAACCTCCATAGGTGCTGAGCGCATCAACGATGGCATCATACAATCGTTCAACCGAATATGTGATACCAATCCGATCAGCATCGGTCCCTTCTGGGAAAGCACCAAGGGCGATGAAATCAATAACAGTCATTCCGACATAATAATCATAAATGGTGGGGTATGCGGTATTCCAAGCATTGCCGAAACTACCGCCGGTTGTCGTTTCACCATAAGCGTCAAGTGCTTCGATAACACCATCAATGACGTAAACCGTTACTTCAGTCGTTTGGTCATCGGTGTAGACATGTTCTTCGGGATCAGCATTGCTAGAGGCACTGCCTTGATATACCGTAACGTCCTTGAGCGCATCTTGTAATGCTAAAAGCAAGCGCTCTCCCGTCACGGTGACGCCAACAACATGAGCCTCCGTTGGTAATGCCAAGTGATCAAGCGCGATAATTTCTGCGACATTTAATGATTCGTAGTAAGAAACAATCGCTGCTTCTTGCGCATTCCAATTTGTACGGAAACTACCACCAGTTGTATTATCGCCGCTAAGTTCAATCGAGAGGACATTGAAGGCTTCATCAAGATTAATCGTCACATTTTGAGTTTGGCTAGCGCAATCATCACAAGCAGCACTCGCGTAGCTACCCGTCAACACTTTATATGGCGTGACTGGTACTTCAGATGAACTTGGCTCACTGCTTGATGAATTATTACCATAGACACGCACCATCGCAATCGAACCATTGAGGGCGACTGATACAAACAAAATGCTACCAAGCACGACCCATTTTTGTGTCATATTTTTGTTCGTCATGGCGATCGTATAACGGTCAATGAGTGGTGAACATACGTTTGCAATCGCAATTGCAAATACGACACCTTCAGGTAAATTGCCTTGAATTCGAATGAGCACGGTCATCAATCCGGCAATAACGCCAATTAGAGCTTTGCCATATGGTGACGTAGGCGAAGAAACCGGGTCAGTTAACATAAAGACAGCCCCAAACATCAAACCACCAGCACCAAGATGAATCAGCGTGTAATTTATTGGATTCAAGCCCGTGAATATGGCAATTAACAATGCGGTAATGGCAACGGTTCCTAAATAGAATACCGGCGTTCGCCAATTCAACGCGCGCCGCATAGCTAAACCAATTCCTAGTAATAAAATAAGAATCGTGAAAGGTTCACCAAGCGCTCCCGAGTAAAATCCGAGCCATAACTGACCCATATTTACATTCAAACCCGTAAGTGAGTCGGTTAACCATTTAAGACCAAGCGTATTGCCAGCACTCGCATAGGCAGATGTTATCGTCGCTCCTGCTGTTAGTGTTGGAACGGCGCTAGCGGTTCCTAGATGCGGGATTAATGTGCTGGAAAAGGTCAATGCAACAAATATACGAGCAAATGCCGCAGGATTAAAAATATTATGACCGAAACCACCAAAAGCATATTTAACGATGAGTGTTCCAAATAAACTTCCGATGATGATGACGTAATACGGCGTGCCAATCGGTAATGTTAATGCAAAGATAATCGCGGTAATCAGACTGAAATTTTGAAAAACTTCCTTAAGCAAGACTTTGGCAAAAGGACCCTTTTCAGGTTTATACCGAATAGCCATAACAAGCACGTCAGCTAGGAGGGTGACCGCCATCGCGACAAGAACCATGAAAATGGCTTTAAGCCCGTAGTTAACTCCGATGGTAAAGTTATAGATAATCGCAGCAATCCAAACAATTGTTAAGGCGATCATTAGATCGCGCATGATCAATCCTGTTTTATTATTGCCCCGTTGGAATGGACCGGGTGAGACGATAAATTTCATAATAACCTCACTTTTTTGCCACAAAAGCCGCTTTAGCTTGGGCGATGCGCACTTTGACTTTGGCTTTTCTCACAGCTTCGGTGACTTCAATGCCTGAAGGACAGACATACGAGCACAGCCCACATTCAACACAGCGATTAACATCAAGTTTTAGAAGGCGATCAATATTATCACCATCAAGCGCCAACTTAATTTCAATCGGTTGTAAATTTGCGGGGCAAACAGCGGTGCAACTTCCACAACGTAGACAGGCGATTTCATGATGTTTCATCGGAATGATAACAGTGAAAGCGCCCATCGCTGGCTGGACGACGAACGTGTCATCGCTAACAGCCTTTGAGCTCATCGGTCCACCGGCAAATGCCGTCACTTCTTCTTGAGTATAACCACCGATGAAGGTGACGATTTCATTCATTGGTGTATAAAGTGGCACAAATACATTGGTGTTTGAAGCTAATCCATTTCCAGATAAGGTAATGATGCGATGCGTCATCACCTCGCCTTTTAGTAAAGCGTGACTAGCGACATATGCCGTCGTTAAGTTATTAACTAAGACGTGGGCTTCTGATGGGAATTTATCATAACTACGTCCCGTCAATTTCTTAACGAGTGTCCGTTCCCAGCCCATTGGATATGCATCAGGAACTTCGACGACTTTTAATTGAGGAAATGCGCTTATATGCGCCATTAAAGCTTCCTTCATGGCCTCTTTATGAACTTTTATCGCAATAATGCCTTGTTGTGCACCAGCAGCTAAACGAAAAAGTTCGGCGCCTTTTAAGACATCTTCGGCATATATAGCTGCTACTTTATAGTCGGCCGATAAATACGGTTCACATTCAACACCGTTAATAATCAGCGTCTCGATATCTTTAGCATTTTGGTATTTAACATAAGTCGGAAAACCCGCACCGCCAAGACCGACAAGCCCCGCGTTTTTAATGGCCGTAATCAATTGTTCCTTCGAACTACCGAAATCAACGGTCGTTAGTGGTGCTTCACTCGTGTTTCGAAAATCATTTTCGATTTCAAAGTGTGGTGTCGCACGACCAACTAGTGGATTATAGCGGTTGACACGCCCCTTAATCGTCCCCGAAATGGAACAATAAATCGGGACTTCAAAATCTTTACGGCGCCCAATTAGTGTTCCCGCCTTGACGATGTCGCCTTCTTTGACGGCTAATTCGATATCAGCGCCATTTGGACCGACAAGCGGGATAAAAATGGATTTGATGTGCGCATTGTCAATCGATAGGACATCACAATGACATGTTTCATGTTTATGACCATCGAGTTTGCGCATAACAAGACTAGTAAAAATGTTCATAATTTCACCTGCAACGCTGATAGTATAACATAACAAAAAACCATTAATACAATGAAATTGTAAGAGTTAAGTTATTATAGATTGTTTAAGGTTTTATCTTTTCAAAGATTATTTGATCAGCGTATTTTTTGGCGATTTCATGCCGCTTGTCATCAGCAATGGTCCAGGCGATAATTGGAATTCCTTTTTTTCGAGCCCGATTGACAAAGGGAGATGGCAAATATTGCACATCAAATGATACGAAATCAGGATGTGAGATGTGATTGACAAGTAATGTCTTAAATAAGAATTGGATGTGAGGTTTTTGACCTTCAAGCTTACCAGAACTAAGTTGACCAAGTAGATATCGGTTCGTATGTTCCCGCAACCATTTCATCGCATAAGGGTTGAACGATTGGATAGCAATTTGGTCGGTATGGTCATATGAATCGAGTAAATCTATGAGTCGTTGTGTGAATAACGAATCAAATGAATTAGCGATTTTTAGTTCAATCAGAATCGGAACCTGACCATGTGTTAAATCGAGGACTTCTTGTAACGTTGGAATGAATTGGGTCGTACCGGTAAACGGGTACTTTTTCATCTCTGCTAAATCAATATCTTCAAGTTTTATATCAACGTTGCTGAGGCGCTTGAGACTATAATCATGATGAACGACAATCGTCCCGTCGCGAAGCATATGCACATCAAGTTCAAATCCAAAGCCAGCATTAATAGCATGCTCAAACGCTAAGAGTGAATTTTCAATAATCAAGTCACCATGAAGACCACGATGAGCAATCGGACGCTGAAACACTTCTAATAATTTTTTCATATACTCAATATTACCATCGTCATCATGTAAATGTTTCAACAAAAATAAAAAACCGCAATTAATTGGGCTTTCAACTTAATAATTTGTCAATCTATTTATAAGATTTAACGCGGGTTTTGCCGGGTTGTTTGCTTTTTGGCTCTGGTAGACTTTGTGGTTTTCCAAATGGCATTTGTCCGACGAGACGCCAGGTCGGATTAATGTCTAGCGCTTGTTTCAAGGAAAGGTCGACGAGTTCGGTATAATGTTGTAGCGACGCGCCGATATCGACATCAGCCAACGCCGTCCATACTGCTAGTTGCAACATTCCTTGCGATTGTTCAGCCCAGGTTGTGACATGGTTAGCGTAAAGGGGAAACTTTTTTCTTAATTCATCGTTAACGCTGTCATCTTCATAGAAAAGAATCGTCCCGAAACTACGACGTAGCGTTGTTATTTTTGCTTCACTTTTAAGATAAGCCGGCGTGTCGCCAATTTCTTTTTTAATGCCTTCAAGCACTAAATCCCAAAATTGTTGATGTCGGGAACCATGTAAAATAATCATGCGAGAACTTTGGCTATTAAAACCTGTCGGACTTGCCTCAATCACTTGGGCGAGTAGTTGCTCCAATTCGTTAAAGTTAATCGGTAATTCTGGCAATAAATCATAATTAGATCGCCGTTTTGAAAAAGCATTGATAAATGACATTTTGTTATCTCCATCTTCGTATTAACAATAATTATATTGATAAGAACGTGAATGTCGAATGATACGCTTATAAGTAAGGAAGTTGCTGTTTTGTGACGATATTTTTAATGTTGTTTGCGCTTACCCTTTACTAAAAAGCTAAGGCTCATTAAGGTTGGTAAGATGATTGACATGATGATTAAAGCAGCTGTAGATACTGAATTTATCGCTGTATTTAAAATTCCACGACCACTCTCGGCGACGACCATTAAATAATCGTTATAGTCATAACCAATCACGATGATTTGGTAGCGAGCCCGTAAATTAACATAATCATTGCTAGTGGTAATGAGCGTTTTCGCATCACTCACCATCGCTTCATACTCATTTTGTAAGACGGCCCATGTTGCGGATTCGACATTTTGATCGAGGCATTGTTCATGCGTCACATTCATGAAATATTCAGCATAGGCTGAGGCTTGCTCCGAGGCCGTAAATGATAACTCAATACCTGATTGATATGTAATCGTGATTAGGGCTTGTAAATTTTTATTGGAAACATCAAGCCGGAAATATTGCTTGTTGCTGACACTGACTTGACTGGTGGTCCCACCGGTCGAAGTCGATAATGTTGTATTAGCGGTGCCACTTGCAGTAATTGGGGTATCAGCAAACATAAATTTTTGTACCGATGAAGCGCTGCCCCCAACTGCGTATGAGAGACTGATATTTGTAATTGGTCCGAGTGAGGTTTTATTATAAAGGTAACCGCCGCTATTTATCATGATGTATGTATTGGATGACACCAATATGTTACGCATTGATCCAGCCGCGAATTCAAGACCGCCCTGACTAATTGAGGTGTAAGTTGTGGCCGTAGTTGTTAATGATGGACTAAAATCAGCACCATTTAATGGAATATTAGCACTGATCGGCGTACCACCGGTTTGTACTGCTCCAACATTAGTGACCATAATCGTGACCGAATCACTAACACCTTCATAACTGAATGTTAAGGTGACATTACCAAGTTGGCTGGTATTCCCGCTCGAAAGTGTGAGTGCGCTTCCTGCGATAATAGAAATGGTTCCTGACGTATCGCGATAACTCGCTGATAAATGACTAATATCCAAGGCTTCTTTAAATGTATATGCTTTTTTAAATTGGCTAGTGTCGAGCGTCAACTCTTTTTCATAGACGATCGGATCAGTAACAGTCACGTCACATAAGGCGGTATAACCGCCATCAGCCGTCGTCACACGCACTTGGGTAACTCCTGCTTGAAGAGCACTGACTAAGCCACTGCTATTAATCGTGACAACAGCCGGGTCAAGACTCGTGAATGTCACATTTTTATTTGTGGCATCAAGTGGTAAAACACGATATGTTACCGTTGTCGTTGCGCCTGTTAACAAGGCAAGTGGTCCATTAGTAAATTCAACGCTAGTGACCGCAATTGGTTCAACAACTTCAACGTTATAGGCAATGTCAATATCACAGATGTAAATACTATTGACATTCGTCGTCACAATGATTTTGATATAACCACTATCAACTGATGTGGGAATAAACATCGTTGTATCGCGCTTTGATGTTCCACCAGCGGTCGTCACCGAAAAACTTCCAAGTGACGTCCCACTCGATGACGGCGTGTCTAGCAATCGAATTTCGATTGACCCCGCCCCAGAACTAGCATTTGTCGCATAGCCGATCGTAATTCCGGTGATGTTTGAGAATGATTGTGGTGAACGAGCATTTGCACCGGACACTCCCGTCGATACTTGAACACCGTTATTTAAATAACCTAAGCCATCAAGACCACTGACCCAATTACTTGGAGTGGCTGCCCAGCTTTTGTTAGTAAAGGTATAGGTCATATCTTCTTCCGTGTAATTTAAAACCTCAACGGTGCAAGTCGCAATTTTGTTACCATCAACACTTGTCGCAGTAATTGTGACAGAGCCAGCACTTTTCGCTTCGATCAGACCTGTGCTACTTACGGAAGCAATATTGGTGTTTGTCGAGGAAAAGGTGACATCTTTATTCGTAGCATTGCTCGGATTTACCGTCACTGTTAATTGCGAGGTTGTTCCAACCGCCAAATCTAGTGTCGTCGTATTCAAAGTGATGCTCTTGACCGGTATTGGTGTTTCTAAACTAACAACTTCAATAGTACACGTATCTTCAAACATACCATCTTCGGTAATTACAGTGATTGTTGTTGATCCGATTCCAGTCGCCGTAATCAAACCGGTGGTGTCATCAACACTAGCTATTGCCTCATTATCGGATAGGTAGAGCACATTCTTGTTTGAGGCATTCGTCGGAGAAATCGTTACGACCAATGAATGGGTATCGCCAACATGAAGCATGACATCCTCATCTGATAAAGATACGGCAGTTACTGGAATATCGGTTAGTAAATTGGTTAAGTTAACACGCCCATAGCCAAACATTGCGTCGACTCCAGATGTTCCTAAATCATCAGATGTATCTTTAAGTTTTTGTTCGATTTCGGCTGGAGTAGCCAGAGGAACTTTTGCTTTGTATAAGGCTGCAGCACTAGCAACGATTGGTGAGGCAAACGAGGTTCCAAGCGTTGACACAAATGAGCTAGCACTACCGACATCAGCCACATAGACCGCGCCAGGAGCAACAACATCGACGTTATCAAGTCCGAAGTTTGAATAGTAAGCAAGTTGCGTTCCACTATTCGCCTCTAGGGCACCAGCGCCAATGACGTGATTATTTGAAGCTGGGTAAGATTTGACATTTGTTTTTTCATTTCCAGCCGCTGCAACGATGGTAACGCCATTGTTATAGGCATAATCAATCGCATCTTGAAAATAAGTCGCTGTTCCTTCATAACCTTCTTGTTCATCACCAAAACCATCGATGAACGTTTCTTCATAAGCGCCGATAGACATGTTGATCACATCAGCGCCGTTATCAGCGGCATAATAAATGGCCTCATCGATTTCGGTAAACCAATAATCGGTCTTTATTACCATCAGTGTTACTTCGGGAGCGACGCCAGCGCTACCAACGCCGTTAATTAGAGCGCCAATCGTACCTGCAACATTTGTGCCATGACCATTATCAAGTGGATCTTCTATCACACTAAGTCCATAATCAGCGACTGTGCGAATGCGAATATTAGAGTAAACTTCACCGAGTTCTTCTATGTGGGCTGATTTATCGGAAATATTCGTGTAAACACCATCAAAAAAATCTTGATGCGTTGTATTGATTCCGGAATCGATGATGGCAACCGTCACTCCTTCACCGCGGTTCGTGTCATAGACGCTACCATAATTTAAATAATTAAAGTGATTTTGGCTTGAGAATCGTGGCTCGCCCGTTATTGGTAAATCCAATGGTCTCGCTCGATAGTGAATGCCTGGATCTGGCTCTTTCACGAATGATTGTCCGATTGATGCGGCAGCGGGTACGACGATTAACGTCATAATTAGTGAAGAAAGTAACCATTGTTTTTTCATATTATTCATGCCTTTTTATTTTTCTTATCATTTTTTAATTGATAGAAGTATTCACCTGCCATCGTGAATTTGGTTGGTAATTTCTTATCATCCATATAAAACTGGAACACTTCATATTGATCGTAAATCTGGACGTTTTGTCCAATATCAGAAGCGAGGTATTCAATCGTCTTGGTATCATAGCGATATGTGACATCTTGACCACTATCACTGCCTTGATACTCATAATAATCGCGATTTAAGGTTAGCGTGCCACGACCAGTTTCTTTGAGTGTTTGATCTTGATAACGCACAAGCCGAACAGGACTGCTAAGATAATAATTTTCATCTTGATCAATTGCTTGTTTCACAACTCGACGTTGTCGATCATAATGCTGACGTAACGTCTTGTTACCGAGCAATCCAAATTCATCATAGACAAGGGTATGGTGGCACGCTGGACATATTAACTTATTGAAATCGACTTCAAGTCCTTCGTGTTGGCAATTGGGACATTGAAAAATAAGATTTTCTAAATTTGATACGTCGTTGATCTGATATTTATGACGGGCGTCTTTATTAAACGCTCCAGCATCAAAGTAAAGCGCGGCTTTGAGACGTTCATACACCATCTTTTCATCAAGTTTTGATAAATATTCCGGTGTAAATAACGGTGATATTTCTGAGAATACTTTTCCCTTGAATATCTTAGTCGTCCAAGGGGGAGCCATCAAAGCAGTATTAATATTCTTAACGATATAAACAGGCACGTTGGCTTTCTTTAGAAATTTTGCAATTGAAAATGGAGGATTCAGACTCGCCCCATCATAAGAAATCTGCCCTTCTGGGAAAATTCCGACAATCGCGCCTTTCTTTAAAAGTTGTAAGGCGTTGGCAACAGCTCGAACATCGCCTTGAAATGAACAAACGGGAATCGCGCGTGCCATTCGTAGAAACGGACCACGCTCCGGCTCATAAAACATTTTGGCAGCCGCTAAATAATTAACACGATGTGGATATACGGCAGCTGTCACAAAGACGTAATCACGAAAGGAACCATGGTTCGACAAAATGATTGAAGGTCGTTTTATTTTGGTTTTTCGAATGAGACGGCCACCTTGTAAAAAAGCTGATATTTTCAAAACACCAGCAAGAGGCAGCCATAAAAATGGGTTTGGGCGTTTTTTCATGCAATGTTTGGCTCTTCTTGGGGGGTGCCCGCCAGTAAACTTATTTCTTGCTTGATTAATTGCTGAGCCTTTGCATCGATTTTATACTGATAAGAAATAATCGATCCAATCCCTAATAAAATTAATGGGGCCAACGCCATGATAACGCGAATGGCAACAAGCGCACTATCTGGTTGCGACGTAATTGGGGGCAATGTTAAATCGCGTTCTTGGAAACCGGCAAAACCTAAAATCAGCATTGCGAATGACAAGCCGATGGCTTGAGAAATTTGACCAACGAAATTCGCAAAACCACTCATTTGACCTTCAATCCGTTTATTAAATTGCAGTTGCCCGGCATCGGCAACGTCGCCAAACATCGTGTGTGGTACTAACCCTGGTGCACTAATACCAAATCCCATGACAACCGCCAAGATGTAAATGACAATCGGATTGACATTTGCTGGGATAAATAATAATGCTAAAGCTGAGACAATCCAAATCATTGCACCAAATCGATATGTAAATGCTTTGTTTTTCCGTTCAATCATCTTCAGATAAACTGGGAGAGCAACAATCTGCGTAAAAAACATCAAAGCCGCGGCAATCATGCCTACGATATTTGTCGTTCCTGTCGCTGTGATATCTTTCACGATATAAAAATCGATGTAGAAAAAGAAAAGTCCACTCATAACAGCCATCGCCATTTGCATTAATAAAAACATCAGCAGATATTGACGGAACGGCTTCAATGCGAATGGTTCAAATAAAGCTTTAAATGATAGTTTTGTTTTCACAACGGGACTATTAATTTCTTCTTTAGCAAATAAACCACTTAGCAAAATACTGATTCCAAAAAAGAGACCAAAGGCTAAACTCATGATTTGATAGCCGAGACGTTCATCGGGAACAGCTTTGACGATAATGCCAGGGACCGCAACGCAGATAATTGAAGCGAAAATGCTAAAACCTAGGCGATAGGAATTAAATGATGCACGATTTTGATAGTCGCTCGAGATTTCGCTTGCTAGCGAAAAATAGGGAATCATAATCGTTGATTGGACGGCCACAAAGACGAGATAGGCGAGCAAAACGGCGATGATACGCAGCGCCATATTTGGAAAATTAAACGGATAAAAGAGTAAAAACATCGCTACGACGATTAATGGTGAACAGACAATGAGATAAATACGTCGTTTTCCAAATCGCGATTTAGTCGCATCAGAGAGCCAACCGATAATCGGGTCAATCACGGCATCGAATATACGTGCTGCCAGAATAATAAAGCCACTCCAGAACGGATTAATGCCAACAACAAGTGCCAAAAATCCTGGATATAAGAAATTGATGATATTGAAGGAGCCGCCTCCAAATAAGTCAGCGGAAGCGAAGGCTAATTTGCGACCCAAATTGTTTTTTTTCATAAAATCCTCATATTTGCTTTAGTAGTCGTTACTAATGCAGTAAAGTTTACAATCAGCGGATTCGAAGCACGATATACGACAAGAATTTAGTTTCAAAAATTTTACAAAAATTTTGAACGTAACTTGTTCAGTTTACTGTTCTTTTTTCCGCTTAACAAAGATGAAGTACAATCCAATATCAATCATGAATATAACTGTTAGTCCCGCAATAACCACATACGTTAATGAAGCTGGTTGTTCTCTAGTGATAAGTGGTGTCGGCGCATCAAGAAATATGCCATCAATATATTGATTAAATTGATATTTATTTACGATATAGGCGTAACGCGCTAAGGCACTTTCGATGATATGCCCACCATCATTAGGAACCGAATTTCCGATAATCATTTTGGCATCGCTATCCAAAGCGGTGTATATTGCTGCAAGCGTGGGCCATAAAGATTCTAAAGCTGCTGCGTTATATGTTGAACAGGCGCTACTAGTCTGATTAATAAAATCATTAGCCCACACGTTTACATCATCACCAATGGTCGATGGTGTTCCTAGATATAACACGATTTCAACGAGCGCAATGCGTTTCGATGTAGCAATAACTAGCGTTTCCGTTGCTGATGCGAATGTCACCACATAAGGTGTCCCTGTTGATGGACGACTATAGGCTGTGCCCGGAGTCCCATTTTGAACAGTTGCTGAACTACTTCCTGTAATTGAACTGACCGTATTACCTTGCCCAGCATCGTTAAACGTCAAATCAACACGTGTTGGGCGATAATTACTAGCGAAAGTCAGCTGAATGTTTCCAGGTTTACTTGAAGACCCAATCGCTAGACCGCCACTTCTTGGAAAATAACCATTTGATGAAGTTACCGAGTCGACGACAACTGTCCCACCAAATCCGAGAGCGCTGTAATCATTAATGCCGTTATTTAAGTTGGTTTTGGTGACGCCACCATCACCACCATTATTATCACTAGTGGAATTATATAGTGAACCTGTCGTGGTCGTTAGTGCTCCTTGTGGCAATACGGTAATTTTAGTCGTCGCCTTATAGCCACCATCATTGGTCGTCACTGAGATGGTAGCAGTTCCAAGTTTATGAGCTGTAACTAATCCTTGTGAAGAAACACTGGCTACGGCTGGATTGCTACTTAGCCATGATACTGTTTTATCAGTGGCGTTAGTGGGAGTTACCGTCGCGACTAATTGCGATGTTTGACTGGCTGCTAAACTTAGTGTTTGGACATTAAGTGTAACTCCTGTGACATCAACACCTTCGTTTGTCACCGTTACTTCAGCCGTACCGAAAACGTTAGTATCAATCGTCGAGCGCGCCGTAATCTGCACGGTTCCGACGCCGACACCAGTAACAGTGCCATGATTAACAGTCGCCACGGCCTGATTAGAACTCGTCCAGGTGACGCTCGTACTGGCATTACTTGGAGCCACGGTCATTTGGAGACTTAATGTGTGGCCAAGAGAAATTGTTTGAGTCGGTGGTACTAACGAAATTGACGTTGGGGCAATGCTTGATGCCGCGCAAATACTTTGAGTTGTCGCATTGGCGTTGCCCCAAATTTGGCAGGCGTAACTAGGATTATCAATGAAAGGATTTCGATTATAGTTAAGCGATATATCAAGTGTTTCATTACGAATTATTTCGGTCGTATCAACTGGGTATTGAAGATTCCAACGAAGTAAATCGCTTAATTTACCCATTTTTCCACCATTACCTGAACCGCTGACGAAACCAACATCTTCAAGGCGTAAACCTTCTGTGTAGCCAATTACCGCGCCATAAAGAATAATCCGAGCAGAAACACCCCGATACTTGGCATTTCCAAAGGAAGCCGGATCCCAACCTTGACTCGATGATTCAGCGTAATAAGCATTTCCGCGAGCAGAATTTTCAGCGGTTAATGTCGGTCGAATCACATGCGGATCATTCTCAATTTTATTGCCTCCGTGTGATTTAGGCCATGTATGTTCTTTGTTCATTCCAGTATAACCACTTACGGGTGTGCCGGAATAAAAACTGACGATATAGCCACCGTTGACGCGATTTGGATCAGGATCAACGAATGGGAATGCTGATGTTTGTAGGGAATCATAACTAAAAGTACGACCGCGTTCATTTTGAAGTCGCGTCTCTAATGCCGCGGCTAATGACAAACCCGTTAAGGACGAATTAACTGAGCTATAATATGAATCAATATAACTGCTACTAGATGGAGACGTAATAATTGTTGTTGCTTCGGCAGCTTTCATTTCATGTCGTGAACTAATGCCAGTGACACCGATGATCGACATGATAGTAATTAGATAGATTGATTTCAAGTTAATATTCTCCATTGGTATTTCACGCTAGTTTATCATAGAGCTCTATACTATGTATAGAAAAATATGCGTTGTCTTATCACTAAATAATAAAAAATCTATCGTAACGATAGATCGTTTATTTTATTGGTGACCCGTACGGGATTCGAACCCATGAATGCATGCGTGAAAGGCATGTGAGTTAAGCCACTTCTCCAACGGGCCAGATGGCGCCTACTGTAGGACTCGAACCTACGACCAATCGGTTAACAGCCGATTGCTCTACCGACTGAGCTAAGTAGGCAAGCTTTGCTTCAATGCGCAAAGCGCAAGAAGCATATTAGCATAGTCTTTTTCCTAAATCAATGCTGGTCTTAAATCTTCGCGTCAATTGCTTTGACGACATCTGCTAACGTTTTAAAACTTGTCATTTCATCGTTTTCAAATTCGATGTGAAACTCTTTTTCAAGATCGAGCATTAATTCGACCAAATCAAGTGAATCGAGCCCAAGTTCGCGAAGTTCGATTGTTGGTTCAATCGCTTCAACCTTAATTTTTTGTGCAAACAATTGTTGGACTTTTTCTAAAGTACTCATTTCGCTAAACCTCATTTCGTTTTCATATTATATCAAGATTTAGCGAATAATAAAACAACAACGTAAGAAATAGAAAAGGGCCTTAAGGCCCTTATAAACCACTCGGTTCCATTTCATTTGAGACTTGCTGTGAAATATGGTTAGCGGCATTGTTGAACACGATTTTAAACATCGACGACATCGTGGCAAAGAGCATGAGCACCAATAAAACACCGAGCAATTGTCCTTTTAGTTCTGACATATGGTCTCCTTTCTAATTGTAATATCCAATCACCGCATAACGAGTGACACTGACGGAAATCGTGTCGTTATGGATGATTAACGGATCATAGTTTTGATTGAGACTAAACGATAGTGTATCTCCAAAGCGTGGTGAACAATTACTAAGGCACGAGAGCGTTATGTCGCGTTGTTCTAACCACGTAATCGTCGCATCATCAATTCGCCCGGCCTTTGCGATTCGAAAACTCGTCGTTTGGGCGATAGCATCGAGATGAGAGTGAACGAATTGAAGCGCGATTAAATCGCCTCCAAGTATTAAGATTTGCACTAAGAACGTTAAACTGAGAATAAAGGATATTTTAAAGCTCACTGATGGCCTCCAATATTAAGTTAATGATTCCAAATAGCAAATTGATCGTAATGATGCCGGCACCAAGGAGTGGCCACATATTCATACTGTCCAGTCGTCCTTCGTATCCAATCCGCGCATCATTTGTTTTTTGTGTTTGGAATTGGTCGAACAAGTAATCATAGGCATCAAGTTGCATCAAGCCACTTCCTTCGGCATCAAGTTGATAGAGTCCAATCATTAATTGTTCGATGATGAGTGGCTTGAATTTTTTCGAAAACTTGACATATGGTTGGATAGATTTATCAGTGTCGATATCTTCAAGTAATCTGAACATATCCTCACGAATAACCTTCGGCACATATTTAATAGCCTCCTCAATCGCACGATAGACATTAAATTGATTTGCGAGAAATATTTTAATGACTGCAAAAGCTTCGATGAATGCGGATACTCGCTCTGATTCTAATTGTTCAAGTGCGACTTGATATTTGTGCATTAAATAAAAATTAATAATGATGGTGCCAATGATGAGTCCACCAATTGCCAATAAATATTTTTGTGCTTGTAATAGCATGATTGTTAGCGGTAAAGAAACCATTTGCCACAACATTATTTTCAGTTTTTCGTTTTTTGGGTTTAGCCCGAGTTGCTTCCAAATATCTATTAATTTATTCATTGATGTTTACCTTGAAAAAACGAGAACACCACACGTAAATACTAAATAACATATAGATAAAATATGCTGCAATTCCAAATTGAAAAATTAAAGAGGTCATCATTTGTTCGTATAAGTAATTAATTCCATAGCGAGAAAATAAGAGGACAGTGAGTGTCAACACCCACAAGATGATAAAATTGACGAGTTTACGTTTGGAAATTCGTAGTTTCTCTTGAAAATCCGTCGTTTGACGACGTAACGACGCTAGGAGAGGTTGCGACATCTTCAGAATTGATCCACCCTGTGTTGCTTGGAGTTCAATGATTGTCAAAAACATCTCGTAGGTGGGACTTATAAAATAATGGTTTAATTCGTTGATTATTTGAAAAGAATCAATCGTTTCATATGAAGCGATCCTCGCTTTAAGATCAGTGCTTAACTGCCCCTCGATTGACTCTAATGCTGGCGCGAGTGTTTGCTTGACGCTTAACGCGATAATTAGTCCATTAATAAAGTCGAACATCTCATGTTTTCGCTGCTGCATTTGTTCAAATTTTTTAATATGTCGTGGCAGCATGATTACAAAGAAAAAGCCATAGAGAGCAATGATAATTGCTGTGATAGCAATGCTATTAGTAACAATCCAACATAATACTCCCATCAGTGGTACGATAAATCCAAATACATATTTATTCATAGGTATTTAACCCACCAATAAAAGGGGCGATTTTTTCGAGGTTTCCCGTAAATTTTTGTTGCAATTTTTTCGATATTTTATGGTAAGAGGCACGTTCGCCATGCCACTCATAAATCAATTTGACTTTATGCTGACTCGATCGCATCTCACCAATTTGTTTGATTTCTCGGACAATTTGTCCCTGATCATCTTCGCGCTTTTGTAAATACACCAAAATGGGAAAGTGATCCTTGATGTCAGCGAGCGTTTCTGCGTAACGAAGTGATGGTTGCCCCGCAATTACCATGCGCGCCATTCGCGACGGTAATGTTAGAACGTCAAGACTATGGACTGTGGTAATAATCGGGTGTCCCGTCATTGCTGCGGTCAAAGCATCCTTCATTTCACTACCCCGAGCCTCAGCGACTAAAATCCAATCTGGATGTGAACGAAGTCCATTGGCAATAAGTGAAGGAAAGTCACCACCTTTTAAATATTCATTCACTTGCCAAATATTTAAATCGAGCATCGCTTCAGTTCTAATACCTTCAAGTTCCATCACATTGTCAATCACGATGACACGTGTGTGTGCCGGCATAATCGAGATCAGATATTTTTGAAACTCTGTTTTTCCCGAACCTGTTCTCCCGGCAATTACAATGCTGACTCCTGCTTTTATTAGATGGCGAAATAAATCGTCAAGCATTGGTTCTGGTTGGAATTTGATCGTTTTTTTATCATCGTGAGAATGACCGATTCTTAATGAAAAAGTCGTTGCTTTATCATAATTGAGACGCGCGATAGCGGGATGAACGGCATTTAACCGGTATTTTCCAATCGAGACATCCAGGATTGGATGAGAATAGGAAAAAAGTTGCTCGGTCAAGTTAGCAATTTGTCGGATGAAGTTGTGGATTGTTATTTCACTAATCGTTATATTTATTTGCTGTCGTCCAAATTTATTATGAACGTAGTAAAGTGATTGCCCGTTATAACTAATATCCGTGATTTCTTCATCATTGAGATAATCACTTAAAAAGGAATGTTCGAGTAATTCAACGACACGAAGATGCTGACTCATAAGGTTGCGATAATCTCATATTGTAATTTTTGTTCATATTTCACAAAACTGTTGACTCGGCTTTGCAATTTAATCGCGACGCCTTGACAATAATCACCACTACAATACATTCGAGTGGTTGGAACATAATAATAGAATGAGACGGTGAATGAATTAAAGTTATTCAATTCGCGCATTAAGTAGGTCACCACATCATCTTCAAGTTGTGGCTTAATGAAAAAAGGTTCGCTCTCGTTATTGTTCACGCCAGGTGTGGCAATGCATGTTTCAATAAGTCCCGGACTTAGTCCATAAAAAGCTCGATTAATTTCGCCATAACGAATCGTAAACATAAAGGCATTGAGCCACATGATCAGAAATGAAAATGAAAGAAGTACATTAGTCATGTGATGTACTAATGTCCTTCCAGTAACCACCATCGATTGTTCCCCATGAGGTCGTCAGACAGTATTTAGCCGTTTGACACGAACCGATTAATGCACGATCATAGTGGACTAATGGCTGATAGATGATGGCATAATCGTTTTGTAACGATAATGAAAAAGTTAACGTTAATGGCATTGTTTTTAACGCCGAAAATCGATCTTTCGGTAAATATATTTGCCTTGTTTCAATGAAACCTTCGATTGGGAATGAAGATACCAATAATGTGCGTTCATCAACGAATAATCGTTCTGTCAGGACAAGCTGATACAAATCATCCATCGTAATGATGTCATAGTTGAATAATGCTCCAAAACCATCGTCACTTCGTCGCAATAATGGAAAGTTAAGGTACGGATCACTGATGATTAATTGAGCCTTTGACACACTAATGTTTAAGGCATCGATCGGGTTAATCATAAAGTTTATCGCGCCCAAATCAAAAATAAGATATACATCGCGTTCGATAATCGGAAAAAAATTACTGAATGCGATTGATTCTTCTAAATAATTAACAGCACCACTGCTATCGATCGTTGCATAATTTGCAGTCGTAACATAGGTGTGTCCCGTTTCATTACTAACATTGATTGGGACATACTGCCGTTGATAGATAGTCAGTGGTTGCATCAATGAGAAATTGCTGCCCGAGGCGACGAAATTAAGATCTGCATGCGATTCAGATAGGAGGTCCGCCGGTAGCGATAAACTACCTTGGAAACTAGTTATATTTTCCAATGCTCGGGCGAGCAATAACTCGTGATTATAACGTGAATTTGTAAAATATACTTCAATCATCGTATTCTCGCGCACATCGGTTTGATAAGTAAATGCAATCGTAATTGGTGTGCGATATCGATATGGTGGAACAGCGATGTTTGCGAAGGTACGTGTAATCGGCTCAATCGGTCCAACCGAAGCGAATAATATCGTCGCAATAACTGGGTAATATTTTACATTCATAAATCTTGTTAAAAATAAGAACTAAAGACTAGCAATGCTTGATATTTATAACGATAGTAGGTACTTCGAGCGAATTTGATTTCCCACCAAAACAGATAGTGTCCGTTAATATAGTCGTTATAAATAATCATTCGATGAATCGGAATCAATGAGTTGAGAGCAATTTCAAATGCTTCGATGAAAAGTCGGTGGTTGCTTGGTGTTTCAAGCGCATTTGGACCTTCTTCAATTAATCGTAATTTTTCTTGCACTTGTGCTTGACAGTATCGGTCAGCGAGTGCCTTAACCTTGTAGTGAAGTGACCGCATTGAGGGTCTTGTTGTTATCATAAATAACCCCTTTATTGATGTTTAAAATTAAGTGATGGTATCTACTAATAGACAGGTGAATTTTCTTTTAGACAAATTAAGTAAAAAAGTGGAAAAATATTCTTAAATAAATACAAATAACCGTATAATGAGAAAAAGGTGTTGCAATGATCATACTCGTAGGAGCATCAGCCTCCGGCAAAACAGAAGTCGCTAAACTCCTGAATCGCAAATATGGCATAAAAAAAGTTGTGACGCATACAACAAGGACCATGCGTGAAGGTGAAGTCGATCACGTCGACTATCATTTCGTCACTCATGAAACGTTCATGAAACTGAGAAAAGACAATTATTTCGTTGAAACAACTTTATATAATGGTAACTACTACGGCACTAGTCGCCCAGAAATCGCTGATGACAAAGTGTTAATTGTCGATCCCAATGGATTACGTGCGTTCATTAAATTAGCTGACGCTCGTATCGTAACCTTCTATATGGAGGCTGGCGAAACAACACGGATGAACCGTATGCTCTACCGCGGTGACACACTCGAACATGCTAAAAAGCGACTCGAGAATGACCGAATTGACTTTGATATGACGCGTCTATCTATAACTGACTATACCATTAATACTGAAAAATTCAACATCGAACAAGTCACTGATCTAGTATTCAACTATTATCAGAAGAAATTAAATTCTTTATATTGATAAAGGATGCTCTTGCATCCAATCAATGAATTCATCGTATGTCATCATTTTGTCGATCATCGTATTTTCATCGACGTAAATCACACGATTCGCGACGGTGGCAACTAGTTCATGATCGTGGCTCGTAAATAGTAAAACACCTTTATAACTTTGCAAGCCTTTATTTAACGCAGTGATTGCTTCAAGATCAAGGTGATTCGTTGGTTCATCAAGCAGTAAGATATTTCCTGCTGTTAACATGACTTTTGCAAACATACATCGAGCTTTTTCGCCTCCGGATAAAACCCGCACTTGTTTAAGCGCTTCTTCACCCGAAAAGAGCATCCGTCCAAGCCAGCCTCGCAAATAGGAATCGTGCTGATCTTTTGCGTATGGACGGAGCCAATCGACAAGGGTATTACTTGATTTGAATAAGTGTTGATATTCTTGAGGAAAATAGGTTCGAATCGTTGTAATTCCGAATTTATAGCTACCTTCATCCTGAGATTCCAAACCCATCAAGATATCAAATAACATCGTGATAATCGTACTATTAGGTGATAAAAACACAACTTTGTCACCTTTTCTTAGTGTGAATGAGACATTTTTAAAATATTGATTTTTACTTAATTTTTCTACAAATAACACATCATTTCCAAGGTCTTTTTCAAATTTAAAATCGATAAACGGATAGCGTCGATTTGATGGTTTGATATCATCTAATGTGATTTTTTCGAGTTCTTTTTTACGAGATGTCGCTTGTTTGCTTTTACTCGCGTTTGCAGAAAATCGGGCAATAAATTCTTCTAATTCTTTGATACGCGTTTCTTTTTTGGCATTGGTGTCGCGCATTTGTCGTTGAATGAGCTGACTTGATTCATACCAGAAATCATAGTTTCCGACGTAAAGATTAATAGCACCAAAATCAATATCTAAAATACGGGTGCACACTTTATTAAGAAAGTGGCGATCATGACTGACGATGATAACGGTATTGTCAAAATTATACAAGAATGTTTCGAGCCAATTAGCTGCGAGGGCATCAAGGTTATTTGTCGGTTCGTCAAGGATTAGAATATCAGGGTTACCATATAACGCTTGCGCCAGTAATACCTTAACTTTGACCTTAACGTCGAGATTGCCCATCGTTTCATCTTGCTGACTTTCATTAATACCGAGTGAGTTCAAAAGTGTGCGCGCGTGGCTTTCTGATTCATAACCACCAAGTTCACTGTATTCAAGTTCAAGATTACCGGCCAAGAGGCCATCATGGTCAGAAAAATCGTTTTTGGCATATAATTCATCGAGTTTCTGCCGTAATGATTGTAAATATGGATAACCCATTAAGACGGTTTCAATGGCGCTATAATCATCAAATGCTTGCTGATCTTGACGTAAAATCGACATCCGTTCTTTCTTATCGCGGATTACTTCGCCTTTATTTGGTTCCAGTTCTCCTGATAATATTTTAAGAAATGTCGTCTTACCAGCGCCATTGGCGCCAATTATTCCATAGTTTTGCCCTTTTTGAAATGATAGCGTCACATCTTTAAATAAGATGCGACCACCAAATTGCAGGGTGACGTTACTGACATCAAGCATCTTAGTTTTTTAATTCCTTTACAAACTTGCCAACGTCATAAACAAATTGACCAGAGCCTTTGACCATGCGCTTAGGAAAACTGCGTTTCTTTGGATGACCGGATATTTCAAATAGACCACCAGGGACGAGATAACTACCATTGAATACGTGTTTTGCACCAGCTAAATACGCAATCCCTAAAGCCGCACAATCAGCCTTTTGAAACAGAACATGCATGACTAAACGGGCGAGATCTTGAAACCATTTGGGGAAGTTCCCAATGATATTCGTCATCGTGATTCCTGGATGCATCAAGAAAAAGGAGACATTTTTTCGATCGATAAAATCGTGGAGATTCATCCCATTGGCAAGTACATGGAATAACTTGTTGATTGCTAATTTTGAATTGGCGTATTGCCGAAATAAACCATGATGCAACGATTTCATTGATTGAAATGATTTATTTTGTTGATGATAGGCCGATAACGATGATACGAAAATAACACGCGTTGGCATACCTGAAACGTCCAAGTAAGGCATCAACTGTCGTAAAAGATAATAAAGACCAATAAAATTAGTGCCTAATGTTAATTTCAAGCCAGGGATCATTTCTTCATGCTTGTTAGGAAAATAAATGCCAGCATTGCATATCAGAGCGTGAATCCGTTCGTACTTTGCTTTTAATTCAGTGACAAACTGATCAATCGAGGAAAAATCGGCTTGATCATAGTGCATAATGTCAAGTTTCGCATCTGGTATCTCATTAAGGATGTCCGCGCGAGCTTTTGTCGCTTTTTTGATGTTACGGCACGCCATAATCACTGTAGCATTTTGGTAACTTAAGTATTTTGTTGCTTCAAAACCAAGCCCCGAATTCGCCCCAGTAATGACGATGACTTGACCTGATAAATCTTGGAGATGTTTCTTGATGTAATTAAGGTAGCGCATTGGTTTAGAGCAATATTATATAAATAATAATGCCCACGATTAGTAATAATAACCCAATTCCGAGCCATTTAATAACTAATTTAAAAAAATGTAAGTTTGATCGATGATGATCACGAAACTTTTTTTGAAATTGTGGAGTTTGTTTATTTTTGCTCATATATCGTAATCTTCAGAAGGAAGCACTTTAACTTCAATTTTTTCAATCGTGAATTCATCGGCTTCAATCACGGTAATCACCAAACGATGGAATGTGAACTTATCTTTGACTACCCCAAAGCGACCGAGTTGCTCTTGACACCAACCACCGACTGTCGCGTAGTCAGATTCGTTATCGCTATCGCAGTCAAAATAATCAAGGAAATCTTCAATATGCATCGAGCCATCAACGTGATATATCGTAGGACTAATATTGACAATTGGCTCGCTCACTTCATCATTTTCATCCCAAATTTCACCAACGATTTCTTCGATGATATCTTCCATGGTGATGATACCTTCAGTCCCACCATACTCATCAATGACGATAGCAATGTGCTGGTGGGTTTCTTTGAAGATTTTAAGAATTGATGAAATCGTTTTGCCATGTGGAACGAAGATTGGTTTGACAAGCAGCGTTCGGATATCAAATAACTCCTTATTGATGAGATATGGATACAAGTATTTCGTTGGCAATACACCGATAATATTGTCGATTGTTTCTTCGTAAACGGGAATTCGCGAATATGTAAATGTTTCGGGATTATCAAGTAACTCCAACACGTCATCTTCGATATTAAAAGCAAGAACATCAACGCGTGGTGTCATAACTTCAAAGGCGTCGGTATCCGCAAATTGAATTGCAGAACGCAGCAGATCGCCTTGTTTCTCATCAATTAATCCTTCGGCTTCAATCGTGTCAACCATCTCAACAAGTTCATCCTCAGTCATGAGTTCTGCTTGCTGTTTCCGCTTCCATAACGGTTCAATTAAATGGACTAATTGTGCGACAAGAAACACAATCGGGGCAAACAGAACTTTAAAAAAATTAACAAATGGAGATAGTGCCAGCGCTAATTTGTATGAATAGCGACGTCCCAAGGTTTTCGGAATAATCTCCCCAAATGAGACGACGATAACAAAAATAATCACCGATGCCACAATGGCCGCATTAGCGCGACCGATGGTCGTTTCGAGTACCGCGAGTCCAATTAAGGTCGCCATTGAGGAAGCAGCGATATTGACAAGTCCGTTACCTAGGAGAATCACCGCGATATTGTGATCAAAGTTCTTGGCAACTTTTAAAGCTTTGGACGCCCGTTTATCTCCAGCTTGCGCGGCTTTATCAAGTCGTAGTTGATTGACCGAAGTAAACACTAGTTCGCTGCCAGAAAACAAAAAACTGAGCATCAAAGACACTAGTAAAATCACGAGTGGCAACCAAATTTTATCCCACATGGCTGCTCTTCCTCTTGCTTGGCATAAATTCGTTAATTTGTCCAACGATTTCTTCGAGGACATCTTCCATCGTCACCATGCCGACGATGCGACCTTTGCTATTACTAACAAGTGCAATATGCGTTTTGTATTTACGGAAGCCATCGAATAAATCATCAACGAGAATCGTGGTAGATACGATATATGGCTTACTTATTACATCGCGAACATTCATTTTGGGGTGATGTCGCAATTGCTTAAAATACGTTCTGACATGCAAGATTCCGATAATATTATCAATCGTTCCTTCATATACGGGCAATCGTGAAAAAGTTGTTTCGAGTAGTTGTGCATGTAATTGTTCAGTCGTCAAACCACTCAAATTAATCCCAATGATTTTGTTAAGTGGTGTAAACACGTCTTTAACCGCTGTTTCGGCAAATTCAAGCGCGGACTGAATCAGTTCACTATCTTCTTCATCAAGCACGCCTGTTTCCTCAGCCTCTTCGACATACGCGGAAAAATCCTCATCGGTTAACTCAGGTTCCTCTGGTGCTTTAAAAATCTTTTTGACTAATAAATCGAGTCCTTGGAATATCTTGATAATCGGATAAAAGATAACCATGAATATTTGCAAAATCGATGCGGTAACCAAGGCGACTTGATTTGGTAATGCTCGTGCCATCGATTTGGGAATCGTGTCACAAAATAAATAAAAGATGATCGTTGCCACGATGGTGGCAATGATGCTACCGACTCCTTCGCCATACACTCGTACAAACATCAATGTTACTAATGACGAAATAAAAACGCTGACGATGTTACTTCCAATCACCGTTGTAATGACCGATTTTTCAAATTTTTCAATATATTTAACAGCTAACTTAGCTGTTAGGCTTCCATCATCGGCTTTTACTTTTAATTTGATTTTATTGGCGGCGGCCAGAGCCGTTTCGGTAGCGCTAAAAAACGAGCCAAAGATGACTAAGAAGATAATGACGAGCCATATCAGAGGATCATCCATTGAAGTAACAAGTCCACCTCACATTCATAGATTTTAAATATAGCATATTTTATGTATTTCTTAAATATCATTTGACGCTGCGGGGTACAGCATGACAGTGGCGACATCTGGCTTCATAAGCCTCGGCTGCGCCTACTTTGATAATTGGATCATCATATGAGGCTGGGTGCCCACCTATAATTCGTTGGGTTCGTGTGGCAGGCGCTCCACAAATGACGCAAATAGCTGTTAATTTTTGGATATACTCACCGATTGCTAATAACCTTGCGGTGACATGAAAAGGTTCACCCCGAAAATCAGTATCCAAACCAGCAAGAATGACCCGAATGCCGCGAGAAGCTAATGATTGGGCAACATCAATGATGCCTTCATCAAGAAATTGTACTTCATCGACAGCAACAGCAGATGTCTGCGCATCAATGTAGTTAAGAATCTCAATAGCGGTAAATATATTTTTCGATTTCGTTGCCCGTTTTGCGTGACTTACCACCTGATCATCAGCATACCGATTATCAAGTTGTGGTTTAAAGATGAGAACCGATTTTTTTGCATATTCGAGCCGTTTTACCCGTCGAATCAGCTCCTCGCTCTTGCCAGAAAACATCGGACCGACGATAACTTCAATCCATCCTAATTTATTTACTAATTCCATATGGCACCTCGCTATGAATATTCTAGTTTATTATCGCGATTTCTCCAATAAAAAAGAGATGCACGAATGCATCTCTTTAAAGGAAAGTTTTTACGCTTTACTTGAAGTCACGCGCCCAGTTAATCTTAAGGATATCTCCTTGTTCCAATCCTTTTAGTTGCATCAAATCGTCAATTAGTTGCATTGCTCGTTTAACCGACAACGGTGATTTAACTTTCAAGACGCAGGGAATATCAGCATACAAGGCTTTATGTGACACATTTTGGACGGGGATCGTACTGTTTTCGTAATCTTTTGGATTTAGGGCATAATATAGCTTTAACCCTTTACCAGCGATTGTTATTTTAACAAACGTCTCACGATGGAGTCTAAACGTATCACCGGAATTACTAACGCGCGATTTGATACCATAACTCAATAAATAGTTTTTGAGTGTATTAAAATTGGTTAATAATTCTTTTTCAGCATGTTTCATGCGTGTTTGGAAAGGAATGCGAATAATTGGCTGTTTGTTGCCACCCTCTTCATCTTCATCGTCAGCTTCATCATCAATGACGACGGGTGTCGGAGCTGGTTTTGGTTTTGGGGTCGCCTTTGGCTCAATCTTCGGTTCAATTTTAATTTCCGGCATAACCTCTTCAGACTTGGCAAACGGTGAAACGACTTCACGAATTACTGGTGTCGGTTCTACTAATGGTTCACTTTTAACTGGTGGCGTGGCAGTTTCTTGTTTCTTAATAAAACGCGCGATTTCTTCGGCAAAAATAATGCGTAGTTCATCTGATTGTGGTACATCGACTTTAGCAATTTCTTGAGCCACGATATTTTTTACTTGCTCAAAGGTCACTTCGGAGACGTGAACCTTCTCTTCGGGTTTACTTGCCTCTTTTGATGCGGCAAAACGCGAGATTTCTTCAGCGAACACGGCTCGCATGTCCTCAGCGCCAGGACCAGCTGCGGTTTGGATTTCTTGAACGATAAACTGTTTGACCTCAGCTTCTTTGTTGATCATCTGTTCTTCGAGTAGTTGTTTGATGGTCGCCTGAGATTGCGCGACGGCTTCATGCAATTTCTTGTCGTGAGCTTGGTCAATCACAACCGTCTTCTTTGCGAGTTCTTCATCGATAATACTGTGAAGAATTTCTTTGTTAGCGGTATCGTATTTTTGTAATTCCTCAGCAAATATCGCACGAATCGCTTGGCGGTTTTCAGCGTCATACTTACTAATTTCTTCGGATAGTTGTGATTTGATGAGCGCTTTGTTCATCGCATCATATTTATCAACCTTTTCAGTGACGAGACTATCCAAAGCCTCACGATTTAAGGCATCGTATTTAATTAGTTCTTCATTGACGATGCTATAAACGGCTTCTTTATTAGTTGGCGATAAGCGTGCTACTTCTTGTTCGATTAAAGTGACGATTTCTTTTTTTGAAGGAACCGTTTTTTCTAATTCTTGAGATATGGCATTGCGGATATCTTCTTTTGACGCACCAGTAACTCCTGGGACTTGCGGTTGTTGTGGTGGATAATATGCCGGTTGTTGTGGTGGGTAAGCCGGATATGGGTAGCCACCGATCCAGGGAGCCGCGTATATTACTGGTGCTCCTCTAAAAGAGTCGAAACCACCGCGTCCTGAACGTTCGAGTTCATCGCGGATAATTGATCTAATCTCTTCGAGAGTAAGTGGTTTTCCCGTCGCGGGAATTGGTTCTGGCGCGCGAGCAGGAGCCGGTTCGGGTTGTCGTGGGGCTTGAGTCGCATGCAACTCTTCTTTCACCGCATGGCGAATTTCTTGAATTGAAGGACTAGCTGGTGGGATGTTTTCTTGGACCGGAACTTGGAACTTTCCAAATTCATCAGCCACGACATCACGATCGGTTTTGCGTTTAGCTTTTTTGCCTTTTTCCTTTTTTGTCCGTTTTAGTGGGAACGGCGTTTTAGCAATATCCACAAACGATAAAATGATAAAGATTAAATTACATAATGCAAAGAAACCGATCGTTCCTAGCAAAATATAGCCATGCATAGCCGTGACTGGAGCCACTGGTGCCATGATGTGGGCAGTAATTACACTCACGAGTGTCGAACCAGTAGTTCCGGCTGGATATTCAATGAATGCTAATACGGCAATTAACGCGACGAAAATAATGTTAATAAATGTTAGGTAACTGACGAATGGTTTTCGTAATTGCATGATTTTGAACAAGATAATAAAATCGACAATTACGATGAGCCCTAATAATGCCACAACGATAATCTTGGGCAATAACCAGGGTGCGACGACTGCAAAGTTTAAAACCGCAGTCCAGACAGCAAGTAATTTTGCAAGGGCGTCTGGAAAACTAAATCCAGTTAGATAATAGACAGCCCCGAGCATCAATACTATGCCTAATGCAATTAAAACTGCAAATGCACTCAATGCTTTCTTCATATGTTTTGTTCCTTTCTTAAAAACTTCATATACTCAATAATAATATGGGTACTTGGATATTGCTACAGTTTAGCAAGCAAAAGCAAAAAAATATTGGCGATTTGTGGGGTATTTTACTTTTGCAAAAATAAAAGCCCCACAAAATTGCAGGGCTTCTCTTAATTGAATATCTTCAAGTTATTCGATATGGCAACCTTCATCATCACAATATTCAGCCTGGATCGGTCCTTCGTTTTGTTTGATGCCCTCTTCTTGCCATAATTGCTTTATAACTTCAAAGAAGTAGTCCTCCGATTGAGCTCCTGAAACACCATATTTTTGATTGAGTACAAAAAAGGGGACGCCTTGTACGCCAATTTGACGTGCTTCGGCTTGTTCTGACAATACTTGATTGGCAAATTGATTAGAATTAAGAACTGCTAATGCCACGTCTTCATCGAGTCCGATACCTTTGGCAAGAAATGCTAACGTCGCTTTATCGGCGATGTTCAAGCCATCGGTGAAATACGCCTTCATCAATCGACTTGTCAGTGAATTTTCGAGCGAAAACTTTGCCGCCCATTTTGCTAATCGATGCGCATCAAATGTCTTAGTCATCTGCATGATGTCATAATGAAATTCAAGTCCTTCATTTCGTGCACTTTCGCTAATTCGAGCGAATCGTTCCGCCGTTTCTTGATTGCTTAACCCATGACTTTGGGCAAAATTTTCAACCGCTGTGCCACTCATCACTAAAGGAGCATGTGGATTAAGTTGATAGGCTTTATAAATAACGTTTATTTTTTCTTTATGTTCAAACCGAGCAAGTGCTTTTTCAAAGCGTGTTTTTCCAATGTAACAAAACGGACAAGCGAAATCAGACCAAATCTCAATATTCATACATTATGTCTCCTTATATCGGGAACATTTTGCAACTAAATGATCTTAGATTCAATTGATATGCTTGAATAAAAAACGACCAATCATCAGATTGATCGCTTCATGTCACTTGGTGACCCGTATGGGGTTCGAACCCATGAATGTATCCTTGAGAGGGATATGAGTTAAACCACTTCTCCAACGGGCCAGCTTAACTATTTAACAATGTTTATGATAATTTAGCAATCACAAATTCGAGGCGTCGGTGAACTTCTTTGATACCGAGTACATGCATAATCTGAAATAAGTTCGGTGTTTGTTTTAAACCAGTAATCGCGATGCGTAATATTTCAGCAACGTCACCGATGGTGCCGATGTATTCGCTCGGATTTTGCTTAAATATTTTATTCGAAGCCGCGAAATGGTGCCCAGCTCCAATTTCCTTTAGTTCCGCAAACCAGGCACTCTCATCGCCTTCAATCGTCATCTTTGCCTTCAAATCAGTTAAAATGGCAATGATTATCGCGTGATCAATCAGTGGATTGAAAGCATTTGTGTCAAATGCTTGCTCATAGTAGTCATCATAAAAGAAGTGAATCAGATCGTAAATGCTTCGATAATTAAAATAATCTTTGCGAGGATTGTCTTTTTCACGTTCGATATTAACGATTTTTGTGAAATATATCGGATCACGCTTGATCAAGTCGGCTAGTTTTTTATGATAAACCTCAGCATATGTGCGCGCTTCGATGACTAGTTGCGTGGCTTTAAGCTTCGCAAGGTATTCCTTGCTTAGAAACACGACTTTTTGTAAATCAAATAACGCTCCATCAAGCGACATCTTGTTAAACGAAAGTTGAAAATCATCAAGTGGGAGCGATGGATTGGCAATGCGCCATTCCTCGAAATTACTATTAGCAATCGTCATTAGATATTCAATGACGGCAGGAACGGGATAACCTTGCTCCAAAAAGAAAGAAACGGCTGCTTCTGAATCCTTGCGCTTGCTAAGTTTACGCTTCTTACCATCATCGAGTTTCATGATTACCGGTAAATGGGCAAATCGGGGTGCCTTCCACTCTAGGCGTTCAAACATTTCGACATGAATCGGGAGTGAGGCTAACCATTCCTCGCCACGCGTAACGATGGTTGTCTTCATGAAGTGATCATCAACCACATGAGCGAAATGGTAAGTTGGTAACCCATCGCTTTTTAAAATAACGATGTCTTGATCATTTTCAGATAATGACAATTTGCCACGAACTTCATCAAAGACTTGAATGTAGCGGTGATGTTGTCCTTTGCTTTTAAAACGAACGACAAATGGGCGACCATTACTCACATCGTCCAGTGCTTGTAATACAGGATATTGGCGATATTTGGCGAACGGTCCATAGTAACCAGGCACGATTTTTTTGGCTTCCTGTTGTCGCCGTAATTCATCAAGTTCATCGCTAGTTGCAAAACAAGGATAAGCATCGCCACGTCGAACCATCTCTTTAATGACCGTCTTATAAATCCTCTCTCGTTCACTTTGGCGATAGGGACCATAGTCGCCACGATTAGTCGCCCCAAATCCTTCATGTGGTCGGATGCCAAATTCAGCCATTTGCGTAATTAAGGCCATATCACTGCCACTTACTTCACGCTTACTATCGGTATCTTCGAGTCGGACAAAAAAGACACCACCGGATTGACGGGCAAATTTTTCGGCAATCATCGCCGTAAAAAGACTGCCCGTATGTAAAAAACCAGTTGGTGAAGGAGCAAATCGAGTGACTTCGGCGCCTTCTTTTAATTGTCGTTGCGGGTATTTACCTTCAAGATCTTCAATGGTTTCACTGATGTTGGGAAACATCGCATCCGCGAGGCGGACATAGTTTAAATCATATTTCATACCATAATATCTTATCATAAATGAGTAAAACTCATGTCACGAAATTACATCTTGATAATTGGTGAATGTTTTGTATATAATGATTAGGCACTGCAGGTGTAGTTCAGTGGTAGAACACTACCTTGCCAAGGTAGTTATGCGGGTTCGATTCCCGTCACCTGCTCCATTTTTAAAAAAATTGAACCTCGGTCGAGGTTCTTTTTTATTTACTTTGTTCTTGATCATCTTGCGGGATCCCATCATCGTGTTCGTCATCAAGATGCTTTTGCAATGCTTTTTTAAGCTCTTCCTTTTGCTCGGCACTCAATTGGTCAATCGCGTCAATTTGGGTTAAAAATGCCGCGATTTCTTGTTTGGCATAACGAAAGTAATCACTCTCGAATGTTTGATAAATCATCGCTAAAATTAAAAAATAATGAGGAAGCGACGGTCCCATTGCTAATAAAGCCCCGAGTAATGCAAGCAATGAGGTAATAATCGCGCCTTGTTTTAATATGAACCCGACCAATGCTCCAATCACCGCGCCAATTAATAAAAGAAGAAAGGTTGGCCATTGATTTTTAACGATGATGGAAATTCGCATCCTGCGACGTTCTTTCATGATTTGTCGATGGATTCGTCCAAGTTCGGGAAAAGCTGTCGGAAGTTCAAGCAGTAGAAATAATGCAGGAATCTTATCGCTAATGGCTAAGAATAAATAAACCAAAAACGAAAGTGATGTGATGCCCATGACGATGGTGAAGAAAGGATCGAGCACTGTGGCATTATTATCAATAAATGCGAGTAAGTCATTCGCATCGCTACTCGTAAGTGTCAACGTCGCGAGATTTTCAAACACTTGGGCAAGCGCTGGATTAAAACTCGGGGCGAGTAAGTTCGCAATTAAAGTCGTGATGAAAAGCATTAAAAAACTTACTAATGCCCCTTTAAGCAACATCATATATGGACGGATTAAGCGTCGAATAAACGGGTTCATCCCCGGTAATAAATAACGATAAAATTCATTGAAGGCCATTGGATGGTTCGCGACAATTTGCGTTAAAGATACAACATAAGCGAAGCAAAACGGAATAATGACAAACGGCATCGTAATTATGAGCGAAAAAGGAAACACAAGTCCGATAACCACGATAACGATGATGACGACTAAAAAGGCAAACGACAGCCCAAATAACGATGAAAAATGTCGGCGATATTCTTGCCACGCGTTAGTAATGAAAGGAAATTTCTTTGGCTCACTCATTATTTTTGCCTTTGACAAGGCGATAAATATCTTTGACCGCGGCATCGAGTTGGTCTTCGTTAATATGGGGAATATCACGAGATTCAATTGCCTTAATGAGCTTGTCGACTTGTCGTAACTTGACGATATAAGTCATTTCATCACTCGGTTCAATTTGATCGAGGAGACATGAATCATTGACAACGATGATGTTAATAAATAAATGGGGGTCAAGTCCCGTCACTAACGCTAGTTTTTCAAGGCGAATCCGATTAATTAAGAATGGATTAGCAATATATTTGCCTCGACGTGAATACCGGGAATAAAACATCCAATTGATATCCCGCGCTTGGCCGGTCAACGCCCCATCATAATAACGATCCTTAATGACATAAATGTATTTTTCACCAAATAATAAGTGATCGATGTGCGCTTCATTCATATCACCCAGCGGCAAGTTGATTTGATTAATCAGATAATAATCGTTATAAAGCGCGAGATGGTAAATGCGCCGACCATAAACCGGGATAAGATTGCGCTTTATATAGCGACGTTTACATAAAGGAAAAAGGAGCCATGTCAGACTCCCAAGGACGAAGAGGCTCAAAACGACAGTGATAATTATCTCAAGCGGTTCCATGTCTATGCGATGTCAAGCGCAATTTCCAACATTTGGCGTAAACCTTGCTCGCGCTGCTCGGCTGTGGCTTTTTCAGGTTTAATAAAATGGTCGGTGACCGTCAATAAGCATAATGCTTTTTTTCCAAGCCGCGCGGCGGTGGCGTATAAGGCATATGATTCCATTTCCACACCCATGCAACCTAAAGCTGCCCACTTCTTCCAACTATTCGGATCAACATCATAAAAAATATCGCTGCTTAAAATGTTTCCAACATGGACGGGAAGACTGCGTTTCGAAATAGCTTCATAGGCGGCTTTCGTCAATGCAAAATCGCTAATGGCTGAAAAAGTTCCGCCTTTTAAATCAAATTGACCAGCCCAATTTCCATCGGTGCAAGCACCGCTACAAACGAGAATATCAAAAAGATTAATATCAGCGCGATATGATCCGCATGTCCCAACGCGAATGATGCGTTCAACGCCAAAGTGCGTATATAACTCATGTGAATAAATACCAATGCTTGGTTGTCCCATCCCTGAAGCCATGACCGAGACACGTTTGCCTTTATAAAAACCGGTAAAACCCAAAATATTACGGACGTTATTAACAACTTTCACTTCAGTTAAAAAGTTTTCAGCGATAAACTTGGCGCGTAACGGATCGCCCGGCATCAAGACCGTTTCTGCAAAATCGCCAACTTGAGCGTTAATATGTGGTGTTCCCATGTAGATGACTCCTTTATTTATCAATGACTCGTGTGCGCGCTAGGACATCGGCAAATGATTGCCGTCGTTTCTGACCAATGATAACGGCATCGGCAACAAGCGTCAACCCCAAACTCATAAATGCTGAAAGCATGCGCCCAATGATTTCACGTACGAATAACGTCTGAAAATCAATTGGCGTGCCATCATCTTTAACAATGCTGATACGCGTCAAATAGCGACCGATCGTTTGATGTTTCCAAAAAAGTGGTAAAACGAGGTAATACGTGATGATGATAATAATTAAAGTTGGAATAATAATTAGCGATGTATTGAACAAATTAAAAATGGCATCAGACGTTTTCTTGGTCATCGCTTCAATGAGGGCAATCCAAAGTGGATAACCCAATAAAACAAAAATACCTCCAGTAACAACTGAGTCAATCATAAACGAAGCGAAGCGATGAATTGGACGTGCGTTCAATCTAATTACCTCGACCCTATTCTACCATATTTAAGAAGTAGCACCTATGCACACCGTTTCGCACGTATAAGCAGTGCTTTCAGGAACGACCGACGGACAATAAAAGGTTGTAAGCTCGTTAATTTCCATTCCCAGTTTGGTGTCCCGATTGTCCCGGGCGTATTCATACGTGCCCAATCACCATAGCCAAGGATATCTTGCATCGGGACAATGGCAAACCGCGGGCGACTATCAAATGTCAATGCGATGACATTATCGCTGATGCGAGGATAGGTGTAGCCAAGGTGCCTTAACGATAATCGCACTTTTGCGCGCTCACCTTTTGTGAGTGATAAATACCAGCCTCGCGTGGTTTGATTATCATGCGTGCCTGGGTAGACAACCATATTTTCCTCATGATAGGGAGTAAAAGCAATCGGTTGCTTGAAGTCAAAACTGAATTGCACAATCTTCATACCTGGAAAATGATAATGATCTCGCAAAGTTAAAACTTCGGGTCGCAAATCACCTAAATCTTCAGCGAGGATGTTCAAAGAAGGATAAGCATTAAATAAAGTGTCAAAGAAAGCATAACCAGGCGCTTCAATCCATGATCCCTCGATGGCCGTTTCGCATGTCGAGGGGATTTTCCAATACGTATCGAATGCCCGGAAATGATCAATCCGAATATAGTCAAAAAGCTCAGCATTATAGCTTAAGCGATCAAGCCAAAAAGCAAACTGGTCTTCTTCCATCTTTTTCCAATCATAGAGTGGATTGCCCCATCGTTGCCCGGTGATTGAAAAATAATCGGGTGGTACTCCCGCAATAAACGTCGGGCGTCCATCTTTATCAAGTAAGAATTGTGACTGATTTGACCAGACATCGTCACTATCAATCCCGACGTAAATCGGAATATCACCCACGATGGCCACACCATGCTGATTCGCGTATTTTTTCAACCTGATCCATTGTTGGTAGAGGATGTATTGGATAAACATTTCATAACGGATGTCTTCGTCGTAAGTTGATAATTCCGGCTTTGTCTTGATCCAATCGCGATCAATTGTCGGCCAATCGCTCCATAATTTCAATTCATTTTTCTTTTTTAAGGTGATGAAAACTGCATACGTGAACACCCATGGATTTTGTTTAATAAACGTATGATAATCTCGCTTTGTAGCAAAATTACTAAAAGCTTTCTTGAGTAGTTTTCCTTTATACGCACGGACTTCATCATAGGCGACTGTTTTGCTCACCATATTGTACCGTGGCGCTTTTTTTAGTAATCCCTTGTTCACTAGTAAATCAAGACTGATATATAATTCATCCATGGCCTTTGATGAATATGGTTGATAGGGTGAATTACCATAACCAAGTGGATTAAGTGGCAATACTTGCCACAGGTTGAATCCCATCTTTTTTAATTCGCGGATGAACTCATAAGCTTGTGGGCCAAAATCACCAACGCCATGACGTGAAGGTAATGAAGAAACGGCCAATAGGACACCCGCTTGACGCATATGTAATCTCCTTATTGAATGACAACGGTCGCAAATGGCGGAATTTTAACATTCCGAACACTACCGTCTTTAATTATTTTGGCTCTTTCGCCGTTAGGACTAACTTGATCGATGATCACTTCATCTACACTTAGCACTTCATTAATCGCCGTATCGGTTAAATTCGTAAAAATCGTCAATTGTCCAGCAGTACTCGTATACGTAAGCCCATAAAGCCGTGGGTCAATCGCCCGGACTTCAATACTAGATTTTTCAATGTAATCATTATATTTATTACGTAAATTGATCATGCGGCGGTAATGATTCAAAACAGAATCTGTCTTTGCTCTTTGATCATAAGCACCAAGTTTAACCTGTAGATTCATATCATAATTCGCACCAATTGGCAAATTGGTTTGTCCGGTTTTATCCGTTTCTGACCAAATCATTGGGAGGCGTTTATTCTCATCGATACCTGAGCCGCGTATTTCGATTTCTTCACCATAGTAGATAAACGGTCGTCCCGGCATCAATAAATATGCTGAGGCCATGACTTTACGTGATAAATCACGCGTTGACAAATCGGGAAACATTAACCCCGCCGAGCGACCTTGATCATGATTTGATAAAAACGGGGCATCGAGTGCTAATGGATTTCTCGTTTGCAAATCATTATTATGATTGACGATGAATGTCGCCAGTGATTTTCCGGTTTCTTGACGAATGCTATTGTAAATTCGTTTACTTTGGACCGAGACTGGGAAGTTGAAGAAACTATCGATACCTGAATTGTAATATGGAGTGACTGAAGCTGATGTTTCGCCCCACGGTCCTTCAGCGACGATATATGCATCAGGTTTTATTGCCTTGATCGTTTGATTAAGCCACGTGAGAAACGCGATATTTTTATCTTGGAAATCGGTGTAATAAGACGTAATCGCATCAAGACGGAAGCCCTTAATGCCTTTAGCAAGCCAAAAACTCACGATGTCGGTTATTTCTTCTCGGACGAGGGGGTCATCAAGATTTAAATCGGGCATTCCAGACCAAAACCGTGCTTCATAATAAACGGTATTTGAATGTCGGGCATATCCAGTGCTGTATGTTGGGGCAAAATTGTAATATGAACAATAACTATCGACCTGGTTACATTGCCCGTTCGAATAATTATTAAGCGCAGTTTGAAACCATGGATGATGATAGCTGGTGTGATTAATCACAAGATCGAGAATCGTATCGATATTTTTATTATTGGCAGAAGCGACATATGCTTCAAAATCTGCCATTGTTCCATAATCATCATCAATTTCATAATAATTGGTAACATCGTATTTATGATATGTGGGCGATGGGTGAATCGGCATAAACCACACCCCGCCAACACCGAGATCGACAAGATAATCAAGTTTTTCGGTGACACCCGCTAAATCGCCGAGACCATCACCGTCAGAATCATAAAATGAGCCAACGAAAATTTCATAGTAGACACTGCTATTTTCATTTGATACAAAAACTTCACTGCTGGGACAACTAGTCAGCCCTAAAAGAGTGGCAACCATCAGTAAGGGAGCAACGATTCGCTTCATATTAACCTTTGACAGAGCCGCCGGTTACACCACTGACGTAATATTTTTGGAGCCAAATAAATAGTAACGTAATCGGGATTGCCACAATAATCGCGCCAGCGCAGAACCTCGTGAAATAGGTCGAGATATTCTCGCGCATCAGCATCCAATATAATCCTCGAGCAACCGTATAGCTTGATAGATTATCCCCAAGCATTAAGCGGGCAAAGATAAAATCGCCCCATGGTCCGATGAATGAAGTAAGCGTCGTATAAATGACAATCGGTTTTGATAACGGCAATGTGATATGCCAAAATATTTGCGCTTTACTGGCGCCGTCAATCATCGCCGCTTCATCAATTGACTTTGGAATCGTATCGAAGAAGCCTTTTGAGATGTAATAGCCCATGGCCGCGCCACCGCTATATACGAGAATAAGACCCCAGATTGATCCTGTTAAATTGATTAATTTAAGAATATGGTAGATGGCAATCATCGTCATGAAGCCTGGGAACATCCCAAGAATTAAAATGATTTTCATCATTGGTCTACGCGCTTTGAAGTCTAGTCGGGAGAAGGCGTAGCTTGTTAGGAGCACTAAAACAGTGGAAACGACGCAGGTAACTATCGCAATGATAAACGTATTCATAAACCATTGTGGAAAGTTGACGCGATCGGTGGAATTGAGCGAAAGCAATCTTAAATAGTTATCAAATGTATAGTTACGTGGGAAGAAATAGCGAGATACTGTGCCACTTTCCAATCGGAAGGATTGGAGCACCAACCAGAAAATCGGGATGAGCCATATGACGCTCATGATTGTAAGAATCGTGTAAATCGTGATATTACTGACGATTTCTGACCATTTACGACTTTTGATCATTGGAATTGGTCCTCCTTTTGCACGGCACCAGTCTTTGAGAACATAATTAATGAAACGAAACTACTAATCATAAAGATTAAAATACCGAGTGTCGAAGCAATCTTGTAATCCGATTGATCGACGGTTAATTTAAAGAGCCATGTCACGAGCAAGTCGGTATCGCCGGCTTGATATAGCGACAATGATGCCGGCCCGCCCCCAGTTAAGAAATAAATAACATTAAAGTTATTGATATTTCCAATAAATGCAGTTACGAGATATGGTCCCGTAACGAATAACATGTACGGTAACGTAATTTTAAAGAATTTCGTCATCGCGCCAGCACCATCGATGGTCGCGCTTTCGTATAGGTCCGCGGGAATATTCATCAAGATGCCTGATGTGATGAGCATCGTGTAAGGGACGCCGACCCATAAGTTGACGACGATGACGGTGATACGGGCTAATTGTCCGGTGGCAAAAAATGAGAAATTACTCCTGACCCAACCTTGATCGATCATCCAAGCGACGAGTGGTCCGCCGTTGCTCAGCAATTGAGCCATGACAAGCAAGCTGATGAATTGTGGTACGGCAATCGTAATCACAAAAATCGTCCGCCACATCTTCTTGAGTTTAATGCCATTTTTATTAATCATCAACGCGAGAATCATGCCGAAAATATAGTTTAAGAATGTGGCGAATACCGCCCAAACGAGTGACCATTGTAAAATTTTAAATAACGTGCTTGGTAATCGCCGGTAAACTTCACTTTGGCCACTAAACATATCGATAAAGTTTTGTAAACCAACCCACGTGAATAACGAGCCAGGTGGCTGATGACTGCGATCAAAATTAGTAAATGCAATCAAAATCATGAAAATCAGCGGTAAAATCGTAAACGCAAATGCCGCTAAGGTCGGAAACGATAAAATCGTAACATGGAAGCGTTTGTCCATTAATTCATTAACATCTTCTTTAAAGGTTGCTGGTTGTTTACCTGCAGCAATGAGCTCTTGATTTTCTTTGGCTGACTTAATATTTTTCGCATAGAGCATTAAGAAAGCGACAATTAAGAGTAAAACGGCGACTGAGAATAATAAAATAATCATCGAATTATGACCAGGTTCTGCTGGTAAATATGTTTCGGTGATTGGGTCCCAGCGGGCCGGAAGAGGTCCAGTAGTTCCAAGTGTATTGATTAAGGATAGATAATAACCACCAAAGAAGACCATCATTAAGATAAAGCCAATTTCAGTGATGAAATAAGCAACCCCTTTAGCAATTTGCTTATTAAATACATTACCTGCGCCCATAAATAAAAATGATAAGCGCGTTTTCCAATTACCTTGGATGAAAATTTTGGTGTACGATTTGACGCCTTTATAAATAGTTTTGCCAATAAATATGACAGTTTTATAAAGTCCTACAAAAATATTTAGAAAAGCTTTTATAATCGTCCAAATGAAGTCGAGAACATAAAGGATGATCGCCTTAAAGAAATCAAAGATAGCAATGAGCAACCATTTGAAGAAAGGCAATCGGCTTGGGGCTTGATTCATCATAATGTGGCTCCTTTAGCGATACCGGGCAAATTGCTTTGCCCGGTATCTAGTTGTAATTATAATGTTGTGCTCAACTAATTAAGAGGCTGTTGCAGTCGCAGTGATTTGAGAAACCATGGCATCAAGTGCCGATTGAATCGTTGGGGTTTCCACTGGTAACGAGTTGTTAATCATCGCATTGGAGAAGGCACCCATTGGTGTCCAATAAGCACCACCAACAGCGGTTGATTGTAACACGCCAAATGGTGCTTGCGCGGCTAATCCCGCAAGAGCGACGTTTGTCGCTAATTCATCAGACGCTCCGGCGACTAAGTTCGAGGGTCCAAGACCACGAACGAGTGCGCGTTCGAGTTGATTTTGTTCATTGGTAATGAATTCGGCAAAAGCGTGAGCAACGGTTGGATGATCGGTGAAGGCATTGACGCCAACGAGTTTGGCACCGACAAAGGAACCGAGCTGTTGTTGCACATTATTGCCATTGGTGAACGTTGGAAGTTTCGTCGCGGCATAACCAGCTCCTAAAGCGGCGCTAATTGCAGTCGCACTCCAAGTGCCTGTGACAGCAGCAACGATCGTACCTTCTTCAAATAATTGGCCGATGTCACCACCGGTAATGATTTTTTCAGTGCCATAAGCATTCCACATACCTTGGGCCGAAGCTACACCAGCGGCATTATTCCAGTCGCAAGTTTGGGTCGTGCCATCATAAGCGATGTTGCCGGTATTTAAGAACCAAGCAGCTGATTGCCAGCCACCAGAGGCATCAAAGTGGATTGTCTTGTTAAGCGTTGTCGCTTTGGCAATTAGGGCATCCATGGTTGCTACGTCAGTTTCGGTTAAAACCGATTTGTTGTAGAAAAGGAAGAAGCCATTGTCAGCCGTTTCGGGATAGGCATATAGTTTTCCCGCACGTTTGGCGGCATCGACAGCCCATTCGACGTCACGGGCTTCGACAGCAGCCTTGAATTGTTCGACTTCGGCTAAAGCACCAGCGAGAATGAGATCGGTCAATTGATCATCTGGGAAGGCGAAGACATCAGCACCGGCCTCAACATCAAGTGTTAAAGTACCTTTTAAATCTGGTTCTTCAACAACGCCAAGATCCCAAGTGATATCCCATTCAGGATGGAGTTCTTCAAAATCGGCGGCCATTTCAGCTAGTAATGTTTGTTCAGCTAATGGTTGCCAAACTTTTAATGTCACGGTCGTTGGACCTTGTGACCCGCAGCCAGCGACAGCGCCCATGACGATGCCAGCAGCTACTACAAGAGAGAATTTTTTCAACATGAAATTCGTTTGCTCCTTTCAGTTTCGTTCAGTAGATTAAGTAACAATTGGCGTTTCATCTAGATACGCACACGTCAAATCTCTGTAGACGAATTCGTGTTTACACTAGTTATTATACTAACAAAATACAATTAGTAAACAAAATAAGTTAAGCCCTTACATGCATAAATTAAAGATTTTATTAATCTTATTATCTTTAGATAAAAAGGAGCGATTAACAAGTTTCGCTCCTATTTCATTAGTCAGATAATTTTGAAATTAAATAATGACGTTCGTCGTTTCTTTATCAAAGATGTGGCATTTGTCAAGATTGAAGAAAATTTTGATTTTATCGCCGATAAAGTGCGGCTTAATCGCTTGAACTTTACTGACGATGTTGGCATTAGCCAAATCTGAGTGGAGAATGTATTCGTGGCCAAGTAATTCAGCGACTTTTATCTCAACATTAAAGCCGGCATCGGGAAATTTTGTAGCTAAATCAGGATCATCACCACGAACATCTTCGGGTCGAATGCCAAAGACGACATCTTTGCCTTCGTATTCCTTCAAGCTCTTTTGGTATTTTTCCGGTAGTTCGAATTTTGTTTTATCGTTAAAGATAATGGAACCCTTGCTGTATTTACCATCGACTAAGTTCATTGCTGGAGATCCGATGAATGAGGCGACAAATAAATTGGCGGGATTGTGATAAATATCAATTGGGGCACCAATTTGCTGGATATAGCCACCTTTCATCACGACGATGCGCGTCGCCATCGTCATCGCTTCGGTTTGATCGTGGGTGACATAAATCGTCGTCGCGTTTAACCGTTCATGCAGTCGAATGATTTCCGCCCGCATTTGTACCCGGAGTTTTGCATCAAGATTACTGAGTGGTTCGTCCATCAAGAAAACTTTGGCATGGCGCACAATCGCTCGTCCGAGGGCGACGCGTTGCCGTTGACCACCCGAGAGTGCTTTGGGTTTTCGATCGAGAAATTGTTCGATTTCCAAAATTCGAGCAGCTTCATGAACACGTTCATTAATTTCGGCCTTTGGCATATGACGGATTTTAAGACCAAATGCCATATTGTCATAAACGGACATATGCGGATATAGTGCATAGCTTTGGAACACCATCGCGATGTCGCGATCTTTCGGTGTGACATCATTCATTAAGCGACCATCAATAAATAGTTCGCCTGAGGAAATGTCTTCGAGCCCAGCAATCATCCGTAATGTCGTGGATTTACCACAACCAGATGGACCAACGAAAACGACGAATTCGCGATCTTTGATTTCTAAATTGAAATCGAAGACGGCTTGGACATTGTTGTCATAAATCTTATTGATATTTTTTAGTAATACATCTGCCATATATGTTTACCTCGCTAGCAATAATATAACACACTAAACAAAGATGTATTTATGCACTCTGCACAAATTTACATATTGATGACTTTATTGACCATTTTAAAATATAACGCATGATGGTAATCGCGAATATCAAGAGATGTTTTTTCGATGAACTTTGCGAGGCGATAATTGAATGTATTCCGGTGAACATATAGCTTTTTTGAAGCGCGCGTTGCATTAAGCCCGCTCTCAATGAAGACGAGGGCAGTTACCATCAATTCATGAGGAATTTCTCTAAATTGCTGTTTTATTAAAGCAATTAAGCTACGGTCTGACGCAAGGAGACGCTCCAAGACGAGATCACCTAAATGCATGCATGTTTGCCGGTGATATTTATGAGCTAATTCGAGCGCTTGTTCGGCAAGTTCATCAACTTTATGAGTGATGATCGTTGTGATGACGACACCTAAGTCGCTATTAAATAACGGCAATAAAACAATTAGGGTATCAAAGAAATCGCTATCAGCGATAATGTAACCACGATGATGGTCAAGCACGACGAGTTGATAGTCACGATTGTACGTCGCCCCATCAGTTGTTCAAGTGCTTGTTTATTAATCGTTTGGCTCGCAATGAATAAAAAGAATTTTTCCATCAGCGCAAACTACCAGGATCAAGTTCGATTAAATATGATTCAAACGGACGTAATAATAATGATAAGCCACGTTTTTCCATGGTCGCGTAATTATGAAGTAAAATACGGCGCATGCGATATGAAAGTTTATAGGAGACTTCATACGACCGGAAGTTACTAATGACAAGTAATGGTGTTGCCCCACGATGCAAATAGCTAAAGACATCGGGATGGTCAGCTTCAACTAGTTCAAATAGTCCTTCAAGTACTGCGTTAGTAATCGCCACTTCTTTTCTTAAAGCAATCGCTTTCTTATAAAAATTTAAAATCGACTGGGGATCATTTTCTTGGGTCTTCACATTGACAAATTTATAATTTCCATTGATTTTTTGCGTTGGGGTTCCCGTTGAGAAACCGGCATTTTCTTGATCATTCCATTGCATCGGCGTGCGGGCATTGACGCGCGAGGTACGCCTTAAAAATCGTAAGATTTGTTCTTCGTTGAGACGGTTACTCGCCTTACGAGCATAATTTAAGGCCGATACATCTTTAAAGTCAGTAATACGCGTGTAATCGACGTTACTCATCCCGATTTCTTCGCCATTATATAAAAATGGCGTTCCATACATAAATAGCAAGGTTGTCAAAAGCATTTTCGCTGATTCATTGCGATAGCGAACACTACCATATTGCGAAACAACACGGGGGTGATCATGATTGCCCCAATAAATCGGTAACCAGGCTTTACCAAGGCAGGCATCGTACCATTTTTTAAATAATTGCTTCAAATTGAGCACATTCGTCACAATTTGATAATCAAGTTTTTCTTCACTGCCATAAGCACCATTTTCCCAACATGTGTCAAAATTAAACACCATGTTTAGGGCACCATCACGATAATTGCTGTATTTGAGAGCATCGTCGGTTGAAGCAGCGCCACCAACCTCACC
The DNA here is from genome assembly GCA_964639215.1 of uncultured Staphylococcaceae bacterium. Taxonomy (GTDB): domain Bacteria; phylum Bacillota_I; class Bacilli_A; order RFN20; family CAG-826; genus UBA6120. Next base: position 48,535 of record CAZXCV010000008.1, read on the forward strand.
AATCGTCATAATGCGGGGGTATCGAATTAAAACTTGTTCTTTAAATTCTTTTAGATAATCAAATAGTCGTGGGATTGATGAGAACTTTGTGTAATCAAGCGTATAACCTTCGACATTAGCCTTTTGAGGTGAATCGCTAAAAGAGCGATCTTTGGCCAAATGGGCAATTGCATCGAGGCGAAAACCATCGACACCGAGGTCAAGCCAAAATTTGGCGATTTGATAAATTTCTTGTCTTAATTGTGCATTTTCCCAATCGAGATCCGGCATTTTCTTTGAAAAAATGTGCATGTAGTATTGCTTTGCGCTTTCATCATATGTCCACGCTGATTCCGAGAAAAAACTTCCCCAGTTATTGGGTGGCATCATCGTGCCATATTCATCGTATTTCGGATCTTTCCAAATATAGTAGAGTCGTTGTTTCGAGTAGCGGTTTTTTCGCGCTTCAATAAACCATTGATGTTCGTCACTTGTATGATTCAACACGAAATCAATAATAATTTTGATCCCTCGGGCATGGGCTTCCTTGACCAGTTGTTTAAAATCTTCATTTGTGCCATAACTCGGATCAACCGAGGCATAATCAGCGACATCATAGCCATAATCGTCCATCGGCGAGTTGAAAAATGGACATATCCATAACAAATTAACACCCAGATCAGCTAGGTAATCGAGTTTTGCAATGATTCCAGGAAGATCGCCAATCCCATCACCATTACTATCATAAAATGTACGTGGATAAATCTCGTATCCAATGGCCTCTTGCCACCACACTCGTTTCATATATACCTCCTAATCAAAGAGCACGTGACCGTCACGTGCCGCCCTGATTATCTTAATCACTTCTTCACGGTTGACTTTTCTTGAAATCGGTGGGAGATCGTCAAGTGAAAAATACCCCACGTCGGTCGTCTCATGTTCATGGGCGACAAGGGGCTCGATAACCTCACCCCTAAAGATAATCATGTATTCAGGAATTGCGAGCGGTCCCTTGATTGGCGTCCGATTTAAGACGCCAACAAGCTTTGTTATCTTCACGTGGGCTCCTGCTTCCTGGAGGCATTCTTTTACTGCGGCTTCAGCGGGACTTTCATAAAGATCGCACCAACCTCCAGGTAATGAATAAGCGCCATCTTTTGCTTCTTTGACAAAGAGTACCTGAGTTTTATCATTAATAACTACTGTACGGACACTGACGTTCGGGGTCGGATAAACGTCACGATCAAACATGCTCGGGCGATCATATTTAATATCGACAAACTGTTCGAGCATCGACAGTGTCAATTGGTTGATCTCTTGATAATTTGCCAAAGCATAAGGATCAGTTGAATATGTCAATCCAATTTTGGCAATACTATGAACTTTCAGAAGAAAGTCATAAAAATTCAGTGATTTCATATGGAAATTATACCAAACTATTTGTGCAAGGCCTACAAATCAATGTTGAGGACATAAATAAAAAAATTCATATATAATATGAATCAATAGTATAATAAATAATAGTCGTCAACAGCGACGATGAAGGAGTTGCACTATGATTATTACTAGCATATTTCAAAACCCGGCGATTGGTATATATTTTTGGGCCGGCGTCTTCATTTTAGCGCTCATTATTGAATTGATGGAACCACAGCTTGTGAGCATTTGGTTTTGTGGTGGCGCCCTTGTAGCTTTCATCCTCGCCTTATTCCGGGTGCCCATCTTAATCCAGGCAGGCGTCTTTATTGTCGTCAGTGCCATTTTGCTCATCCTCAGTTTTCGTTTCTTCCGTAAATCAATTCTCGATCGTCCAAAGATTCCCACAAATGCCGATGCAATGATTAATCAAGAAATATTGCTGCTATCCGATGTCGACCATGCGACAGTTGGCAGCGGACTCTATAAGGATGTCCAGTGGAAAGTCGTGGTCGATGACGATGTCAAGTTCACGAAAGATGAAATAGCCATTATCAAGGAAATCCGCGGTAATCGGCTCATCATAAAAAAGAAGGAAGGTAAATAGTTTATGAATTTTGGTCTATTGTTAAGTTCCGTTGGCCCTGGTGCCATCATTGGCTGGGTGTTTCTCGGCATCATTCTCTTAGTCTTGTTGATTATTCTGATTCGCTCAATCGTCATCGTGAGTCAAGCGAGCACGGTCATCGTGCAACGCTTAGGCAAATACCATCGCACGCTTGAAGCGGGCATTCATTTCGTTGTCCCGATTATCGACCGAGCTAGTAATCCAATTACACTCAAAGAACGCGTCTATGATTTCCCACCGCAACCCGTCATCACCAAAGATAACGTCACGATGCAAATCGATACGGTTGTCTATTTCCAAGTGACCGATCCCAAGCTTTATACCTATGGGGTTGAACGACCACTAAATGCGATGGAAAACCTGACTGCAACGACGTTACGTAACCTGATTGGTGATCTCGAACTCGATCAAACGTTAACTTCCCGCGACACCATCAATCATCAAATGTGGACAGTGCTCGATACCGCGACTGATTCCTGGGGCATTAAAGTTAATCGCGTTGAGTTAAAAAATATTTTGCCACCACGCGACATTCAAGAAGCAATGGAAAAACAAATGCGCGCCGAACGACAAAAACGCGAAGCGATTCTTGAAGCCGAAGGTAAAAAGCAAGCCGCTATTTTAACCGCTCAAGGTGAAAAAGAAGCCGCGGTTTTACGCGCCGAAGCTGTCAAAATTAAAAAGATTACCGAAGCGGAAGGCGAAGCCGAAGCGCTCTTAACGGTTTATGAAGCTCAAGCCAAAGGCGTCCGCCTCATTAATGACGCACACCCGAATTCAGCCTTCTTAACATTAAAAGGATTTGAAGCACTGGAACGCGTCGCTAACGGCACAGCAACAAAACTTATTATTCCCAGTGAAATCCAAAACGTCACCGGCTTACTCGCTTCGTTAAAAGAAGTGCTTGTCGATGATAAAAAACCGACGAAGTAATTAGTTAATAACTAATGTTTTTAAAGGGCGTGATGACACGCCCTTTTCTTTTTATTCAACCGTGACGGCTTTCGCCAAATTGCGCGGCTTATCGATGTTTGCGCCCCGTTTCAACGCCGTGTAATAGGCGAGATATTGAGCGACCATCACTTTTGAGAGAACCGAAAGTTTTACTGGTAAATCAGGAATGACAATCGCGTCTTGACCTTTGGCGAGTGATTGATTGGAAATGACAATCACATGAGCACCACGCGCAAGCACTTCTTGGAGGTTTGAACGAATTGGTAAAGCGGTTAATGGATCGCTGATGAAAATAATAACTGGCGTATCTTTATCGATTAAGGCAATTGGTCCATGTTTAAGTTCACCACCAGGCAAACCTTCAGAATGGATATATGTGATTTCTTTAAGTTTCAGTGATGCTTCTAGACTCACGTCATAGTCATAGCCACGTCCGAGGAAGAAAGCATCGTCTTTGGTGGCCAAAAAGTCAGCGATTTGCTGAAATTTATCTTTCATCGTCATCACCTTTTTGAGCACTTCAATCACTTGATATAAATCGGTGATAATTAATTTGTCACTGACTAAGGCAGCGGCTAATAACGCCAAGATTGTTACTTGAGCGACATAGGCCTTGGTTGAAGCGACGGCAATTTCAAGACCGGCAAAGAGCAATAATGTGAAGTCGGCCTCACGATCAAGGGTCGAACTTTTAGAGTTCGTAATTGTTAATAAGGGATATTTATATTGCTTCACATTTTTAACGCAGTGAATGAGGTCGGCCGTTTCACCACTTTGTGACACAATCACAAATAGCGGTGAATGACCATGCACGACTGGGTAATACGCCCATTCACTCGCGATAAATACACTAACTTTCTTACCAAGGGCTTCAAGGTAGCGTTTCCCAATCAAGCAAGCATGGTAAGATGTCCCGCATGCAAGAAAGATAATATGATCGCTCATCTTAACCGCGTCGAGTAGCCGCGGATTAAATAAGTAATTCGTCCCATCGAAATAATTGTCAATCAGATGGCGAATGACATTATCGGCTTCTTCGATTTCCTTGAGCATGTAATGAGGATAACCTTCAAGGTTAATATCCTCGGATTTTAAATCAGTTGCATGATAGGTAACACTTGCCAATGTTGTACCTGGCAAATCATAAACCACAACTTCATGTTGGCTGATGTACCCGTATTGTTGATCTTTCAGGGCATAAAACTGCTTGACATGATTGAGCATTGGTAAATAATCAGACGCTAAATAATTACTGTCCTCACGGTGACCAATTAGTAAAGGTGAATGATTTTTTGCAAAATAAAGTTTCTCTTCATCGCCTTGACAAATAATGACGAGTGCATAACTTCCTTGAAGCATTTGCATCGTTTTCTTAATCGCCTTTAATACATCCTGACTTTCATTGAAGTTATGTTCGAGTAAATTAGCGATGACTTCCGTATCGGTTTCTGTTTGAAACACAAAGCCTTGTTCACTTAATAATTGATGGAGGGCACGATAGTTATCAATCACGCCATTATGAACAAGCGTGAAAGTCCCATGACCACTAATATGTGGATGAGCATTAATTTGGGTCGGAGCCCCATGGGTTGCCCAGCGCGTATGACCGATGCCAAGCGATGCATTGATTTCGAGAGGGACGAGTGTTTCGAGCAAGTGAACGCGACCAGGAATGCGGTAAATCAGTGGTGCTTCATCGTGGGAAAATGCCAAACCACTCGAATCGTAACCACGATACTCGAGTGTTTTTAATCCATCGATCAGATACTGCCGTAAATGTTTACAGCCGACAGCGCCTACAATACCACACATCGTTACTTGCTCCTTTAGCTAACAAATGCATCAGCAATAAAATTATAAACTTCATCGACATAGCGATAGCAAATATCATCGGTTTCCGCTTCAACCATAATGCGGATGAGCGACTCGGTGCCACTTGGTCGGACCAACAAGCGACCTTTACCTTCAAGTTCATCATCAATCCGTTTGATTAATTTGATAAGTTCGGGATGCTCCATCACTTCTTTTTTATTGGTGACGATGATGTTTTTAAGTAATTGCGGATAAACTTTGAGATCGCTCAGTAGCTCATTGACGGTCTGGTGATTTTTTGCAATCACATTGAGCATCTTGACCATTGAGAGTAAGCCATCGCCCGTATTGAGTTCGTTGAAGAAAATGATATGGCCGGATTGCTCGCCCCCAAGCATGAGTTGGTGTTTCTTTAATGCGGCTTGCACGTATTTATCGCCAACTTGAACTTCGAGGACATCAATTCCCGCTCGCTTGAGTGCCATTTTGACGCCAATATTGCTCATTACCGTCAAAACAACCTTATTTTCAGGTAACATATCACGTTCTTTTTTATCAATGGCCGCGAGGTAAATCATCGCATCGCCATCAATCGTTTGGCCGCGTTTATCAATCATTAACATCCGATCGGCATCGCCATCAAACGCTAGCCCAAGATCAAAGCCATTGGCTAACATGTGTCGCTTTAAGTCTTTAATGTGCGTTGACCCACATAAATCATTAATATTCATGCCATTGGGACTATCGTTGATAATCGTCGCTTTAAGTTTTAACTTATCACATAGTGGTTTGATAACCGTGGCCGCCGAACCATTCGCCGCATCAATTAGTACGTGTAAATGGGAAAAGTCGGAGGTGGCTTTTTGGGCGATGAAATCTAGATACTCATTCACTAAATGTTGCGCGTCAAGATAAGTGCCGATATCTTTTCCATTGGCTAATGGGAGATCATCAATTAAGGCGTCGATATATTTTTCAATTTCTAGTTCAATCGCTTCATCGATTTTTTCACCGAAGCGATTAAATACTTTGATGCCATTATCAAAATATGGATTATGAGATGCCGATATCATGATACCAAAATCAAAATCGTGGGCTTTCACAAGATAAGAAATACTCGGTGTGGTCGAAACACCGAGTGAACTGACATCAGATCCGCTTGCGGTAATACCGGCAACGAGGGCGGCTAGTAACATATGACCCGAGATGCGTGTATCGCGAGCAATGAGTACTTTATTTTTTGCTCCGTTTGGGTATTGACCAAGGAAACGCCCAATGCGGTAGGCGATCGTTGATGTCACATCTTTTCCGGCGAGACCACGAACACCGTCGGTCCCAAAGTATTTAGCCATGATTAGTCGGTATCCCGTTGTGCAATTTCCATGTAGTGGATGAATAATTGTTTAAATTGATCAATGAATACCGGTTCTAGTTCGCCGTTATAGGCAATGGAAATACGTCCCGTTTCTTCAGAGACGACGATGACGACGGCATCGCTGACTTCAGAAATACCAAGCGCCGCGCGATGGCGACTGCCGTATTTACCCGATAACGGTTTCGTTGTTGGTGGAAAATAAACGCTCGCTGCGATAATCATATTGTCACGGACAACGACTGCTCCATCATGCAACCGTGTGCCAGGATAAAAAATTGTCATTAATAATTCCGAGGATATCGGGGCGTTCATCGGTGTCCCGTTCTTAATGAATTCGGTGAGGTTACTCTTACGTTCAATCGTAATAATCGCACCTGTTTTTGTCTTGGCAAGATAAGCGACCGTATCTTGAATGCAGGTCGTCAACTGGTCTTTATCGAAGTAACGCGATGGTTTTCTTATTTGACCCTTTTTCGTGAAGAGATTGTTGATAAATGGTCGTAACGAGGCAATATTAACGAACATAAAGATGATTGTCATCAATACGAGCGAAATTAAGAGGGCAATCGTCAATAATCCGAAACCTAAAAAAACGTATGATGCTACTAAACCAAGCACGTTAATCGTAAAAGGAATTAAATATATTTTTCGCTTTGAGATGTTAAATACAAGGACGAGTACGAGCGTTAAAACAAGAAAACCAAGTCCGACATCAAGCCAATAATCAAACGTGGACCAAGCTGCGCTAAAACTCATCATAATTTGCGGGCTCCATGAGCAAAGCGACTCGCTGCTGCAGCTGCAATCGCTCCAACGATATCATCGAGGAATGTATGGCACATCGTACCCTCTTTGCCATCGCCATTGAGACGTTCAACAATGCCATATTTCTTCTTATCGATAAATCCAAAATTGGTGAGGGCAATCGAACCATATAAATTGCAAATGCCATACGCCAAAACTTCATCAACACCGTAAAGTCCTTCATCGCGTTTGACAATCGCTTCAAGATCTTTATCAAGGTAAGAGCCATTCTCGGCTTGCCGATCGAGTTCAATCGCTGTCATCAATGCAAATTGAACTTCCCGTTTATCGAGGACTGATACAATTGATTCGAGCAATTCCTCGCGTTTAAGATTGACGTGATATCCAGCTTGTAAGAAACGCGCCGCTTCGGCAATGTCGTCTAAAGACACGCCGCGCTCTGCGAGAATGTCGATACATTTTTGGCGATAATTTATCATCGGTATTTTTTCCTATAGTTTTATTTATTAGTTTAACAAATAATAGGTTAAGTAAAAAGGATTAGTGGCAATCAGTGACGTTGGAGCAGCCAACGGGAATCGAACCCGCATATTCAGCTTGGGAAGCTAACGTTCTACCATTGAACTATGGCTGCGTCATATAGGATTATATTCATTGGTAACTTAAAACTCAATCATTTAGAAAAAAACTACTCATAAGAGTAGTCATTTCATGCAATGGTGGATGCTGAGGGGATCGAACCCACGACCTTCTGTACGTCAAAC
>CAZXCV010000009.1:0-18185 GCA_964639215.1 uncultured Staphylococcaceae bacterium
CGTTCATCAGATTTCATCCTTGGTGGTTCTGGTTGGATTAGTTTCAAGCTCGGTGGTGGTCGTAATCCTTCTTTCGCCTACATGTCGGTGCGGGAAGCCACAACTGATTTAGAAGTCGCCCGTTTTGGAAATCGACATTTTAACAACACGACCATCGCCACAACGCAATATGGGTCGTCAATATCAAATGCCGAAGCTTTTCTATTTCAGTATTATTTTGATTTGACGACGGTTTCAGATTTAGGTGATAGGCTTTACATTCTTTTATGCGACACCGCCGCTTATAACTGGTCAATTCTTTCGGCTGATAGTTTTGTTACTTATATTCCTAGCGAGGCAGAACCAACGCCAGTCGCGGATCAAATCGCAAATAATATTCTTCCTTCGATTGAGGGAATTGATACGGCGACAAATGAAATCGTTAATGGTTACTTCACGACTGATTTCTCGGGTTGGTCGCCTTCAACTGACGACCCAAGTAATGGTTGGGGTCGCTCAGCATCAAATTTAAGCGCACAAAGTAACCGCGTTTTAGGAAACGCGGATATCGGCGTTCTTCGTTCAAGTGCTTTCACCGTAACCGACGAAAAATATTTACGATATGACTGGGCTGGCGGCATGAAATACGATAAAGAAATTTTCGTATCAATTAAAGAAGTTGGCACAAATATTGAAAAACTTCGGTATGTCCGTCGCGATAATCTCGCTAATCATATCGGAAGTGGATGGGATAATCATATGCTCAATCTCACTTCACTCGATAGTGCCAAGAAATATTATCTTGAGTTTGCAGATAATGCTGTCGGTGATTATGGTATTTCTCACGTTCGCACGATTCGCACCGTCCCAGAATCAGAATGGACATCTGTGACTTCTGGTGATCGTGCCGTTTCCATCAGTGGACTTCCTCTATCATTTGGACTGAGCCTTGAGCAAGAAGCGAATACTTATGCAGATTATTTTCTTGAAATGACGTCACCAGCGTGCGCGGCTATGAACGGAGCTACGGTTGCTTGGGCAACATTGGCAAGTGAATACGCATCGCTTAGTGATGGTGCTAAAGATTACTTTGTCGCGAATAACACAATTGATGTCTCAATCGTGTCCGCTCGTGCTCGTTATGTATTTCTTCACACCAAATATGGGACCGCTCAAAGCTGGGATTACTTCCTCACCGATTCAAATAGCGACCCTTATAATCCATCTGCTAGTAATCCGAATGTTGCGATAAATGGAACACTCCAAGACAATACCCTTTACCTCGTCACCCTTCTTTCACTCCTCCTCATCATCCTTGGTGCTTCATTTGTATTCATGACAAAACAGAAAAACTATCTTCGATAATTAACTGAGCCTCATCAAACAAAACAGGGAGATAACTAACTCCCTGTTTTTTTCATATTGTGAGTGAAACCTATTTAATTATGGCCAGTTCTTTGGCTATCTTTGTGAGAACATCGACTGCTTTGCTTAACAAATCTTGCGTGTGTAAGGCGCTGACCATACAGCGAATTCTTCCTTTCCCTTTTGGAACGGTTGGAAAGACAATACCCGAAACAAATACGCCTCGTTTTAACAATTCGCGTGAGAATTGCATGGTTTTTGCCTCATCACCAACGATGATTGGAGTGATTGGTGTCTCGCTATGACCGATATCAAATCCCGCTTTTACGAGTGCTTGTTTAAAATATTTGGCGTTATCCCATAATCTTTTCGTATATTCATCTGATTCTTCAAGCATCTTGATGGCTTCAATAATTGCGGCGGCTGCTGAAGGCATTAACGCGGTTGAAAATAATAATGGGCGCCCTAAGTGCAATAGGTAGTCGCGTGCTTCTTTTGAACAACAAACGTAGCCACCAACTGCTCCGATGGCTTTCGATAGCGTACCAATTACATAATCGACTTGACCATGAAGATGGAAATGATCAACCGTTCCGCGTCCCGAGGTTCCCAGTACTCCGGAACCATGGGCATCATCAACATATGTCTGACAACGATATGTTTTAGCAAGCCGGACAATCTCAGGTAGATTAGCAATGTCACCGTCCATTGAAAAAACGCCATCGGTGATAATAAGCACTTCTTCAAATTGTGCGCGTTTTTCTTTCAAAATTCGCTCAAGATCATCCATATCGTTGTGGCGATAGACAGCGCGTGAAGCTTTTGATAATCGCACACCATCGATAATTGAGGCATGGTTCCATTCATCTGAAATAATTAAATCTTTTTCACCAGTAATCGCTTGAATGACGCCAGCGTTACAAGCAAAGCCGGATTGGAACACAAGGGCAGCTTCTTCGTGTTTGAATTTGGCAATCGCTAGATCGAGCTCTTCGTGAATCTCCATGTTTCCGACAATCGTGCGGACGGCACCAGCGCCGACTCCATAAACATCAATCGCATGTTTAGCTGCCACTTTTAAGCGTGGGTGGTTAGCAAAGCCAAGATAGTTATTTGATGAAAGATTAATAACCTCATGGCCATTAAGTTTAATCATCGCTTCGCAAGGGCCTTCGTTAATTGGTAAAACACGGTATGTTCCCGCATCTTTTAAAGCCTGTAATCGATCTTTAATCGTCATCGTGTTTCTCCTTAAGGGATGAGGACAACTTTTCCGCTATTGCCAGATATCATTGTCGCCATCGCTTCTTCCATTTGATTCAATTGATAAACGTGGGTGACAATTTGATCAAGATGGAGTTTGCCTGTCGCAATCAATTCCTGAACTTGGTCCCAAGTCTTAAACATCAACCGTCCGACTGCTCCATAAATACTGAGTCCTTTAAATACAACATCATTAGCAAAATCAATTTCGATATTTGAACTGCCAATACCGAGCATCGACATTTTACCACCGCGTTTAATATATTTAAAGGCAGCTTCAATCGCTCCTTTATTTCCTGAAAATTCAGCGACGACATCGACACCTTCCAGATCAGTTTCATCATAGACGCGTTTAATAACATCTTCTTTGCGCGGATTGATGACGACATCGGCACCGAGTCGTTTTGCAAAGTCGATTCGATATTGATTGACTTCAATAGCAATGACTTTTTTAGCGCCAAGTGCTTTGGCAATATCAACACCCATCAAACCAATCGGACCACATCCGACTACAGCCACCGTTTTATCTTTAATTGGAAAATGCATCATCGTGTGGACGGCATTGCCTAACGGCTCTTGAATCGATAAATAGCGTGGTTCCGTTTGCGTGCGATTGACGATTAAGTTATAGTCTGGCAATTTTACGTACTCAGCAAAACATCCATCGGTGTCGACACCGATAATTTTGGTGTTTTCACAGAGATGATATTCTTCACGTTGGCAGAATTCACATATGTGACAGATGATATGTGTTTCCGCAGAGACAATATCCCCAACTTTAACTTTCGTCACACGAGGTCCGACCTTAATGACACGACCAGCTAATTCATGACCAACCGTAACTGGTGGTTTGATACGTTTCTGACTCCAGGCATCCCATTCGTAAATATGAACGTCTGTGCCACATATTGATGCGGCGAGCACCTTAATCAGTACTTCATCATCATTTAAATCTTCGGGAACACGTTTAATCACGCGTTTAAAACCTGGCGCACGCGTTTCTTTGATGTAAGCCACCATTTCCATACTGTTTGTTGCCTCCAACACACCTTCATTATTATAGACCTAAAAGCGCTTTCATGCAGCGAAAAACATGTATCAAATATGAAGTTTCTTACGAATAATAATTCGATAAGAATATCTAACCAATACTCTGATTATCTGCTGATTCTGATAACTTCATCAAACAAAGAATTATTAACGAGTTTGAATGGGTTTCATCCTCTGCATATTAAATATATTAGAAGAGCTCAATTTATTTGAAATGTCGTTATTATCGTTATGTTTGAGTATTCATGGCTGTGATGTAATAAATATATGAAGATATCTTGTTGTAACTAAATAATAATGTTTTTACCGCGCCGTTTCGCTTCGTATAAGTTAATATCGGCTTGATGAATGAGGTCGTGAATGCTCGCACCCACTAATTCATAAACACCGCCACTGACCGTGATATGAATGTCCTTAATGAAATGATGGTCGCTCACATTTTCTCTGAGGCGATCGGCAATCGCGCGTGCCATATCAAGGCTCGTGTTTGGGAATACCACCAGAAATTCTTCCCCACCATAACGACCAAGCAAATCGGTGTCACGAAGATTACTTTGAATCACAAATACAAGTTCTTTCAATATTTCATCACCAATTAGATGGCCATATTTATCATTGATGCGCTTAAAATCATCGATATCAATCATCAGTACCGATAATGTCGTTTCTTCTGATTGTGCGAGCATTTGTTTTAATGCCCCAATGATGCCACGATAGTTGAGCGCTTTGGTCATATCATCTGTCGTCGCATGCTGCAGTAACTCCCGCTTCTCACTCTCGAGTCGCGACTCTATTTCTTTGCGTTCAGAGATATCAAACACGATTCCCGACAATAAAAGTGGTCGTCCAGTCTCATCGCGTTTTGTAATCGTTCCGCGATCATAAAACCATTTATAAATACCCCGTTGATCAAGAATGCGATATTCGACCTCATAAACATGGCTTTCACCTCTAAGGTGGTGGCGCATATTTTCCATCACGCGGTCATAATCATCTGGATGCAACTTCGAAGTAAAAAAGTCATAACCAATTGGTTGTGGAATATCTTCGATTCGATAGCCGAGTGCCCGCACTTTCAATGGGTTGAAGGTTACGACATTCGTTGGTAAATCCCAATACCAATGTCCGAGATTACCAGACCAGCCAAAATCGAGTCGCGCTTCTTGATTTAGTTCTTTGAGCAATTGTTCAAGCAATCGGTCTTGCGCTTCGACACGCCTTATTAATTGTTCTTTTGTCAATTTTTGATAATTCATGAAGTTGCTCCAATATATTTCTTATCTTGATTATCAAAATCTTTTTATCATCTTAATAACGATTTTAAAAATTTTAATCTGTCTTGTGTTTTTTTGCTAATGCATTTGTGTCAATTGACTTTCGAAACACGTAATAGCGTTGATAGGTGAATTCAAGAAGAAAATTGGCCACCATGTTAATGCCAGTTACTAAATACTCGTCCCACAATAATGTTGTGACTAAATAGTGTCCCAGTATCGTCGAAGCGGGCGTGAAGATGGCATAAAATATCAAAACTTGAAGCATCGCGATTGGAATGTTATTAGCGGATTTGAATGTATATCGGCGATTAAAAGTAAAATTCCAGACGATTGATAAAATTAAGGCAATGAGATAACTTGGCCAATAAGGAAATCCCGAAAATTCGTTTAATAAAGTAAAGGAGGCGATTTCAATGACACCGGCGGAAATCGCAAACAATAAATATTTAAACGCCATCAGCATTTCTTTATTTTTTTGCTTTAATTGACGTTTCATGATAGTTAATATTGTGCCATCATTCAATTTGATGAGCAATCTATCTTGGCATATTTTGTTTATGATAAACCCTTAATCATTTCTAGATTTTTTTATACTTAAAATATCAAACAGTGAGATGCTTTAAATATTTTGTTATTTCTCGTGCATTTACCGACATAGTAGCATATGCTTAACTACGTTAAAGATCCGTATGAACATTCGCAACATCGCAATTATCGCCCATGTCGATCATGGTAAGACCACAATGGTCGACCAATTATTTAAGACTGCCCACTTGTTTCGCGATAATGAGACTGCTACTGAACGGTTAATGGATTCAAACGACATTGAGCGCGAACGAGGCATTACCATTCTCGCCAAAGCAACAGGTATTCAATATAAGGGATTTCAAATCAATATCATGGACACGCCTGGGCACGCTGACTTCGGAGGCGAAGTTGAACGAATCATGAATATGGTCGATGGCTGTCTTTTACTCGTCGATGCCTTTGAAAGCACAATGCCTCAAACGCGTTTTGTCTTAAAAAAGGCAATTGAAGCACGCGTAAAACCGATCGTTGTCATTAATAAAATTGATCGAAATAATGTCAATGTCTACCAAACGCTTGAGGATGTTCTTGAGCTCTTTATTGCTTTAGATGCTCCTGAAGAATTGTTAAATTTTAAGGTTGCTTATGCCTCTGGTCTATTGGGCACCAGCGGATTACAAGAAGATTTATCTGATCAAAAACGTGGTATGGAAGCGATTCTTGACTTAATCATTTCGGAAATACCAAGTCCGCGTGTGCAAACCGTTGGTCATCTCCAATTCCAACCGAGTTTGCTTGATTATAATGATTTCGTCGGACGCATTGGGATTGGTCTAGTAAAAACTGGAACGATTAAATTAAATCAACCGATCGTTTTATCTCGCCTTGATGGCTCCCTCAAACAAGGAAAAATACTAAAGTTATTCCGCTTTGTGGGTATCAATAAATATGAACTTGAAATGGCCACCGCTGGCGACATTATCGGTGTAGCCGGAATCGATGATATCAATGTCGGAGAAACGATTTGCGAACCGAATTTTGTTAATCCATTACCCAAGATTTACGTCAGTGAACCCACATTACAAATGACATTTGCTCCAAATAGTTCGCCGTTTGTTGGTAGAGTCGGTAAATTCGTCACCTATCGCCATTTAAAAGCGCGACTTGAAAAAGAAGTGCAACGCGATGTTGCCCTCAAAGTAATGGCTCTCGAGGGAAGTGATCGCTTTCTTGTCTCAGGACGCGGTGAGCTACACCTTGGAATCTTGATTGAAAAAATGCGGCGTGAAGGTTATGAACTTGAGGTCAGTAAGCCGAAAGTCATTCTCAAAATTATCGATGGTGTCGAACATGAACCATATGAAGATTTGACAATTGATGTGCCGACTGAACATCTTGGTTTAGTCATGGATGCCATCTCCGCGCGACAAGGCGAATTGCAACATATGGAAAGTGGCATTCAAAACACACGTCTTATTTATGAAATCGCTTCAGGAAATTTAATCGGACTTCATGACCAAATCATGACATTGACCAAAGGTTATGGATTGATGAGTCATAGTTATAAACGACATCGTTTTGCGAGTAATTTTCAGCTCAAAGGCCGCCACCTGGGCGTGCTGATTGCCTCAGAGACAGGCATGACGACGACATACGCACTTGAAGGACTTGAAGCACGTGGCACGATGTTTGTCACCCCAAGCACCGAAGTTTATGAAGGAATGATCGTCGGCGAAAATAAATATACGAATGATTTGGTCGTCAACGTCGTTAAAGCTAAAGCATTATCAAATGTTAGGATGTCCACCAAAGAAGCCAAAGTCGTTTTAAAGGCGGCACGCACGATGTCCCTTGAAAATTGCCTGGCATACCTGAACGATGATGAACTATTAGAAATAACACCAACGACTTTTCGCATGCGCAAGACTTATCTCAAAGATACTGATCGAAAGAAAAAGTGGGCTGCCCAAAATTTTTAACTGCTGGCGCTCTTGATTAATATTATTTAGATACTTCCATCGCTCATCCTTTTTCTTTCGCCAATAAATTGGATAACAAGATATAATTAGGCGAGTATGCATAAATTATTGTCTTCGTCACTATTTAAAGAAATCATTCGCTATTTACTCGTCGGTGGTTTGGCTTTTTTAGGTGAGTCACTCGTACTGATTATATTTGAAGATTATGTTTTTACCACCCTCATTCAGTGGTGGGTAATTAATGTTGGTTTGACGATTGCCACAACGCTTGGTTTTATCACGGGTTTGACAATCAATTATTTATTATCGCTGACATTTGTCTTCAAACATTATGAGAATCCTGATGCCAAGCGTATCAAAGGCTTGATTCAATTCGCATCAATTGGCATTATAGGTCTAGTTATAAAAGCATTAGGAATGAATCTATTTGATGCGTTAAATGTGTATTATTTAATTGGTCACATCATCATGACCATAATTGTCCTTGCTTGGAATTACATTGGTCGTAAACTTATTATCTTTAAAGGGGATCGTCATGAGTAAGAAAACGGCGATTATCATAGGGGCTGGTCCGGGTGGATTGACTGCGGCTTATGAATTATTAAAAAACACCGACATTCAACCAATCATCGTCGAGGCTGGTGATTATATTGGTGGGATTGCCCGCACGATTAATCATCACGATAACCGCATGGATATTGGTGGGCACCGCTTCTTTTCAAAAGAGGAACGTGTCATGGCGTTGTGGCGCGAGCTATTGCCATTACAAGGCGCACCTTCTAAAGACGACTTGGTAACTAATCGCGCGGTCCCACTGACCGAAGGTGGTCCCGATCCTGAAAAAGAAAATATTGTGATGTTAGTCCGACGTCGGATTTCACGCATTTTCTATTTACGAAAGTTTTTTGATTATCCGCTCTCAATTAAACTCGAAACTTTTTTAAACCTTGGACTTTTCAGAACATTTCGGGCTGGTTTTGGTTATCTATGGGCAGCGCTTTTCAAGCGGAAAGAAAAATCATTAGAAGATTTTTTAATCAATCGATTTGGCAAACCGTTATACGGTATGTTTTTTGAAGATTATACCGAGAAGGTTTGGGGCATCTCGCCAAAATTTATCTCACCGGATTGGGGCGCGCAACGAATTAAGGGTTTGTCGTTGATGAAAGCATTAAAAACAATCTTAATGAAGCCATTTCGTAAAAATAAAACCGCGGTCGAAACAAGTCTGATCGAGGAATATTATTATCCGAAGTTTGGACCAGGACAAATGTATGAACATATGGCCAACCTCATTATCAATCAAGGTGGTGAGCTGCACCTTAATCATCGGGTAACGAATATCGCGTTAAACGACGGTGTCATCACTTCAATCACTGTCAGCACACCGCAAGGTAAAAAAACTCTCACTGGCGATTATGTTATTTCCACGATGCCGATTAAAGATTTAATCATCGCAATGGAGCCACATATAAACAACAAAGAAGTTGTAACGGTCGCCAAAGGTCTTGTCTATCGTGATTTCATTACTGTTGGAGTTTTGGTGCCACGTTTAAAAATCACAAATAAAACGAAAATTAGAACAATGGCCAATATCGTCCCTGATTGCTGGATTTACGTCCAAGAAAAAGATGTCAAAGTCGGACGCCTGCAAATATTTAATAATTGGTCGCCTTACATGGTCAAGGACCCAATGAATACGGTTTGGATTGGACTTGAATATTTCGTCAATGTCGGTGATGAGTTATGGGAGATGGAACAAACTAAATTCATTGATTTAGCGATTGATGAACTTGTAAAGATTGGGATTATCGAATCAGCTTCAATCGTATTAGATGCGACCCAAGCTAAAGTCGAAAAAGCATATCCGGCTTATTTTGGCACCTACCCACAATTTGAGATGGTAAAACAATACTTATCAGACATTTCAAACCTCTACTGTATTGGACGTAACGGACAACACCGTTACAATAATATGGATCATTCGATGATGACGGCGGTTGTCGCCGTCGCTTCGATTATAGACGAGAAGAAAGTCCCCAAAGATATGATTTGGACTGTTAACACCGAAAAAGAATATCACGAAACTAAAAAGAGCTAGCTTTTGCTATGGTTATTATTCGAAAATTAAAAAAAATCTTACCAATAACCCCAATAATTTTAGCGATTTTACTTTTCCCTTTAAGTCAACTGCTTCAAGATATTCCATATGACTTTGGCTGGACTTTACGAAGTTTGGGTCTAGTTTTTAACATTTTATTAATTGGCGGCTTTCTATTATATTCTCGAGGTCATAAGCGCCCATTCAGCTATGACAACTTATACATCGTCTTGCTCTTTGCATCTTTTTTTCTTCGTTTAAGTTATAGCTATTCTAGTGGTATCTTTACAAGGCAGCATGATATCGGGTCCATCGATTTATCTGATTCTGGTCATTATGCTTATATTTTACGTCTGTTCACAAATGGTGTCTTGCCAGATTCAAATAATTATCAATTTTATCATCCGCCGTTTTACCATGCATTATCAGCAGGATGGCTTCGTGTTGTTGCTCTTATTTTTCCGGGTTTACCAATCCGTGACTTATTTGAAACATTGCCAATTTTATCGGTTATTATCGGTTACCTTATTACTTATGTCGCCTATCTATTCACTAAGCTGAAACCTATATATGCGAAACAAGGTTTACCCTTCTTTTTACTCGTAGCCTACCACCCTATTTTCATTTTATTGTCGGGTCGACATAACAATGATAACCTTTCGGTATTTTTTATCTTATTAACGATATATTTCTTCATGAGATGGCGTGAACGGGGTAAGCTCGGTAATGTCATCGGGCTAGCGTTATCAATCGGACTTGGTATGATGACGAAGCTGACGGTCGCCGTGATTACTCCCGTCATTGGTGCTTATATGGTGTTTGATTTCGTTAAGGCGATCAAAACAAAGGAAACGCAATCACCAAGGTCGTGGAAAAAACAAATTTGGCAATTAATGGTGTTTGCACTCATTGTCATCCCGCTCGGATTATGGTATCCACTTCGTAATTATCTTCAATTTGATCAACCACTTGGTTATGTCTTTACGATTACCAATAATCAATTAGCAACTGGGTCATATTCAATTTGGCAGCGGTTTTTCATCGTCGACTTCAATGGTCTCTATCATTCCCTATATGCTCGAGTCGGTCATGATTATAATATTTGGTTTTATTTAATTAAGACGAGCGTGTTTGGTGAATTCAGTTATTGGGGCGGACATATCTTTTCTGCCTTATTACTCATTGTCAACTTTGGGCTCACCGCTATTCTGGCTTTTGTGTTCTTCGCTTCACTTCATCGTGTAATTCAAAGGAGAGCGACCTACGAACCATTATTGATTGGCTATACATTGATAATGTTTGTTGCATACATTCTTTTTAATCTTCAATATCCCTTTGGTCCGACAATGGATTTCAGATATTTAATCCCAATCATCTTCAATAGCGGTCTTATACTCATGTATCGCGATGAAAATCAACCTCTGTTTAAAATTACGCAGGCTGGCATCATTGCCTTATGTGGCTTGTCGGTAATGTTTTTTACATTTCTTTACTAAAAATAATAAACTTTATATTTCAAAAAATAGCTCGTAAGATAAATGCTTTTTGGATAGAAGATGCTTTTTGTAATATTAATTCTACGAACTATCTCACCTTAAATAACCTTAAGCCTATAATTTAATCAAAGGAGCATAATTTATGCCTGATTTCCGGAAAAACGCATTGCGCGTATGCCTCGGCCTTCTCCCTTTGACGTTGCTGCTAATGGTAACTCCATTTATTAAAAATCCACCGCTTCATTTTCCGGAAGCTGAGACAGGATACTCACTGACTGTCGACGGAAACAATGCTCCTGAAACACTGAGTGTCACACCAACCAGTGGTTACTTCGTCGGTCCAAAAGATGTCGAATTTGAATACAAAGACGTCACCGAGTATGGCGTAGGACTCTTAACACTTGGAGCAACTAGTATCTTTGGAAATTATGATCAAATTACTTCGATCACGAGTTATCGCGTCGTCTTCTCTGGTGATTGTCGCATTACCTTTGGTTTCGAATATCACCAGGACATTGTCTCTTATGCCCAAGGAGAATATTTACAATCGGGTGCAACTTATTCAATCGCTGATGATTATTACTTTTTCAAATTAACAGCAAATTCAGGAACCGTGTCAATTACTAGTGTCACGATTGGTTATAGCTGTATTCCCACCCCAACCGCTCCTGAGTATACACTCGCTCCTGATGGGCTCTCTTATGTCGTTACTGGTTATACGAAACAACCGACTGATTTAGAAATACCAAATACTTACAATGGCAAGCCAGTCACAGAAATCGCGGCCTCTGCTTTTGAATTTTCCTTTTCATTGACAGGCGTTTATATTCCGGATTCCATTAATAAAATTGGAGCATATGCCTTTGCGAGTTGCGTCAACCTTACCTCGGTACGCTTACCCGCTGGTTTATTGACATTGTCTTCCAATCTCTTTGAAGGCTGTGTCGCGCTAGAGACGATTACGCTACCAGAAACACTGACCAAAATTGATGAATATGCCTTTATGAATAGCGGTTTAACCTCGATTACAATTCCTAGTTCAGTCACCGAATTTGGTTTTGGCTGTTTCTATTTTACCCAACACCTAAGTTCTGTTTTATTTGAGAAACCTTTTCACGTTACGGAATTCGCGCCATATCAATTTGCCTATTCTTCGCTAACTTCGATAGTTATTCCCGAAGGGATTACTTCGATTGGTAGTAGTGCTTTCGAAGGAAGTGCGCTGGAAAGCGTTACTTTCCCCACGACATTGACACACATTGAGATGTACGCTTTCTATCAATGCACTAATTTTGTCACCATCAATGGAATCATTAGCAATGTTAGTTATATTGGCACTGGTGCTTTTCACGAATCTGCTTGGATTGATCTTCAAATTCCTGTAAATTCGATGATTATCTTTGATGATCGAATTGTCCTTGATGGTCAAGGCGCAAGTGGTGATGTCATCTTTCCAAGCACAGTTACTTTCATCGCTCCATATGCTTTTGCTTCAAATGAATACATCACCTCAATCACTGCTTCAAGTGGCTTAACCGCGATTGGTGAGTCTGCCTTTGATGCAGCACCAAACTTAACTTCGGTTTATTTGTCACTGGCTACGAATCTCACCGATATTGGTGCGGCAGCA
Organism: uncultured Staphylococcaceae bacterium; assembly: GCA_964639215.1. GTDB lineage: Bacteria > Bacillota_I > Bacilli_A > RFN20 > CAG-826 > UBA6120. Next base: position 12,669 of record CAZXCV010000009.1, read on the forward strand.
TTTGCTGATTGTGATGCCCTCACCACCATCGATATTCCGACTTCTGTCATCGACGTTGGTGACCGGGCTTTTATTGAAACGTCATGGCTTAATAATCAACTCGGTCCGAACGCACTTATTATCATTAACGATCGTGTTGTCATCGATGGAACCCAAACAAGTGGGGCAATTACATTACCAAGCACTGTGACTAAAATTTCATATGCGGCGTTTACGGGTGCTGGAATTGAATCAATCAGCCTTCCATCCGGCTTAACTCACATTAGCTACGGCGCCTTCCAAAATTGTGGTAACCTCACCGCGATTACAATTCCCGATTCCGTGACATGTTTAGGTCAGTATGCTTTTGCAGGTTCAGGCTTAATTAATGTATCGCTTAGCACTGCGATAACTGATATTTATGAGAATACTTTTGCTGGTTGTTCAGATTTACAAAGCATTACGTTACCAAGTGGTCTGAAGACGATTGGTCACGGTGCTTTTAGCGATTGTATCTCGTTAACGACGATTTCATTGCCAAGTGGATTGACATTCATCGGTCTCGAGGCATTTGCTTCAACATCAGCTTTAACTTCAATCGTCATTCCCGGTGGGGTTAGTCATTTATATGATCGTGCCTTTATGTTATCAGGCTTAGAGACTGTCACAATTAATGAAGGTTTGACATCAATCGGTGATAGCGCATTCGAAGATTGCGCGACTTTAACATCAATTGATCTCCCCGATTCGTTACTGGCAATTGGAAATTATGCCTTTTATGGTTGTGAAGCACTATCATCAATCTTCATCCCGATGATGGTGGCTTGGGTCGGAACTGATTGCTTTAATGATTGTCTCGGTTTGACGATTAATATCGCCGCGTCGTCAATTCCTGAATTTTGGGCATCTACTTGGAATCCTGGCAATCGGCCAGTCATTGCTAATAGCACTCGTTAATCTTTCAATCAAATTGACCTGGAAGTGATTTATATCATCGATTTGACGCGGATGTGGTATCATTACACGGTCCAAGTCTATCAATATTAGTATCCGAAAGGTTCCTCGCTAAATTAGATGATTGGCGTAAGGAATTTTTGAAGATGACATTTAACCAATTAAACATTATTGAACCAATTTTGAAGGCTTTGCAAGGCGAAGGCTATCAAGAACCAACCGAAATCCAAATCCAAGCGATTCCCGTGCTTATAGAAGGGCACGATATCTTAGGAAGTGCGCAAACTGGAACTGGTAAGACCGCGGCATTCGCAATTCCCACATTGCAACGTCTTTTCAACAATAAACCAACATCACAATCACACATCCGCGCTTTGGTGTTGGCACCCACACGAGAATTAGCAGCTCAAATCGGCGATTCATACAAAACATATGGCCGTCATTTAGGACTTCGAACCACGGTTGTGTTTGGTGGGGTATCAAAATCTCCACAAATTCATAATCTTAAATCTCACTGTGATATTTTGGTGGCGACACCTGGCCGCTTACTCGATTTAATGGAAATGGGTATCGTTGACATTAGTGCGGTCGAGATTTTCATTCTTGATGAAGCCGATCAAATGCTCGACATGGGTTTTTTACGAGACATTAAGCGTGTAATTGCCCATTTACCAACCAAACGTCAAACGATGATGTTTTCAGCGACCATGCCAAATGAAATAGATGGTTTAGCCCGTTCCTTACTAAAAAATCCAGTTCGCATTGCGGTAACACCCGTGGAACAGCCACTTGAAACAATCCATCAAACACTTTATTTCGTCGATAAAAAGCGTAAAGTCGATTTATTACTTGATTTACTCCATGACAAGCAAATCAAATCGCTTCTCGTATTTACAAGGACGAAACACGGGGCTAATAAACTGACGCAAAAATTACAAGAAGCCGGTCATGGTGTCGGTGTTATCCATGGAAACAAATCACAACCCGCTCGTATCCAAGCACTTAATAATTTCAAAAACAAGAAACTACGAATCTTAGTGGCGACTGACATTGCCGCGCGTGGAATTGATATCGATCAACTATCGCACGTGTTGAATTATGAATTGCCCGAAGTACCAGAAATTTATCTCCATCGGATGGGACGGACAGGCCGCGCTGGTTTTTCAGGTGAGGTCATGAGTTTTTGTGGTGAAGAAGAAATCGGATTATTAAGTGATATCCAATGGCATATCGGCATGAAGATTCCCTTGATTTCAGCCAATCCTGACTTTGTTTCATTCAAGCTACCACAAACTGAAACACGACGCGAGTCGCGCCAAGTATCAAAACCAACAACAAGCGTTAATAAATCAACTTCCGGTCAACCAAAACTACCAAATAGTTGGTCTTCCAATCGCGGCCATCGCTCACGAAATCGTCGATAGATAATAAATAATGTCAGAGCAATGTTACTGATATTACCTAAAACCTAGTACATTAAATAGCGACGTCACCTTTTTTATTAAATGTCAGTTTATCTACAATTTTAAGGGTTGGTAATTATGTTTTCACTCAAATCACAACGCGTATTTTTTGGTGCCAGTTTTTCGTTATTTTTTTTGCTATCAACCTTGATGATGAAACCGTTGCTCGCTCCGTCGTTAATACTTGGAAATGCGGCCACATATACGATAACGCTTAATAGTGCTAATAGCCCGTTTATCCTCAGTGAAGGATATGGTGCGGGCGATAGTCAAGTTGGTAGTGTCTCCTTTACATATGAAAAAGCTGATGATTCAAGCACGAGTGCTTACATTCGTCTTCAAGCTAACGGTGGCAAACTATCAAACACCGCGATAATTACCGATGTGGCCACCATTAAAGTCGACTTTATCGGCGGTTCCTTATATGTCGGTGGCTCCTTCATTTATGGAGAAATCGAAAATAGTGCCAAATTGTCATCAGGTGTTGTTAATTTCACCTTACCTGATTATCCCTATTACGTATTTTATACCGATGGATCTGGCGATGTCACAATCACGAGTATCCAAATTACCTATTCATGCACTAATCCAGCGCTTCCCCCTAATCTAAATCTCACCGAGTTTGCTGATCATTACGAGGTTACCACTTACACTGGAACGCATCCAAAGATATTAATACCCGCTTATTATCGTGGTAAATTGATTACAAAAATTGCGGCTGAAGCTTTTAAAAATAACCTGACGCTTGAAACACTAATGTTACCCGATACCATCACACATATCGGTGATTATGCCTTTGCTGGCTGTCAAAATTTAGAGACGATTATGGTTTCGACACGCCTCGAATCAATCGGTGATTATGCATTTAATAATTGTTATGCCCTGACGGATTTTGAATTTCCAGATGCGTTAGTTACACTTGGAACTTACGCATTTTCAAATTGTTATTCACTGCGAACTGCTGCTTTGAATGAAGGTCTTATCATACTGCGTCAAGGTACCTTTTCAATGTGTTTATCAATCGAAAATTTTTCAATTTCAAACACAATCACCACGATTGAAACTTATGCATTCACTTCAAGTAGTTCGATCGGTGAATTATACGTTCCAGCCACAGTTATCACGATGGAAAATGATGCTTTTAGACGGATTCTTAATTGCACGATTTTCGTCGCCTTTACTTCACCTCCAAGTGGCTGGGCATACAATTGGGTTTCTTACGGTGAGTATGCTGGAATCGTTTGGGGTACCTAGATGATTATCAGTTATCTATCATCTCTATTAACGGGTAACCTTTTATTTTTTACTAGATAAGGGTATTATATATATGAGGGCAGGAACCACGTCGATTAGTCCATTCGATTCGTCGCCCTCCAATTCGTTCGTTAAGTTCGAGCAGGTTCGTTAGAGATTCGGAGACATGTCAATTTAATTTGAGTTCGCCGGTTCCCGCCCTCCCTCCTTGAATGTCGCCATTTGTAGTAGTAAAAACACGTGCCATGCAGCGCGTGTTTTTTTATTCATCATATAATATTGCGGATTTACTTATCGATCTTTGCGCTTCATCTAGGCGCCAAGCACTCCTTTTGATAATAAAATCAGAATGATGCCGCCACCTAGAGATATTAAGGCAAGAATGCTATAAATGATTGCTTGTTGTCGTTTATGGCTGACAAATTGATAAATTGCATAGGCGATTAAGAAACCACCAAGAATCACCATTAATATGCCACTAAACATCGAAATAGTTCCTCTTAATTACCAAACCGTTGGAACACCAGAATCATACCGCCACCGATTTGTAGCCGGAACGCTACTATACCACCAATAATTGGTGCCTAATGTTTGATAAGTTGAAGGTCCAGTGGATTTGATGTTCCAACCTTCATTCCAGCCACTTGGTTTACTCCCGGCTTCACAGAAAATAACAGCACTCGTGACTCCAAGAAATATCGATGTACCGATGGTGGTTACTTGTGATGGTATGATCACGTAAAATCCAGTACCACAATCAGCGAAAGCGGTGTTTTCGATGCTCGTAACACTTGTCGGGATGACAATCGTCGCGAGACTTGTGCAACTTCTGAAAACATCAACGCCGATACTTGAAACTGTCGTAGGAATATTCACCGTCGTTAAGCTCGTGCAAGATCTAAATGTGCCATGTTCTAGCCGTGTGATGGTGCTATTATTGGTCACTGTCTGTAATGATGTGCACCCATCAAACGAGTACGTACCGATATAAGAAACTGTACTCGGAATTATTACGCCAGTTAATGAAGTCGCGCCATTAAAAGCCGCATTGGCAATTTTGGTCGTCCCACTCGGTATCGTAATATTTCCGGTTGCCGTAATTCCATCAACTAACAAATTATTGATAATTACGAGTCGATCGGTACTGGCAAGACGAGTTGCCGTCAACCATGGTGTACCTGCGAATGCTTGTTTATTAATCGTTGTGATCGAAGTCGGAATTGAAATTGTCGATAATGAAATACAGTTATAAAAAGCCATCTCATCAATCGTGGTCACCGATGTTGGGATTGTAATTGTTGTTAAGCCAGTACAACCACTGAACACACTCTTATTCAACGAGGTTAAATTGTTTGAAAGTGAGACTGAGGTGAGGCCGGTGCACCCAGAAAAGGCGCTGTCACCAATACTGGTCACATTATTTGGTAATGATAATGACGTTAGATTCGTACAGCCATAAAAGGCACTTCCTTGTATCGTTGTTAAACCTGACGGTAAATTAATTGTCGTCAAGGCTGAACAGCCACGAAATGCTTCAAAGTTAACGCTAGTAATCGTCGCAGGTAAATTAACGGTTTGCAGTTGCTTGAAATCTTTAAATGCAACGTTATAAATCGTTGTCACGTATCGATTGCCGTACATGAGCGGAATCGTCAATGAGGTAATCGTGTTGGAGACGGTTCCTTTGCTGACGTAGTACGATTGTCCATCGCCATTAAGCGTAAAACTAAGTCCTGCTGTCCCGCTTGTTTGATCAACAAATTCACACGAATAATCAAGTCGTAAAGAATAAACATTCACGGTCGCGCCACTGGTGTTTGCTAGCTTAAAATATGATGGTTCATAAAGAAACGTGTATGTTTGCGAT
>CAZXCV010000009.1:18285-33325 GCA_964639215.1 uncultured Staphylococcaceae bacterium
GTTTGCGATTGGATAAAACTACATCGGACCCCATCAAATTCATCGAAACCATTTATATTGAAAATGTAATCAATCCGGAGATGTTATTACTTGATTACGTCTTAGGAGTTTTAAACTTTTGCAATCTTCTTATTAGTTGTTCTCACAGCTCTAATATCATTAATAATTGCCATTAGTGCATGAATAACAAACGCAATCCAAAATGAATTAGTGTAATAGGTTATCAGGCAAAAAAGCACCCCGAGAAAGAACGCCCCAAACGCTTCTTGAGGACCTTTAAAAATATGAATCAAACTATAAATGACGCTATTGATGATAATTGCGTGCCATAAGCCAAAGGCATAAAGACTCGTAAAGAACACCATTCCTCGTAACGCAAACTCATAACCAAGCAAATAGAGCACCCAAAATGCCGCATTGATAAACGTTCGTTTTTTTGTCCAAACATTCTTGCGTACCTCGGGATAATAATTTGTATCGATTTTCTTGTATGGTCGTAATAGACTTACGACGATCGCCAAAGTTGTTGGTATAAGGAAGAAGAGCCAAGCGTATTGTCCCTCTGGAAAGCCCAACCCATAATCGCTGAGATTTTTATCAAAGTAAAAGATAGTAAGTAATAGCGGAATCACACCAAGGAGCACAAATCCAAGCGAACGTCTTAAATAAACAGACGCCTCAAAATTAGTCGCCGTTTCCTTGAAACTCATTCTGATTTTCTTGATTAAAGCAAATTCGCTTCCAAAATAATAAATTAGATATAAGAACACATAAGCGATTAATGCAATTATTTCTTCATTCAAAAGTATGTGCAAATCCGCGCTTAAATTATAAATCATCATTGATACCTTTTACTTTTCACTGCAAATTTTTCGATTAGATAACCAGATAACCGCGGAAAAAACCGGTACATAAATTGGGCGATTTTCCCTTGGCATGTTAAATACATAACACGTTTCCTTTTTGTTAATGACTTTACAATGCTTCGAGCAACACCTTGCTGCGTGTCATTATTCTTTGCTCGATTAAGTGGCATCATTTCTCCTGTGGCCGAATATATTTTCTTATCAGGATCATTTTCGGTAAATCCCACATAAATAATACCAACATGAACGCGATGTATTGATAGCTCCGCTCGTAGTGATTCACTAAAACCTGTCAATGCCATTTTGGCAGTTCCATAAGGAGCGATTCCCGGCAAACCTTTGAGCCCCGATAAACTTGAAATGAATAAAATGCTACCATTGCTGGTAATTAGATGCGGGAGTGCCATTTTGGTCATATTGACAGCGCCTAAAAAATTAATATCAATGATTTTATGAAAGAGTTCAATATCTGTTTCTAAAAATGAACCACGCATGCTCATCCCAGCGTTATTAATAAGAGCGTCGATATGTTGATATTTAAGATAAACTTCAGCGACAATCTGCGTACAATCTTCAATTTTTGTAACGTCACCAACATAATAATCACAGCGGTAGCCGAGTGTTTTAATCATCGTTGCGGTTTTTATTAGTTCTGGTTCATGGCGACCAGTAATGATGACTTGGGCATGTTGGCTTGCAAATAGTTTGGCCGTCTCACGACCAATGCCTTTACTGCCACCAGTGATAATTATTACTTTGTCAGTTAGTTTGTTCATTCGCATCACTTCTGAATATAACCATGGGTTTCATACCACTTAATGGCTTCGCTTAATGCTACTTCTACTGGCGTTTGGATGTATCCTAATTGTTTAATCGCTTTACTAGACGAGTAATAGTGGCCATCGCCAGATATTTTTGCCATAGTGACCGTTAATAATGGTTTCTTTTTTCTCAATTTTGCCCAGCCCTCGATTATCGCGGCAAATGTCAGTGCAAACCAAGTCGGAATTTTCCGCTTAGGAGCTTTAACATTTGCTAATTTACCAATCAAACCAAAAAATTCTTGATAGTTGAGGTTTGTGCCACCAGTGATATAGCATTCCCCAATCACACCTTGTTCTAATGCGTTGACGGTTGCAACGGCAACATCTTTAACCGCAGCAAACGAGCGACCACCCTTCGCATATCCAGGGACCTTGCCTTTAATTACCGAAATGATCATTTCGCCTGGACCTGGCTTCGTATCATTTTCCCCAATCATGAAGGTTGGATTGATAATGATAACCGGTAGTGGTTTCTCTTTTTGTGCTTCTTTCAATAAATAATCTTGAGCGACCTTTTTTGAGTTAATGTAATCGAGTCCGTACTTCTCACTATTAAAGGGCATCTCTTCGAATCCTGGGTTAGTTTTCGAACCAAAGCCAAACGAGTTAGCGGTACCGACATGAACATATTTTTTAATGCCTTGCTGACGAACGATTTCAGCTAGTTGCACGACTAACTCATAATTTAACTTCCAAGATAATTTGTTTTTGGTTGGCCAAACATCAGTAATCGCCGCTGTGTGAATGAGATAATCACATGTGTTCATCGAGGCTTTAAGATCATCTCGATTCAATAAATCGCCTTCGTATATTTCACAAGGCAATCCTGCAATCGTTTCAAGTGATGTTCCTTTTAAGATAAAAGCACGAACTTCATAATCTCGCGATAGCAAGTTCTGGACGATATGACTCCCAAGAAACCCATTGGCGCCTGTGACTAATACTTTCATGGATACACTCGCTTTAGTTAATAGTTACTTGATTATAACAAAACGAACACTTCAAATATAGGTCGCATTGTTCATTGCACACAAAAATATCGTGACAATTAATTCAATAACACTTTTATCAAGAATGTTAACTAATAACGAAGTGACTCGCCGACAGTCAGAAATGCAAAAGGGTAAGTCGTCTTTTTTAATGTCTCGATAATGCATGTTTTGGTTAAGTTGGCTTCATGCATCGGGATAAATAATTTTGGCTTAATGATTCCAAGTGCCTCAATGGCTTCATCAAAATCCATCGTATAAGTGCCCCCAATTGGTAGCATTGCAATATCAACATCACTTGCAAGCGCCATGTCTGTAATCACATCGCTGTCGCCAGCATGATATATGCGGATATTTTCAATCCCAATAATATATCCGACACCGAAGCCTTGGGGGTGATACTTCTTAGTCGAATGACCACCCGGTGTGTTATAAGCGTTGATGGCATGAATTTTTACACCTTTGATTTCAAGTGTTTGCCCTGGTTTAATCGTTTGATGCAAAAAATCATTAGCTTCAAATGTGCTTTCAGGACAGATGATAATCGTCGATAAATCGTGAATGCGTCCGAGTATTTCTTCGCGAATATGATCTTTGTGCCCATGAGAGATTAAAACTAGATCCGCTTTTTTATCGAAAATATTAGCTGGGATTCCTTGATTTTCTAGTAATCCGCTGAAGCCTGGGTCAAGATCAATCGTCATGTCGTTGGTCTCAATTCGAAACCAAGAGGAACATGATAGGCGTGTTACTGTTATGTTCATTATTTCACCTTCTTCTTTTCTCAATATCATTCAAAATATCGAATTATATCGTTACGTCATCATGGTAAGAAACACTAAAAACAACTATATATTAGCTTGCGATGTCACATCATTAAGTAGGGATTGGAGAAATTAGACGCTAAGAGTACCGGAATAGGCAATATAGTAAAGGAAAATCATTTCGCCACCAGGACTACTAGCCACAGCCGCGATTCCAACAATTGTAACAACGTCTTCTACGTAAGTGTCGAGTGCGCTGCGTGCGGCAGGATCAACCGGGAATATGTAGACATATACTTCATCTTCGCTAAGATAGAACATTGATTCAGACGGATTTTCAGGATCCGTGTAATAAAGAGACCCCACCAATTCGTAGAATACAAAATTCGATTGCACGTAGCCACTATCTAGTGCATTAAATGCACTTAACGTGATTTCGGTTGGGGTGAGCGGTAATGGTTGATCATGATAAAGGATTGCGTTGATGGTTTGACTTGGATCGTTAAACATGAACACGTTTCCTTCCATCGTCATTTTAAAGCCAATCGCCACAATTTTGTCGCCAACAGCAATTTCTTCAGAGCTGGAATTGATTCGAATGATGCCAGTATTATCCGCTATCATCACCATGAATGAATCGGGTGACATTTGCGAGATGAGTAAAATTACACCACTGATGATGTGCGTTGTTTCAGTGCTATCTGGCATGCTCATAAATGTCGCTATTGAAATGATGATGTCGCTATCAACATGTAGCTGAATATCAAATTCACTAACGATTACATCATCAATTAACATGTCGACATGAATATCAATTAGTGTTTCATCTGGAGTATCTGGTGAAAATGTATGTGTCAGTAAATCATAATATTGTGCGTTATCGCCAAATGTCTCATATTCAACGGCGACCGGGAATAATGGATGTTCACTTGGTAATTGTAGATATTGTCCAGGGAAATAACTCATCCCTTCATAATAACTTCGGAGCATTCCTTCAAGTAATATGAGCATTTCTTCTTCGGAATAATTAGTTTCAATGAAATCTTCATGCCCATTGAAGAGAAGCATTAACGTCGTTTCAGGCTCATCCATATTTGGTAAGATTACACCTCTAAATGTTACTTCAAGCCCATTATAATCACTTATCAAGTTATAGCTTTCTTGGCCAATGACAGTGATATTTAGCGTGTCTTCGCCATCGCTCAGTGTGACTATGTGGGTCCCGTGATTAATACTAATCGTTCCACTGATTTCGACATATAAGACCCAATTCGATGATAAATCTGGATCAAGAGCGTTAAATGCAGCTACGGTCAGCGAATCGGGACTAGTTGGTAAAGGTTGTCCAATTGCAAAAATATCGACAGCAATCGGATCTTCTTCACGACCTTCCAAGACCGCAAAATCACCTTCCATCGCGCGATAACCACCGACGCGAACTTCGTCATATATATTAACTTGAGCATTGCTTATCACTGGTAAATATCCATCTTCATCCGCGATGATAATAACATCAAGATTAGGCCCCGCTAAGAGCACGACCCCTCTTACAAAATGATAGTCGGTGTCATCTGGAGCTAAAGCTTTAAACTCAGCGATAGACAGCACTGGCTCGTATTCTTCATCAAACTCCCAGTGAGCATAAAGTGTTATGCTTTCGGTTGGCATCACATCAAAGACATATTCATTGTTAAATTGTGGGTCTTCATACCAACTATCGAAAGAATAACCATCTTTTGTTGGTGCTGTCGGACTTGAGATTGAATCTCCAATTACTAGTGTCACCGGATCAATTTCTGTACCACCATACGTTTCATAGGTAATTGTCGAATAATATGGCACGCAAGTGTAAGTGATCGTCAGTGAGGTTAACTGCAGTGGCGTATCATCGTTATTCATCAGCAGGAAAAAATACGGGTTATCTAAAAAATTAACCGTCACTCCTGATGTCATTTGTTGTTCGTCATTCATCAACAAAAGGCTGGGGCCTGTCGTCAAATTGGCGATACCACCAGTAAATACTGCCGTAATTGATTGGATTGATGTAATTTGAGTGGCGGGATTATTAGTAACGTAGCCATATTCATCAAGCGCCACATGATAACCTTCTAATTGCTTTGCGCCTTCATAATCAAACGCGACGTAACGATCAAATGATTGTCCGGCTTCAAAAACGCTACTACTGACATTGGGAGCGTTCGATTCATTAAGCGTTAATGTAAAAACTGGAACATCACTATTTAGTGGTCTAAAATTATTGTTGGTATGTCCGAAGGCATACGAAACAAGGCCAACGATTAACAAAACGCTACCTAAAATAATCGATTGGCGCTTCTTTTCAGTAAATACATGAGTCATCATTGCTGCATCCTCCTTAAGTGGTCGGATTTCGTTAGTAGGTGGCAACAATGTAGTGACGATAAATTGATATAATCAAAAAAGCTTCTTCATTATTAGTAATAACAATTATTTTGAAAAATACAATAGTGTTTGCTTATATTTCTATTAATATCGTGATTAACACCGCTTTTAATCAGCGGTAAATCATCAGCACTTTTAAATCTCAACATCGGCTTAAAATTAGAATAATTTATTTTGAAAACGTCATTTCTGTCAATGGATCCAAATGTTTTCGCGTTTCAATATCGACGAATACGTTAATTAGTGTTTCGAGCGCCTCATTGATATTCGACTCCAATACGGCATCAATAATCGTGTGTTTGAACGTCAGCAATCCATTCTCATTGACATAAGCTTTCAGTAGTTGCACATGTTCATTGAAGGCGTTAATACGTAGCATTACTTCGAGCGTTAACTCGATTTTATCAAAGATAAATAGAATAGTGCTCGCGCCCGAAGCGAATGTGATGATCCGCAGTAAAACATGATCGTCAAAATCACGAAATTTAATATTACAACTAACGATTAACGCTTCGTTTTCTTCATCAAATTCTGGTTCAAACTTATATTGATTGACTAAAAATTTTTCTAATTCGTTACGGAGCACTTCAAGTCTCATAATTTTTCCTTTCGAGACCAATGATTCGAATGATGAAATCACTACAATCAGGGTAGTCTCATTATTCCAAACAAAAACCCTTCAGTAAAGAGATGGGCATTTTGTTTAATAAAAAATTATTAATTAAAGTTTAAAAGATGGAAAACATCAAAAATAATGTGCTAAATATACTTGATAAGAGACTAACCACGGTGATTTGCGTGTTCAGACTTGGTCCAGCTGTATCCTTGAATGGATCACCAACGGTGTCACCAACAACCGCGGCTTTATGAGTGTCGCTGCCTTTACCACCAAAATTTCCAGCTTCGACGAATTTCTTACCATTATCCCAAAGACCGCCACTATTTGACATGAATAGCGCTAGTAGTAAACCGGTGACAATATTACCAACGAGGAACCCGCCAATCGCTTTAACGCCACCTATGAATCCAACAAGTAGTGTCAAAATAATTGCCACTAATCCCGCTTTAATGAGTTCGCTCAATGAACCTTTGGTGGCGATGGCAATACACTTATCATATTCAGGAGTAACGTCTTCTTTGCCATCTTTTAGTCCGATGATTTCCTTAAATTGTCGATGAATTTCTTTAACAATCAATTCAGCATTGCTCTTAACACCTAGCATTAACAAAGCACTGAAGATGGCGGGTAAGGATGCGCCAACCAATAGTCCAAAGAAGACAAGGGGATCCATGATGTCAAAACCGTTAATGTAAGCCTGGCCGGGTAACACTAGACCAAGTTCAATGGCCGCACCATTCACTTCAGAAATGAACGCTCCTAATAAGGCGATAACCGTCAGTCCAGCTGCGCCAATCGAGAAGCCTTTGGTGATGGCTTTAACCGTATTGCCCGCTGAATCTAGTTTGTCAGTAATTTCGAGAACTTCATCACCTAAACCACCCATCTCTGCCAAACCACGCGCATTATCGACGATGGGACCATAGGCATCATTAGAAATAATCATCCCGACAATTGAAAGCATGCCAACCGCGGCCATGGCAATACCAAACATACCATAACCAACTCCAATCGTTGCGCCAATTTTATAAGAGAGCAATGCAGCGAATCCGATTCCAATCATCGCTGGAAAAACACTCAGGAAACCATAGCTAATACCACTAATAATCGTAAAAGCTGGTCCTTTGGTGCTCGCTTCAGTGACATTGCGAACGGGTCGACGCTCATCGTTAGTAAAGTAATCAGTCGTAACTCCAATAATTAACCCGACGGCAAGTCCTATGATGGCAATTAGCCAAAGCCGCCATTCATAAGCACGAATCAATGTGATGATTCCGGTAAATATAATATAAATGCCCGTTGTCACGTATGTGCTGGCGTTTAAAGCGTGATTGGGATTGCCTTTTTTTCCCATCCGTGCGCAGGCAACACCGATAATCGATGCTAAGAGTCCGAGTCCCGCAAATGCAAATACCATCTCGACGTTGCGTCCAAAGATACCATCACCGTCAATCGTCATCGCGATGACAAGAGCAGCAACCATCGATGCAACATGTGAATCAAATAAATCAGCACCCATTCCCGCGACATCACCGACATTATCTCCGACATTATCGGCAATTACCGCAGGATTTCGTGGATCATCTTCGGGAATGCCTAATTCAACTTTTCCGACAAGATCAGCACTGATATCGGCGGCTTTGGTAAAAATGCCACCACCAGCTTTAGCGAATAATGCCAAACTTGAGGCTCCAAAACTAAATCCTAATAACGAGGTTGAATGCCCGGTAATCCAAAATAACAAACTGATGCCAAGAATGCTTGAGCCAACAACGGCCATTCCCATGACCGAGCCACCTCTGAAACCAACTAAAAAACTGTCCTTGATGCCTTTTTTAGCCGCGACGGCCGTTCTTCCATTAGCGGCTGTGGCCACGAAGATTCCGACTTTGCCAGCAATCGCGCTAAAGACATTACCAAATACATAGGCTAAAGCCATTGTCAAATTGGTTAACCAATTAGCGCCTCCGTCAATCCAAATCGGCTTTGGCAGAAATAGAAAAATAATCACAGATAAGACGCCAGCAAACTTAGCAAGAGCAATATATTCCTTGGTTAAGAATGTATTCGCTCCTTGGCGAATGTACCGACAAATGGTTTCAATTTTTGACGAGCCTGTTGGTTGTTTTCTTAACCAAGCATAAAGCAAAAATGCAAAACCGAAAGCTAATAACGAGATGGCCATAGTTACCAAAAGAAAGATGGTCTGCGTCATTAATCAATACCTCTATTCTGTTCGTTAGATTAATTTTACATTTAGGTGTAAGCGTTTTCAATCACGACTTTTGGCAAATAAATGTTGTGCTCTCCTGTTTATTACACTTTGTTAAGGAAAACGTTCATATTGGCTCGCGCCTTTTATGATATCGTTTAAAAATTCAAGATATAGCAGTGCGATTTTGATTGTTTCTTGCCCGAGATTCTAAGGTTAAATTGTATTTTGAAGGTTTAGAACGAAGTCGTTTCTATCATCATGCTGACCATTTTGCATACAAAACAACATCGTGATCAGGCATTTTGGTTCCCGTAAACGCCGTCACGAGTTCCGCGTCGAGATACCAGCCAATAAATGTGGATCCTGTTTTCGTTGGTGTTGGTAGATTAAGAGTCTCGTCATAATCATAAAGAGCATCGCTAGTTATTTTTGTTAACCCGCCCAATGAATATTGATAAAAAGCCGCTTTCGATGTCGTGAGACCATCCCCAAAGATGCCATTTTCGTTATAACCAGTCCCGTACATCATCCCATTAGATAAGATGAGCATTGAAGCTGAGTATGAGCCATCGATATCAAGAATATCAACGCCAGCTGGATAGTTAAGAATATTAACAAGCTCTGGCAATGCTTTAAAAAGGGTGGTCGGGAGACCGAGTTCATAATAAGGGCAAGTTCCCCACCCAAAGACACGGTTATGGTTCGTGACGATAAGAGTGTGTCGATCTCCTCCTCCAAGATTCATGACCTTTTCGCCAACTTCAGGTTCTGGAATGGTCACAGCTACTGGAACCCAGCGCGCTGCTTGTGATCCATCGCCAATTTGATAGTAGTTATTTTGACCCCACGCGAAGATTTTACCGTTTTCCGTTAAAGCATAAGATGTCAGCGATTTCGCAAAAATGGTTTTCACACTGTCTCCTGCTTCAAGATAGCTCGAAAATGAGATTAATGTTGGTGTTTGCTTACTGACATCAGTGCCATCTCCTAGCTGACCAAGGGAGTTATTGCCCCAGCCAAAGACGCGAGCTTCACTCGTTAAAGCAAACGAATGATAACCTGATGTCGCGACGTGAATTGGTCGTTCATCAACATTCAATCCTGGTAAAGTCACAAGTGTTGGTTTATTAACATTTGTCGTTGTACCATCCCCAACTTGCCCGTAGGCGTTATAACCCCAGCCATAAATGCGATGTTGATTAGTAATTAATAAGCCACTGCTTTGTCCGGTGCCGATCATCGTAACTAGTTCACCGCTTTGAAAATTGCTTGTATCAAGTAATGTCGGTATTGTCCGACGCGATGATGTCCCATCGCCAATTTGGTTATGATTGTTAGAACCCATCCCGTATACGCGTCCCGCGTCGGATAATAAATGAGATGTTGTGCCCCGTCCCACTGATATTTGCACGATTTTTTCTCCAGTTCCAAATGCCGATGTCGCAACCGGTGTCGGATCAATCGTGGATTCGAGTGTCCCATTACCTAATTGCCCATTAAGATTGGATCCAGTTCCATATACAGCACCATCATTTGATAAGAAGAGAGTATGGGAATTACCGGTAGCAATTTGGGTCGGAATAATCACATCATTGCTATAAAATGAAACACGATATTCATTAACCGTCCATTTCGCATAATAAATTCGGTCTTCTTCTGGAATTCGTTCTGGAAGAATTGTGCTTATTGTTAACTCACTATTAAGATACCAACCAGCGAACGTATTGCCCGTTTTAGTTGGATTACTCGGTTGTGTGTAAAGCGTATCATAATCCGCTGTAATCGGAGTAATCGTCGTTCCGCCATTCGTGACGAATGTCAGGGTGTATTGATTGATTGACCATTTGCCATAAAGTGTCAAGTTGGCATTTGGCATTGTTGTGAGAACAAACTCATTTGTAAGGCCACTATCAGAATACCAACTGTCGAACGAATGACCGGTTTTTGTCGGTACTGGTAAATTAATGGTGGTGCCATAATCAATCGATATTGAATCAAGTGGCATATCACCATTAGTTACAAACGTAATCGTATATTGATTCATATCCCATTTTGCATAAATTGTTTGGTTAATTGAGGGCATTGTGGCCGGAAAGATGAATGGAGTTGTTAAACCAATATCTTGATACCAACCCAAAAATGCGCCTTCGGTTTTTGTAGGATTATTAGGCATAGTAATCGGTGCCCCATAATCGGCTGTCAGTGGATTAATCGTTGATCCATTGTTCGTATCAAATGTAATCGTGTATTGATTAATCGTCCACTTGGCATAAAGAGTGGTGTCATGATTGGGCATCGTGTCAAATACAAATGCCGTGTCGCCAAGATTAATATCTTCATGCCATCCCGATAGCGTGTAGCCTGTTTTTGTCGATGAAGGCGCGGTAATTGGTGTCTTCGCTTTTTGAATAATCGGAGTAACTGCCGTTCCGCCATTCGTGACAAAATCGATGCGAAACTCTCCGGGAGCACACATTGTTAAACCTAGTGTCAACCCCGTGATTAAGCTAACAATTAAAACAATGCTGATTGGCCAAAAGAATTTGTAACTGGCCACAGTTTTTAACAATTTATTAAACATGATTTTTTCCTCTTGTTTTTATTTTATTGAGAAGTTATAAAATCATGCAATATTATGAAGATGCTTTTTTATTTTTTTGCTTTTGAAGATTGGTATTTATAAGATTTCCTATTTCCTTTTGTTATATGATATGTAATATGAAAAAATCAGCAGCAAAAATAACTGATGTGACAAATATGCTCTTTATCGATGGAAATCGTATTTTGCTTGGCTACAAAAAACGCGGTTTTGGAGTTGGTAAATATAATGGATTTGGCGGTAAGACACTGCCTGGTGAAACGATGATGAGGGCCGCTATTCGCGAAGCCAAGGAAGAGTCGGGTTTGCTCGTTAAAGCGTGTCACCAAGCAGCGATGATTGATTTTGGTGAAAGCTATTTACTGCGCATGCACGTATTCATCGCGACTAAGTGGGAAGGCAATCCGATCGAAACCGATGAGATGCGTCCTGAATGGTTTAGTTTAAAAGCAATCCCTTATGAATCAATGTGGAAGGATGATCAATATTGGTTACCTCTAGTACTCAACAATAAAAAAATTAGAGCGACGTTCATTTTCATGAATAACGACGATACGCAAGGGACTGATGATAATGAAATTATCGATTATAAAATTACCGAATGTTTTAACTTTGAATAGATAATTCCTATTGTCCAATCAAATGATTAAGAGCGTATAGATAGAGAAAGTCTTGATTTAGATTAGCGTTTTTCTCGGTTAATCCAATTGTAATCGGATATTGATAAAATTCTCGGTTGCTAACAAAATAAAAATATTTACCATCGTTTTTAAACTATTAACGCTATTATAATGAAAATTAAATAGTCAATTAATATATTATGCTGAGATTAATAGACATATCTTGTTACAATCAAAAATCATCTTGATAACAAATATCAGTAACTTTATAACGAGATGCTAATCTCACTAAATTTTTGCAATATCAAGAAACTAATGCATTGATTATGGTTTGTCTGCAACAAGATGGTCCTTATCTAATAATCTCTTGGACGTAAAATCAATCAAGAATGAGCCAAGTGGTGCGGTGATTAAAATTGCAAGCACCGCCACAGTCAGCATGGTGTCACCATTGGATATTCCAAGTGCCAGTGGAATCGAGCTTATCGATGCTTGCACCGTGGCTTTTGGAAGATAAGCGGTGACAGTAAATAGTTGGTCCTTAAATGACAACTTTTTACCATATGTTGCCAAAAACACACCGATTGTGCGGAACAGTAGCATTCCAAATACGAGAATTATGGCCAATAATCCAATTTTTGGAATTGTCGTAATATCGACTGCCGAACCAACTAAAACAAAGAGCAGCATTTCGGCAAACACCCAGATTTTTTCATATTTTAGAACAAGTCGTTTGGCTAAAATTGGATATTTCGCTAAGATGGTAATCCCCAAAGACACACTTGCGAGTAATCCCGAAAATGGGAAAACATTTACTCGTTCAAACGTCAATAAAAAGAGAGAAAAACTAAGAATAATCAGCACTTTTGCCGTATCACGAATATGAAATTTCTTAAAAAACATGACCATGGCCAACCCAAGTAGAGTGCCAGTAATAATACCGGAAATTATCGATACGGGGAGTGTCACGAGCGCAAGCCAACTGAAGCTTCCTTCTTTGGCCATTGTGACCAATGAAGTAAATAATACGATTACATAAATATCATCCGCTGATGCGCCAGCGATAATCATTTGGGGAATCGATTTTTTGGTCCCAACTTCATCTTTCATTAACTTCAGCATCTTTGGGACGACAACGGCTGGTGAAACAGCAGCTAAGATGGTCCCCATAATAGCTGATTCAAGCAATGTCAATCCGAGTAACCATGGTCCGAGTATTAAAGCACCAATTATTTCAAATGTTGCCGGTATAAAAGATAGCAAGATGGCATGTTTACCAACTTTCTTCAAATCATTAAGATCAAGCGATAATCCCGCTCGTAGCAATATGATAATTAGGGCAATTTGCCGCAAATCAATTGATATCGCCAAAACTTCAGGAGCAATGAGGTTTAGGACGTAAGGTCCAAGGACTATTCCAGCCAGCAACATCCCAACAATTCGCGGTATCTTGAGGCGACTGGCAATCTCAGAAAATGCAAATCCGAGAAGAATGATAAGTGACAGTGTGAAAAGCATAGTTATCTCCAATATTTTTGCGCCTTTTTAATAAAAAACCAATGACGCCACGATGTAAATCGTAGAAGTCATCAGCATAATGCGGTTCTCGTTTGACGAGGGGAGTACTTCATTCCCGTACCCATAAATATACTGATTAATATTATTGAAGTCAAATCATTTATCGCTCATGTTCTTGCTAATTCTACACATCAAAAATCACATGATAGATTTACCATATTTCTTGGATGCAAATATCAACTATATGACTTTTAGATCGTTACAAAATCAAACTTTATAGTAAAGACGTTACCAATTGATGAATGTCGGTATTATCCATCACTCCACCAAGTTTTTCATACTGATCTTGTGATAAACCCCAACAATAAAATGGAACATTGGTCGACGTGTGTGTCGTGGTCGTCCAAATCATTTTCGTTAACACATTATCTGAAGTGGCATCTGAAGCCACTTGCAAGCCGCCTGTTTCGTGATCTGCTGTCACGATGATTGCGGTATCAGTACGATTACTCGCCCATTTAAGAGCAACTTCCAGTGCTTGGTTCATTGCCAATAATTCAAGAATCATCGCCTCGGATAACCCTTCGTGTGCTTTGTGATCAATGGCAGCACCCTCAATACCGAGGAAAAAACCATTATCGTTATTATCTAAAAAATCGAGTGCAAATGTTGTAAGTTTATCAAGACTCGTACCTGTTCCAACCGCTGGTATCGTCGGAAAGGCTGATATAATCCGTTCATGTTGTTTTGATAATGTCGACATTTTTCCAATCGAGGTAAAACCATTAGCAATGAAATTTCCACCATATAAGGTATCGAAATCTCTTGGGGCTACACCCATGATTAAGTCGGCCTTTGAACTAGCCATGTTCGTCATGATGTCCGCGTAATTATTACGACTTGTCGCGTGAGAAAGGAAGCCTGCTGGCGTTCCTCCATATAAGGTATCACTTGTCAAAAAACCACTTCTAACACCATCTTCTTCGAGTTGATCAATGAAATTAGGTAGAATTTGCCCAGATCCATTCATTTGAACGGAACCGTTATAAACTTTTGTCCCAGTTGCCATCGCTGTTGCGGATGCCGCACTATCGGTATAACCACTTGATAGCGAATTGGTTGTCATTTCGGTTTTCAAAGGTGCTGAATCAATCGCAAGTGGCGCTCCTTGATAAAGCGTCGCGGCTTCAATGTGCTCAAACCCCATGCCATCACCAATGAATAAGATGACGTTTTTAATGTGGTCCGTCACGATTGGTGCATACATATCGTATGATGAATCGGTGATTTCACTACTTGATTGATTGCTTGAAGAGCTATCACTATCTGAGCTCGTCTCACTTGATGAAGTTGTGCTTGATTGACTACTAGAAGAGCTGTCATTACTGGAGCTCGTCTCACTTGATGAGGTCATGCTCGAGGAACTACTTGAAGAGCTGTCATTACTGGAGCTCGTCTCACTTGATGAGGTCATGCTCGAGGAACTACTTGAAGAGCTGTTACTACTGGAACTTACATCACTTGATGAGGTCGTGCTCGAGGAACTACTTGAAGAGCTGTCATTACTGGAGCTCGTCTCACTTGATGAGGTCATGCTCGAGGAAC
>CAZXCV010000009.1:33425-51427 GCA_964639215.1 uncultured Staphylococcaceae bacterium
GGAACTTACATCACTTGATGAGGTCGTGCTCGAGGAACTACTTGAAGAGCTGTCAGTACTGGAACTTACATCACTTGATGAAGTTGTGCTGGACTCATTCATTGACGAAGAAACATCACTGCTAGAAGAAGTACCGGAGCTGATCATTGACGTGCTCGAACTATCGATTGAACTGCTTTCGTTGATTGAAGAAGATGCAGTTGATGATTTACATCCTGTGAGTCCAATTAAGAGGAGTGCGACGAAATAATAAATACGTGCATGTCCATGTTTTTTCATGTTATCGCACCTCGCATTCTAATTCACATACGGACGGAGGCAAGAATATTGCTTGTGTCTGCATCGAATATGGACGCGCCGTACCAAAAAGGTAAGTACCGACAACGCCACTTCGATAATAAAACACAGTGCCGTCTGGATATTTCCAATTGCCATCGATATCTCGAAGTTCAATCGTTGGGGTTTTGACCACACTACTAGTGCTGCTAAATATCGCGTTGTACCAATAATCAGGCGTTATTTCTGTTGAATAGAGCATATAGCCACTAAAGGTACCTTCATAAACCATCGTATAACCGGGCCATACATTGTTTGTACCACTCCGCCAGAAATACGCATAATAATTAGCGGCACTCACTTGTGTTTCAAAGAAATAAGTAATGGTGTTAGGATACTCAACGTCTGGGATTGTATATGGGCGATCAGTTCCAAATAAATAACCATCAACTTCGTTGTTTATCTCGTAAAATATCGTTTCTGTCGGGTAGTCAAATAAACGGACGTACTCCGTAAAAATTGAACTGTTATTATTAACAAAGCGAATTTCTGACCACATCTGACTATTAAATTCAATTTTATAGGTACGAACTCCGTCAGTATCGGTATCGAAAAGAGACATGACCTCACCTGGCCACCCATTGTTGATTGCCCCATCTCTTAAGAATGCATATTGAATGCGCGCGGGGTTCTTAGTTTCGAAATAATATGTGAGTGTCGTTATTGTTGCTTCATAAAGGAATGATGTCAGCATTCCATCATCAAGATAAAAAGCGGTGTTTTCAGAATATGAGCCAAGTGAAATTTCTGGCGTTTCATGATATACTCCCGTCGTATCATAACCTCGGAAAATCACATAATTGAACGTTTTTGTTACCGTTGCTTCATAAAGATATTGATTATCTTCGGTCATTTCAATAAATGTTAATGGGGTCGGACCTAAGACGATTCCATCATAGAAATAAGCATTAAACTCTGCCCCAAGCGTTGTACTAGAGGCATAATAATAACTTATTTCATCAATCTCATCATAAAGATAATACGTATAGCTTGATGTGCTGGTGTTATTTGCCGTTTTGAAACAGACACCAGATGGGAGACCACGAAGATCAAGACTCGGGGTTTTTAATAACCCGGCGCTCGAATCATGGAAAATAATATAGTAAAATTCTTCTTCCATCATCGTGATTCCGAATAGGCGGTGGCCATTAGTTAATGTTTCAATGTGGTTGGCATGTACGCCTGGCCATTCTGCATTTTCGTGTGTTCCTCGATAAGCATAGGCATAAATAGTGGGGGAATTAACAGCCACTTCATAATAGTAGGTCGCCATTTTACCAATGTTTTCGGGAATTTCACCACTCGCGTAATTAAAGGCAAAATAATTACCGCTTTTAGTGTAAAAACACCACTTCTCTCCCAAATCATCATTTGCATAATTTGTTAAGTCAATTGACGGTGTTGTGGGCGAACCATCTGGACCACTAAATTTGACATAATCAAAGATGCCTTTTTCAACCGTGATCTTAAATAGTTTTAACGCGTCGATTTCTTCAACGAATTCCATAGCAACGCCAGGCCAAGCATCCAATAATCTTGTTGAACGAGTCCAAAAATATGCCTTAACGATCTCGGTTTGATATGGACTTAAAAAATAATAATCGATGACGTCATCGCCATCATAAATACTGACGAGGTCATTGGGATCGACTGTGGCGCCCTGATCCAAATTCACTATCTCAATATTGCGGCGATAATCATTAAAATCTTCAGGGGTGAATATTAATTCATACTCGCCTGCTCGACGAAATACGTGTTTGCTATTGTTGATGTCAATGCCCCAAGTGGTAGCATGGGGGCTCAAGTGATTAATAATTTGAAATTCTTCTTGCGCTACGGCTGTAACTTGAATCGTATATGTTAATATATCGGCGTCATAATCGCGCAATAATGGTTTTGCTGCTGCAAGTTCGTAGTTCGATGAACGCGAGATATAATAATAGTCACCAGTTGCTGAATCAGTGCTTGGATTCCAGCGTGGATATAAGATCAAATTGCTGGTGACTGGTGTCTCAAACACATAAGGATATGTCAGTGCAAAATCCCCATACCATCCTTGAAAATCATAGCCGTTTTTTATTGGTGTTGCTGGTCGTGTAATTGCCTCACCTTCACGGACGCGAATGTTAGGGAGATTCGTGTCATGGAAATAAACACTGTAATAGGTTGGATTGCTATTATTTTCTAACGCTAGACCTGGAGCAATATTGCCACCTTGAATAACTAAGTAAATTGCCACGATGCCGGTAAGTATTTTTACAAAGATCTTTTTCATATTGAAAGCACCTCAATCAGAAACTTGATTAATAAAAGTATCTCATTAAGAAATCCCTTGTTGTGTTTATGATTTGCTGATATATGTTGAAATAGTGCTAAATGATTTGATAATGTTCAAATCATTTATGAGGAAGAAGCTTTGGTAATGTCATTTTTTTGTGATTTGTCTGTATTTGTTTGGAGTTAATCCGCTATTATGACGCTTGAAAACCTGGATGAAATATCCAGAATTGCTATATCCCACCTCTTGTGCGATTTCATCCAAAGATAAATCTGAGCGTGTTAATAATGCTTTTGAGCGATTAATTGACATTTCATTGATAAAATCATTAATAGTATTTCCCGTGTGCTGTTTAAAAAGGCGAGAAAAATGAAACTCGCTATATCCAAATTGCAACGCTAATTTTTTAACGGTGATTCGTTCATGAAGATGTTCACTTAGATGCGCCGCAGCTTTTTTAATGATTCGTAGCTGATTAGTTTGTGGGACTAAGATATCGTTATCTTTGATATACCCAAAGCGCAGAAGGTTAAAGAATAGCGCGTACATGTCACTTTTAATTAGCACTTCAAATAATTTGGTTTTTGTCTTGAGATTAGTGGTCATCATCACAATACGTTCGTGAATTTGATCGTAACCAGGATCGCCAGGACGCACAACTTCAAAAATGATTGTATGGCCGTCGCGTAATGGTTTAAAAACCGTGTTATCAACGATGTCTTGATCTTCTCCTGATAACAATGATAAATCGAACACGATTGCGTTTATCGTTAAAAAATCAGCTCCCATTACCTGGCGGATTTGATGTAATTCATTTTTAGAGATAAACACAATATCACCCGGATGGACATTGAAAATATGTCCGTCGATATAGACATCGGCTTCACCCTTAACGATGTGCATGATTTCAAATTCTTTGTGCCAATGGAGATAGCAATTTTTAAAACCGGAATAGACCGATTCATAAAGACAAATCGGAAATTCAGGGTTACCGTGCCGCTTATTTTCGTAATAATTTTCGTTAACGCCCATAATTTGCAGTCTTTATTTATAATAAAGTTTTTGTTTTACTTAATGCAAGTGCTCAAGTGGATTAAATTTAGTTTTTGTGCGAAAGAAAAGCGGTACAATGAATACCGCTTCCCTCTAGCATTAAATTTATAATTGATTAATTAATACGTCTTTGTCGATATTTAATTATTAACAACGCAATCATGGTGATTGAAGTTATTCCAAAAACCAATGTTACTAATGTCGTTTTTTTGTCATTCCAAGATAAAACTCCGACTTTCGGTCCCTCCGGGATTGCTTCATAAAGTGCTTCCATCATATCCCATTTGTTTTGAACTGAAACCGTGGTAGTTTTAATGACGTCGCTCTTATAGTTTCCTTCCTCAATGTCGCTAGTGAGGTGATCAATCAGTGTCAAAGAAGTAAGGTCGGTTGAAGCGAGGTTGTTGTACCAATATGTCTCTAGCTGTCCCCAAGCACCATAGCCATTTAGCGCGCTATCTGAACACGTTGTAAATCCTTCAAGTACTTTTGCAAATGCATCGGTCCGGATATTTGTTGGTGCGGCATCGACTGGTGCTGCCCCAGATGTTGCTGATGGCAACGCATATAATTTGTAATGATCAGTACTAATGGCGGTCGTCGACCCTTTAGTTGACAAATTTGTTGGAACGTTCAATGAATACACTTGCCAAGAAGACGCTGTCAATGGAATATCAGCATAATAATATGAGGCGCTTTTCGAGCCGTCAATGTCAAAGTGAGTCATATAATAATGTACATTTCCATCTACTCTTAATGTAAGCGGGTAGCCTTGGCTGCCATACCAATTAGCAGAATAATTGGTAACCCAAATTCTCATCGTGTTTGGTGAAGAATGAAGAAATGCCGTCGGTTTATCTGTTTTAGCAATTGGTTCATTGCTTGAGTTGACCATGAACATAATGCTGGCAGCATCATATGTAATCGAACTTGATGTAGCCAACAACTCCTCAGATGCATTGTATTTAGAGAATGTGAATTGTGTGACATCACTT
Source organism: uncultured Staphylococcaceae bacterium (assembly GCA_964639215.1). GTDB lineage: Bacteria > Bacillota_I > Bacilli_A > RFN20 > CAG-826 > UBA6120. The sequence goes on from CAZXCV010000009.1 coordinate 38,088, forward strand.
GGTAAATCAAAATACCACATGAACGTTGTGGTCGATGAACCAGTACTAGAAAAGTCCAAGACCATCGGTGATGTGGTTGGTACTTCATCACTAGTGTAATTAACCTTCATGGTTTCGTCGGCCGCACCCCAAACGGCGCTTGAGGTATTACCAAAAAAATGCACTCGTTTTGTGGGTTCGGTCACGACAGCAGCATCAATCTTAATTGTCTTATCAATTGATAATTTTGTGGTGATGCCAACGAGAAAAACAACACCAAAGGTAACAGCAAGTATGGACATTTTTTTCATTTAGGTAACTCCTTATTGTGATTTAATGTCGCTTTTTAAATAAAAAGTAATCGACATAGTCGTTATAAAGTAATTATTTACTTTTCCCACTGACAATCCTATGCACTTAATTGCTAAAAAATGTTGATAAACTGCTTTTACGATTATGTATTTAACTTTGCACAAACGATTGAAACCGCAAAAGGTAACAATCATTGGTTATAAAAACACAGCGTCCTAATTAAGAAGTAATGTCTTATTTAAAGATAAGAACTCGCACGTTAATAAATGTTGGCTTGTATCCAACTTCATTCAATGAGGCAAATATTCTTCTATGAACACCATGACCAATTTTGGATCAAATTGCGTGCCCGAATAACGGATCAGTTCGTTAATCGCCACCTCATGGGTTAACGCTTTTCGATATGGGCGATCGGCTGTCATCGCTTCATAGGCATCACAAACATGGATGATTCGTGAAAATAGCGGAATCTCCTCACCTTTTAATCCATTTGGATAACCGCTCCCATCCCATCGTTCATGATGGGTAAGTGCATATTCGGCCAAACGCGAATACTTATCCGCAGAACGGAGTATTTGATATCCGTTAATTGCGTGATTTTTCATAATCGCCCATTCATCATCACTCAGTTTTCCTGGTTTCTCAAGGATGTGGTCAGGAATCGTGATTTTGCCGATGTCATGCATTAAGCCAGCAATTTCTAATTCCTTGATTTCATCGGTGTTTAACGCGAGCTTTTCACCCATGATTTTGCAATACTGACTAACCCGATCAGAGTGAATTCGTTCAGTATCATGTTTTTCTTTTAACGCGCTAAACAATGTCATGATCATCTCGTTGCGATTACTTCGACCATGTAACACTTTACGGGCATACATGCTATTTTCAGCATTAATTAGCACCGCATCAACATCTTCAGAACCTGACAATTTAACATCATATCCAAACGATACTGATAACTGAATGCCATAGAGGTAACGTTTTGAAAGAGCATTTAAAATTGCGTTACGTGTATCTTTGAACGTTTCTTCGTTCATATTTGGACATAACACGACAAACTCGTCTCCGCCTGTACGTGATGCAAAATCAACTGGCCGAATATGTTTACTAATTTGTTCACTCACAATTTTGATGGCGATGTCGCCTGCGTGATGACCATATGCATCGTTAATAAGCTTTAAACCATCAATGTCAATCATGCAAATAAGCAACGGGTAATTATTTTGTCGATCCATCTCGACCAGTTTTTCTTCAAAGAAGCGTCGATTCGGGAGTCCTGTTAAATAATCATGTTTGCTGACATGGATAATCTCATCGTTTTTTTGCTTTTTTTCACTGACGTCACGAAACACGAGGACGACGCCAATCGTTGACCCAGTGTCGTCTTTTATCGGCGAGGCTGAATCTTCGATATAGTATTGCTTTCCGTCCTTCGATAACAGTAATGTGTGGTTCGCAAGTTCAACGATTTGGTTCGTTTCTAGCGCTTTCTTGACAGGGTTTTCGATGACTACGCTTCGATCTTCACACGTGATATTGAATACTTCCTCAAATGGTTTTCCAATTGCTTCAGCTTCTGTATAACCGGTCAACTTCGCCGCAATGGGATTAATACCAGTGATGATGCCATGATCATCAGTGGCGATTACAGCATCTCCGATTGAGTTAAACGTTGCCCTTAGTGTCTCTTTTTGATGGAATATTTGTAGTTCTAGTTTTTTACGTGGGGTAATATCCTCAACGATGACCGCAAATTGATGATACTTAGGGCAGTAGGCGGTCACACTATAGTACTTACCGAGTTCTTGCGCATAATTTTCAAACTGCATCGACTGCCCAGTTAAAGCAACTTGTCCATAGCGATCTATCCAGCTTGACTCGGTGTTTGGTAGTATTTCAAGCACCGTTTTGCCAATGATTGCTTCACTGTTTAAACCCGTTAATGATTCGTAACTTTTATTAACGCCAATAAAGCGATAATCAACAGGCCGGCCACTTTGATCAGTAATAATCTCATGAAGCGCCAAACCAAGGTGCATTTCGCTCGTGAGTAACCGAAATTGCTCTTCAATCGCAAGTTTTGAAGATTCTTCGCGTTTTAAGTCTGTCAAATCTCTAAATTCAACAACACGCACTTGTTTGCCTTGATAAGGGATATTGCGTGCTTCTAATCTAACCGGGTAGCGCTCTCCATTTTTCCGTAAGCCGAATCCTTCGTATGGTTTTTCATAACCAAAGCTGATGTTTTTCATGACGATGTCACGATAATCGGGAGCAATTAGTAACATTCCATCCATCCCAATAAGTTCATCGATGGTATAGCCCGTGATATTAGATAACCCCTGATTGCAATCAAGAATCAAACCTTTATCATGAATCGCAATGCCACCAAAAGAGGCATTATGAAAAATCTTAAAACGCGTTTCGCTTTCTTTAAGTTTGGTAATGTCCGTATGAGCACCGAACATTCTGATTGGTTTGCCTGATTCATCACGAATTGCGATGCCTCGGCAACGAATCCAAACCGTTGAGCCATTCTTGTGGCGATAGCGGACAACTTGGTCGAATGGATGGTTTGCATCATCGCAGTGTTTTCGGAAATTTTCTTTAACGATTTCGAGATCTTCTTTAAAAATGATATGTTGCCATTCTGATGAATGATGAGTTTTTTCGTTTGAAGTATAACCTAGGGTCTGCCAAAACTTATCATTCATCCACTCATCTTCAATCGTCTCAATATTCCAATACCACATCCCATCAAGTGATGCTTCTTGGATAAAATCGAAAATACGCGAATCACTTTTAATCAATTCATAAAGCTCGCGTTTTAAATAATGATCGGTTGTTTTGCTAACCGTTTTGGTGCGATCGCTCGCCATCACTTCACTCCTGGTATGTAGTCTTTTTGTTTGTGATTATAGGTAACATATATAGATTTTTGGACAATAAATTGACATATTTCCCTACTACGCTGAGGTAACTTTTATTTTTATTAGTTTAAACTAATAATGTTGAAAATGATACGTGATTGCAAAAAACGTTATTAATAATATGCTTATTTTTACATTTACAGTTATGTCTTGAGTCAATTATAAGGAGCCCTATGATGCTTGAAATACTAGAAGTCAAGTCACTCGTAGCGTCGGCTAAAACGCAATTTCATGGTCCTTAAATTTCTTAAAAATCAGAGCATTACATACTCACCGCAAATCTATTTGCTGAATCAAACGCTATCCCTTCAATACGTTAACAGAAAAATTATCCGAATTGGTTTTAAGTTCTTCTCATTGAATTGAAGAATAATATATTCATGTGGACTAATCCATCCTATGAAATAATCACTTATATTCGGGTAGTAACAAATATATAATAATCTTCAGCGATAACGTAAACGTTATCAATTAGAATCGCTTGTTCCGTTTTGGAGGCTCAATGCAATCACTCAAGAAACTATATAAAATCGGCCATGGTCCTTCATCGTCGCACACGATGGGGCCAGGGTTTGCTTCAGAGATTATAAAAACGAAATATCCCGAAGCCAATCGCTACATCGTAACGCTTTTCAATTCATTAGCATTGACTGGTAAAGGGCATTTAACCGATGCCATCATCACACAAAAGCTTGCACCAGCGCATGTGGAATTTGTGAATAAAATCGACATCTTTAGACACCCAAATCATTTGGTGTTTGAAATATTTCTAGACGAGCAGCTGCTGGATACCATCGCCGTGAGAAGTATCGGTGGTGGCGATATTCTCTTTGACTCCAACGAGCAAACAATCATCGATGTTTATCCTGAAAAAAACTTTGAGGAAATTAAAACGTTTTGTCGAGCTCACGATTATTCGTTATATGACTATGTAAAACACTATGAACCAGACATTGATGAATTTTTAATGACGGTATGGCAACAACTGCAACGCACGGTACAAAAAGGGTTGGCTACTGATGGAGTTTTGCCGGGTAACCTCAAAGTCACTCGGAAAGCCAAGGTTTTAATTGATCGGGCTAAACAGGAAGAAACGGAAAGCGTTAGGTTAATTCGCCTCGTCTCTGCCTATGCCTTTGCTGCCAGCGAGGAGAATGCATCTGGTGGTGTAATTGTGACTGCTCCAACATGTGGCGCATCAGGGGTATTGCCCGCAGTCTTATATTATCTTTTCCATCATCGCGGCGAATCGAAGCGAACGATTATCGAAGCCATCGCTGTTGCTGGTGTCATCGGTAATGTCATTAAGACTAACGCCACAATCAGTGGTGCAATCGGAGGTTGTCAAGCTGAAGTTGGTTCGGCTTGTAGCATGGCCGCGGCCGCTCATGCCTATTTATTAGATTTGAGCATTGAGCAAATTGAGTACGCTGCTGAAATCGCCATGGAACATTTTTTGGGTTTAACCTGTGATCCCATCGACGGCTATGTGCAAATTCCATGTATCGAACGCAATGCAGTTGCTGGCATTCGTGCGATAAATGCATCAGAATTAGCGAGTTTCTTAAGTGATACGCGAAAAATTTCATTTGATATGATTGTGAACACGATGTATCAAACTGGGCTTGATATGCACCCAAAATATAAAGAAACTGCCGAAGCGGGTATGGCTTATTTTTACGAACACATGAAGTAAGTCTTTTTAAGACTTTGCTTCATTTATTGAGTCAAGAAACTGGTGTAAAAATCTGAGGATTCGTAAACCCATAGAAGTATGGGTCAAGTGGTTGGCCTAAGGCTATTGCTGGATCGGCCTCCGGATCGCCTTGGTGACCGTAGTTAACCGCTTGAAGGTGAATTTGTTGAATCGTGTATTGTTGATCCGTATAGGTTTCATAGAAATAAGCGTCAGAGTTATAAATCATAAAATCGTTAATAATGAGTTTGTAGCTATTTCCTTCAATCACGAAAGAGATATTAAAAAATGGCAGGTGATTACTCGCATACGCATCTTTTAATGATGTGGTTGGATCTCCGACAACAAAAGTGGTCTCAGGGTTTTGGAAAGCCCAGGCTCCACTTCCTTCGCTGAAATAATTAGGATTCCAATCGAAATTCGTGAAAAATCGCCCTCGGTAAGTATCGGTGCGTTCGATATTAATACCACCGATTGGGTCATAATTATCATTGCCCATATAGCTTTGAATCCAACCTAGACTTGTATGCGTTTCATCGCCGATTTCAATCCATGGCGCTAAATGGAAATAGGCATCATCGTTATAAAATATCGCAGGATCAATCATCGCCGTCATTTGAACGACGATATGGTCGTCGACCATTTCACCAAAGGGAGTTGCTCCCCAATTTAATTGATCGCCATCAAGTCGGTAGTTTTGAAGCGCCAATCCATTCCATCGATACCATTTATTTGGATGGCCAGCATAGTCGCCCTGAGCATAGTTATTAGTGGTTGCCGTGGGATTAGTCATTAACATGAACTGATCGGGTTCTTGTAACAATTGACCGTAGGCCGAGCGAGCGTAACTGAGATGATTGTTCTCATCAGCGTAGAAATACTGATCGACATTATTGGTGCATGCATAAGATATCTTGATGCTATCGATATGAACTGGGGTTTCCGAATCATTGATGATCGTTACATAACCAAAATCTTGTAATGAAGGATTTAAATCAATTTCGACACCCGAAGTCAACGCTTCATAAGAACCAGTTTCAAAATGCTCATACAATCCACGATCAGCTTTAGCAAATAACTCTGGGGTTCCATCCCCCGAAAAGGTGACCGTTATCGTCGATAAACCATTAAAAACCGACATATTCATTAATGTGCCAGGTGTCCCTGAAACCGAATCTTTTTGAAGGGTGACTAAATGCGTACTTAAGCTTTGGGCGGCTGCCGAAAAATAGAAAAACCGGAATTGTTCGCTTGGTAAAACACCATCACAAAGGAGAAATCCGGATTCGGGATAAACGGTCGGGGTTGCCACTGATTCCTTGGTGAATGTACGGCTCGCCAAGACGGGATCTGCGCGCAAAGGATGGGCGTCGTCTTTTATTTGACTTAAAAAAACAATCGGCAAGGCAAACAGTAACAAAGAAATAATCATTTTCTTCGCATAGGAAGAAGATCGAGTAATAGTTTTAATCATGAATTTTTCTCCTCATTAATAGGATAAGACGATAGCCTCGAAAATGTAAACCTTTGCAGGTTATAAAATTTGAAAAATTTGGCCGAACCACTCAAACTTGTTTACCTATTTAGATGATTGTCTCTTTATTTTTTTGTAATGAAATATTATTCGTGTTGTGTTTGTTAACGTTTTTTTCTACTTCAAATAGATAAAAATGTTTTAGATTTTTAAGTGTTTCTTCAGATTGATAGCGATGTTTCATCATTGGAAGTCACCTCATTAATTTTGATTTACATGGTTTAATCGGTTAAACTTACTAAAACATTGGAGTTGATTTTATTACATGAAACCATTTTACTTTTCGAAAAATTACGCAATCATCAACCTAGCAACAGGTATTTGTAATACACCGGCCAAAATAATTGTCAGTGATTTATTTTTAAAAGTGTTGCAACGTTTTGTAAGTCATGTGCGCAAACACGATTTTGAACTTTTCACAAGAATTCGTCCTTTAAGTATTGATGAAATATTGGCGATTTACAAATTCTTACTTGTTTGGGAGTTTGAAAAAATAGCCAATTATTTTCCAAACGCTGATCTAATTTTAGCTAAAAGACGAGCTCTTTATCGCTTCAGTGAACAATTTTATGATTATTGGCGCAGTATCTCACGTTATGGCTGGATTTTGAAACGCCATCAAATTGATGATGAACAAACAGCCATCACGCAAGCGACAGAATCATTTAATGCCACAGTGTTAGCGCTGTATCGGACTGTGACGCAACGGTTACGTGTAAATGAAGTCCGAGTTCTTAGACAACTACCAGCCGGTGTTAATGCCAACATGATTTTGACACACAATAATTGGCGAAGTGCTGATGTGTATAAAAAACTGCATGATACACTATTCATCTCTTGTGTCTTAATGCGTCCGCCTTTTATCATTGGAACAAAGGCAAACACGCGCAACGGTTTATTTCAAGAGATCTTTGAAAATCCGCTTGCTGCAATCAATTACAAACCACGGGATTTCTTCTGCTATCCAGTATGGGTTGGTCCCTTCTTGACATATGTATTCTTTCATCGTGATTTTATTCATCACGGAATTGCCTTATCGAGTTTATTCGAATCAGCGGGTGCCTCTCAATTCAATTGTCGTAAGCCTGACTTAATTTATATTTACGGCATTCAGGAACATGAATATGATGCAACTTATTATCATGATGATAAAGAAGGTGTCTATATCGGTTTTGTCGCTCGTAATGATCAAAACGATTATTTCGGTTATATGAAAAAAATGCTGTTAACCCTTCACAATATCGCACAAATTGATCGCGGTAATCTCCCTATTCACGGTTCAATGGTGACGATTGAACTATATAATCGACGCACCTGGAAAGTAGTTATCATCGGAGACTCGGGAGCAGGTAAATCTGAAAGTCTTGAAGCGCTACGAGTCATCGGTGAAAAATATGTGCGTGATATTCGGATTGTGTTTGATGATATGGGTACATTCTTCCTCAAAGATGGTCAAGTGCTCGCCCAAGGTACTGAAATTGGTGCTTTCGTGAGATTGGATGATCTTGAAGTCGGCTATGCTTATCGCGAAATGGATCGAGCGATATTCATGAACCCAAACAAGATTAATGCACGCATTATCCTCCCAATCTCAACTTACGAATACATTATGAAAGAACATCAAATTGATATGGTTTTTTATGCCAATAACTATGATGATAACAACGCCGGTCTCTGCTTCTTTTCGTCAATGGATGAGGCTTTACCAACATTCATGCGTGGACGTCGTAAAGCCAAAGGAACAACGAGTGAAACCGGAATTGTCGAAAGTTTTTTTGCTAATCCATTCGGGCCAATGCAAAAACAAAGCGTAACTCAAAAGTTGCTTGAATCATATTTTGCTCATCTGTTTAATAATGGTGTGAAAGTCGGAGAATTATATACGCGCCTGGGTATCGATGGATTTGAAAGTAGTGGCCCACTATATGCAGCTAAATGCTTGCTTGAATATTTAACAAAATAAAGAAGTGCTCACCTCAGTTCTTCAAAATAAATTTGCACGTTATGACGATTATTTATTTTCTGTTTTATTTTATTAATTGATGTATTAGACAATTTTCTTTTGACCTTGTCGAATGAACTAAACCGGTATTTGCTATAATCTAGTAAGCGAAGCCACCAACTCGAGTCACCATTTGATGTATCAATTCTCGTTTCTTAAGATAAGGCATGTGCACTCATTGAAATGGTCTTTTTGCCTTATTCGAATTATGTGATTATTACTCATTTTGTCAAACTTGGACATGGTTATTGCAACAATTTTTTGAAAAATCGCGTTCAAAACGGAAAAATTTTCTGTCGCGTTCACTTAATCACCTAACAGCTAATATTTAATCGTTTCGAATACATGCATGATGCTCCATCCACAATAAGATTTCAACAAGGCCTGGCAGATTAGAAATTTACTAAAAATACACGGATGTCACTTAGCAAAAAACGATTTATCATTATGATTTATCATAATGGTGTTGTTTAATCATGATAACGATTGTCAGTATTATCAACATTTAAAATTGCATTCGTTTTCTATTTCCTATTATTTTGCCTTGTGCGAGAATATACGCGAGGAACTCCCTATGGCCATAAATAAACTATTCAAAGAAGAAAAGAAATTCCAAGAAAAAAAAGCGTTACTAGAGACGATGATGGTCGTCGATATCGCCGAAAATTTTGAACAATTGCCCATCGATGAAGTCATCAAATTAATTCGACTTTTGTCAAAAGATAAAGGGGCGGAAGTTTTTGCCTATCTTCCCCTGGAGTTCCAAAGCAAGATTGTCGAGCGATTTACTGATGATGAAATTAAATCGATTATTGAAGAATTATATGCTGATGATGCTGCAGACTTGATTGAGGAAATGCCAGCAAATATCGTCACCCGCGTATTAAAGGTAATAAGTCACGAACACCGAGTGATTATCAACCAACTGATGAATTATCCCGAGGATTCAATCGGGTCGGTCATGACCGTCGAGTTTGTTTCCCTAAGGACAATGCATACCGTTGGTGATGCCTTACGTATCATAAAAGAATTGGCAATTGAGAAAGAAACAATCTATACCTGCTACGTCACCTCCCCGGGCAAAAAACTCATTGGTGTCGTTGAAGTGAAATCCTTGCTCACGAGTCCCGAGAACAAAGTGATTGGTGACATCATGCGCAAGGACTTCGTCAAAGCAATCACCACGGACGATAAGGAAACATTGGTTCACATTTTCAATAAGTATCCACTCATCGCCCTCCCGGTTACCGACAAAGAAAACCGACTGGTCGGTATCGTTACCCATGATGACGCCTTTCGCGTTATTAAGGAAGAGTATTCTGAAGACTTTGAAATGGTTGGTAAACTTCATGTTTCCGATAAGCCATATCTGCAGGAAAAAACTTTCATTCTCGCTAAAAACCGCATCGTTTGGCTACTCGTGCTTATGCTTTCGGCCACAATTACCGGTTTTATCATTACCAGGTTTGAAGCATCAATCGTCGTCATCCCAGCACTTGTGTCCTTTATCCCGATGTTAATGGATACCGGCGGCAACGCCGGTTCCCAAGCTTCGACGCTTATCATCCGCGGCATGGCCCTTAAGGAGATCAAGCCGAACGATGGCCTTAAGGTGTTCTTTAAGGAAATTCGCGTTAGTCTTATTGTCGGCGTCGCGTTAGCCATCATCAATTTCGTCCGCGTATGGATTATGTATAACATTCAGTTGGCGCTGGTCGTATCACTGACGCTGATTATCGTCATCTTCATGGCTAAGACAATCGGAGCGATGCTTCCACTCCTCGCTAAGAAGCTAAAATTGGATCCAGCCTTAATGGCCGCTCCGCTCATCACGACTGTTGTCGACGCCGGAGCTTTGGTCATGTATTTTTTAATTGCCAGCTTGTTATTAGGTATAAACTAGATTTTCATCAATGAATAGAATAACCAACCATTGAGGTCAGACTACTGGTTTTCACTTCGCATATTCCTCTATTCCCCAGTTTCCTTCATCAAACGAGTACTTTCTTTTATTGCTGTTTAACCCTTATGTCCGCAGTTAATAGGAAAAGAAAAAATATCGACTATTTATCACGCTTTTTCTGAATATCATCAATATTTTCTCATTCATATCTTGCTTACAATTTTCTAAGAAATCGCTTAATGTCATATCTTCTTCTAGATGCTCTTTGTTTATCAGAATTTTGTCTTTGTGGCCATACTTCATAAAAACCCAAAAGTCTTACTTGTGTTGTTCAACCTAAGTAACATCAGCCTATCCTACTGGGAAAGATTATCATTCCGCTTTATCTGATTCCATAATTCAATAATCACTGAGATTAACTGTCCTTGAAACGGACTATTTCATAATCTTGGTCAAATAGCACGTTTCAGAATTCATCTCCATTAGTGATAAAATCAACCATTTCCTGCCGTGCTTGCTTTGATTCATTTAAACCCATCAGTGGGAAATCATGGAACACGCCGTTATATCTTGATACCTTTACATCCCACGCCGGATCTTTCTTCTTCTCTAATAACATCACATCCGCGTCCAGTACGTCATCATCAGTAGTGATTATTAGCGTCTTTGGTAAATCTTTCAGTTCCCCATAGATTGGACTGGCAAGCTTGTTTTTGGGGTCATTGTCAGAATACTGAGCTCCATACTTTTTTAAGGGCCAATTGGCGAGCCAAGCGTCATGTTTGGCGATTTCCTTGATATCAGGATTTTCCATCGATACGTCAAGCCAAGGCGAGATGAGAATCATTTTGTGTGGAGGGGGAAGCTGCTTATCCTTCAGATGATGGATAAAGCCAAAGATGAGCCCCGCACCAGCCGAATCACCGACGAAGGCAATCTGTTCATATTGCTTCATTGTTTCTGCATATACAAGGTCCATATACATTGTCGCGTCTTTATAATTATTCGGAATCAGTGGATAATCGGTAAAAACAAGGGCTGAGTCTGTTTTCTCCATCAATTCGATGGCAAGACGCCAATGATGGGAAGTGGCGGGATAGAGATAACCACCTCCATGTGTGAAGACAATGGCTTTTAAAGGTTTGGGTTTATTTAAAGGTTCAAGGAAGAAACAATCATGCTCTTCATACACCATTTTTCTAATCGAATATTTCTTATAGAGGTGCTTCCTAGGAGTGGGTCGCATATCTCCTAGTTTTATATGGAGCCAATTGTCAAACACCTTAATCACTAGGCGATAAAATTTAACGGTGATACTCATGATGAATCCTCCAATTACCTATATGTTACTCTAAACACTCGAGGCAATCATGCTCTTTTAAGGTACGTAATAAGTACGATGTGATTTCAAACTTGAAAAGCATGGTACATAGTCTGATACCGTTTCGCCCTCTATCATTCCATAAAAGTTCATTGAATGATTGCTAAAGTAAAGATTGTCAAGTTATATAAACGTCCTTTTATTTATTTTTTCATCGATTCGAAAAATTTGTTTGATTAACTGCTCGTTAAAACGGGTTCTGAAAAATAATTTTTCCTGATTTTTTCTTTGATAAAGAAATGATGCCGCCACATGAAGAAAAACGCAGTAATCGTCCATGTGATCGGATTTGATAAAAACACCGCGTAATATCCAATGATGGGTGCAAGACCATAGGCGACGGACACACGGATAATAAGTTCAAGAATGCCACCGAATAAGACGTAGGTGGCATCTCCAAGTCCTTGCAGTGTGTTGCGATAAATTAAAATCAGACCGACCGCGATGTAAAACGGTGGAATGATCAAAAAATATAACCTCGCATACATCAGTAAATTAGTAGAGGGTTCTTCGACAAATAGATTAATCATCAAAGGACCTAATGGCATTAAAATGGCGGCGCAAAAAAGTGCGAGTCCAAATGCCATACGCTTCGCAATCTTGAGACCTTTTACGATTCCTTCTTTGTTGCGGGCGCCGTAATTTTGACCCATGTAGGAAGCCATCGCCGCTCCCAGCCCCCAAAATGGCACGATGATAATCGCTTCGATGCGAGCGCTCGTGGCAAAGGCTGTGATAATTGAGTTATCGTTAGGAACTGCAAATGAGTTAATTACCGACTGAATGGCGACAATTCCGATGCTGATAATGGAAAATTGCAAACCCATCGGTAATCCATTTCCCAATTGATGCAGCGCTTCCTTCTTTTCTAAGATAAGCTCTTTTACAGTCACCCTTAAAATTGGGTAACGGATAAATGCGTAAATATAAGAACCGATTCCGGAAAGAGCTTGTGAGATAACCGTGGCTAGGGCAGCACCACCGACACCCATACGGAAAACACCGACAAACAAGATATCGAGTCCGACATTAATGACGCTAGCGAGAGCAAGAAACACTAACGGTGTGATTGAGTTTCCTAACGCTCGCAAGATGGAGGATATCAAGTTATATCCGACAATCGTAAAAATGCCGATATAAATCCAAGTAATATATTCATACGACCACGCAAAAATATCATCGGGGACATTCAATAAGTGCAATAGGTTTGATGTTGAACTAAGCGCGATAACCGTCAAAATAGCACAAAGAATAAATGCTAATGTTATTGAGTTACCAACAGATTTTTTTAACCCATCATAATCTTTGGCGCCAAACTTCTGAGCAATGATGACGGCAAATCCACCTGTCGTCCCAGTCCCAAGTGCCACAATAAGAAAATTGATTGCAGCCGTCGTTCCAATCGCCGCGATGCCGTCTTCACCGATGAAATGACCGACAATCACTGAATCGACAAGATTATATAACTGTTGAATGACGAGACCGATAATGATGGGAAGCGAAAAAAGAATGATGTTGCGATAGATATTTCCCTTTGTAAGATCGCGCGTCATGTGTCAACTTTCTCTATTTCGGCCTAATAAGCCGATAAATATTTTAACAC
>CAZXCV010000010.1:0-30596 GCA_964639215.1 uncultured Staphylococcaceae bacterium
CCAGTTGCGCCCCCAATCACGTAAATCATCAAAAGCCCGTCCGTTTAAACATTTTCTCGAGGTCGTAAGATGTGAATGAAATCATTGTTGGCCGTCCATGGGGACAGCTGTAAGGATTATTCGTATTCAATAAACGCTGGATGAGTGTTTGCATCTCTAAAAGTGTTAATTTTTGATTCGCTTTTAAACTTCGTTTACAACTCTTTGATGCAATCGTATCATCGCGAATTTTTAAAATGTCGATGTTGTCCTGATGAATAATCTGATCAACTAGTTCGGTCACATACATCCGTTCATCAATTTCTGATGCCCATACTGGAATTGACACCACTTGATAAGTATGCGGTCCAAAATTTTTTAAAACGAGGCCGGTTTTAGATAGTATTTCTATTTTTTCATCGGTTAATAATCGTTCTTCGCTTGGTTTCATATCAATAATAATTGGCACTAACGGTGCACTTGTATAAGCATCGGTCATGGCTAATGCTTGGTATTTCTCATAGTTGATACGTTCCATCGCCGCATGTTGATCGATCAACACAAGACCTCCATCGTGAGACGATGCCAAAATGAAAGTTCCTGCTAATTGTGCAAGTGCTGTCAAGTTAATGGATTGACGTTTTTCAACATGCTGATTAATCACTTTGTCACCATCAGGTGAAGGTTCAAGAAGCGACATCACTTCAATTTTCTCGCGATCTTGTCGATACGTTTGAGGTGTTTTTGCCACATTGAGTGGTGTCGCTATCAGTGATGATCCAAGCAATGCTTTAGGTATTACCGTAATTAATGCATCTTTAAGTTCCGTTTCTTTCGTAAAGCGGATTTCACGTTTACTCGGGTGAACGTTGACATCGAGCAAAGCTGGGTCAACGGTTAGATTCACAATCAAAAACGGGAATCGTGATGGGGGTAAAAAATCACGATAGGCTTCGATTAGTGCCGCTTGAATTTTTGGCATGTAGACATGACGGCCATTCATGAGCGTAATCATGTAGTAGCGATTACTCTTGGCGAGATCTGGTTTGCCAAGATATCCCGAAAATGAAAAATCTGGGTACTTGTAAGCAAACGGTAACATTTGTTTAGCAACATGATGTCCGTAAATTTGCATGATCGCTTCTAGTTGCTCACCACGTCCACTCGTTTTGAACTGCAATTTATCATCGATTGAAAAAGTGAACGAAACATCAGGATGCCCGAGCGCTAATCGCGAGACAATTTCTAAGTTATTAGCGTTTTCGACATAATCGCTTTTTAGGTATTTGAGACGTGCTGGTGTGTTATAAAACAATTCGCTGACAGTGATAAGCGTCCCCTTTTTACTCGAGGCGTCAAGGCTCTTAATTTGATCTTCAAATGCTTCAAGTTGCGTACCCGTGCTTAGTCCCGTTGCGGTAACCATGGTTACCTGGCTCACCGAAGCGATTGATGGTAACGCTTCACCGCGAAATCCCAAGGTCTTTATTCTGAATAAATCAAATTCTGATTTGATTTTGCTTGTAGCATGGCGTTTAAAGGCGAGCAAAGCGTCATCTTTATCCATACCATCACCATTATCATTGACGATGATTTTGGTTCGACCAGCATCGGTAATCGCAATTTCAACCACCGTAGCATTTGCATCAAGGCTATTTTCAATCAGTTCTTTTAAAACACTGCTCGGGCGTTCGATGACCTCACCAGCCGCAATCATGTTTGCTAAATTGTTATCAAGGACAGTAATTTTTCCCATATCATTTCATCTTCTTCTTGAGATCATAAAGATAGCGGAGCGCATCCATCGGCGTCATCGCTAATGGATCTAGGTGGTCAAGTTCATCGCGCCAAGGTTCTGCTGTTATAGGCTTTGGTTTGAGTACATCTTCGGAGGTAACAATGCCGTTTTCTTCTAAGTGAACTAATATTTGACGTGCTCGCTCTAATAACCGATCTGGTAAGTGCGCTAGACGTGCAACGTTTAACCCATAAGATTTGTTCATGGCGCCAGCAGCAACTTGATAGAGGAACGTAACTTTATCTTGTTCTTCGGCAACAAGGACTTGAATATTTTGCAGATTCGGAAGTTTATGTTCGAGTTTTGTCAGCTCATGATAATGGGTCGAAAAGATTGTTTTTGCCTTTATCGTGGTCGCGATGTATTCCATGATTGCTTGCGCTAGTGCCATGCCATCATATGTCGCCGTCCCTCGTCCGATTTCATCAAATAAGAGCAGCGAATTACTCGTAGCATGACGAAGAGCATAATTCGATTCATTCATTTCAACCATAAACGTCGATTGACCGCTGACGAGATCATCGCTGGCACCGATACGTGTATAAATCGCATCAAAGATCATGAGATTAGCCGAAGTAGCCGGAACATACATCCCAATTTGTGCCATGATGACGATTAATGCCAATTGGCGCATATATGTTGATTTACCGCCCATATTAGGACCAGTAATTAATAAAATGTCAGTTTCCTTTTTAAAATCGATATCGTTAGCGACATAGCGATTAATCTTCATGACTTTTTCAATCACGGGATGTCGCCCTTTTTTAACATCGATCACCCGTGCATCATTGAACTCTGGACGGACATACCCATTTTTACTTGAAATTGACGCCAAAGCGACAATCACATCTATTTCTGCTAATTGTTCAGCAATTGCTTGAATGATTGTGGTGTTTGTTGCAACGTTACGTCTCAGCTCAATGAATAGTTCATATTCAAGATTTTGGCGCCGTTCTTCGGCATGGATAATTTGTGATTCTTTCTCTTTCAACGCGGGAGTAATAAAACGCTCAGAAGTTGTGAGTGTTTGTTTTCTCTCATATCCAAACTCTGGACGAACTAACGCTAAACTACCTTGGCTAATTTCAATATAATAACCAAATACTTTGTTATATCCGACCTTAAGATTCTTAATGCCCGTTCGTTCTTTTTCCTGACTCTCGAGCGTGGCAATCCAAATTTTACCACCTGTGGCTAAATCGATCAGTTCATCTAATTCCACATCATAGCCACGTTTGAAAATTCCACCATCTTTAATGGTAAGCGGGGCATCTTCGTCAATCGCGCGTTCTAATAAGTCCGATAAATCATCTAAGACATTGATGCGATTAGCTAAGTCGTGAAAATTCGGTTCATCAATTAAAGCTAACTGTAATTTGATGCCAGGTAATTTGGCGAGCGACTGCTTTAGTTGTAACATATCGCGCCCATGAGCATTACCATATCCAATGCGAGCGATTAACCGCTCCAAATCATAAATATCCGCTAATGCCTTTGATAACTCTTCGCGTACGATAAAATTTTTAATGAGGGCACCGACCATGTCAAGGCGCTTCGAAATCGTTATTAAATCAGCGCTTGGACGCAATATCCATTGTCTTAATTTGCGCGTTCCCATCGCTGTTTTTGTATCATCAAGCAACCAGAGTAATGATCCGTATTTTTCTTTACTGCGCAAAGATTGAACGAGTTCAAGATTCGCAGATGAGTACCCATCGATATTCAAGTAGGTCGCTTGTTTATGAAGGAGTGCTGGTTTGAGGTAATTAAGTGAACGTTTCTGCGTCTTCTCGAGATAATGGATAATTCTAGCCACGGTTTTCATTTGAAAACCATCATTAATATTCGTTAATAAACTTTCGAATTCAAGTGGTACTTCATCGTTGTCTTCGCGCGATATTAATAATCGTCGTGTCTCGATTAACTGAGCGATAAGGCGCTCATCAAATGAGGCGGCAACGACGAGTTCCCGCGTTTGCAGTCGCTCAAGTTCGCTTTGAACACTCGTAAAGTCGCGTTCAACGTTAGTTACGAGTATTTCTCCAGTCGCAATATCAACGGCAACAATCACAAAATGGATGCCGGTATCATCAAGCGCGGTGATGTAGTTATTAGCTTGATCGTTACTATCGATAAATGCACCTGGTGTCATGATTTGAATCACGTCGCGGTCGACCAATCCTTTAGCAGTGGCTGGATCTTCTAGTTGTTCGACAACGCCAACTTTATAACCTCGATTAACAAGTTTGGCCACATAACTTTTAATCGCGTGATGGGGAACACCACACATTGGTACTTTTTGTTTCGCCCCAGCATTTTTACCAGTTAATACGAGTTGTAGTTCTTTCGAGGCCACTTTAGCATCATCAAAGAAAAATTCATAGAAATCGCCCAAGCGAAAAAGGATTAAGGTGTCCGGGTGCTGTTCCTTAATCGCGAGGTACTGCATCATCATTGGAGTATAAGGTGCTTTCATAATAACTAATTAACTTAATTATTTTATCACATTTAGGATAAGCTCGACGCGACGTATCAAATCGAAAGGATGTCTTTGATTTGATTTAAGAGGAGACTGACGCTCTCCTTTAAGTATTCATAGTTTTTTATGAGCGGATGCTCTTCATAGCGCTTGGTATACTCATCGTAAAGATCACGATATCGCTGATACGAATCGGCTTCGTTTAAATGGAGACCCATCAGTCGTTGGGCTTCACGTCGTTTTTGATCAAGGTCCATTAATTCAGCATTACCGTTAATTTCTTGGCGCGCTGATAAAAAAGCACGCACCTCAGTCACATCAAATAAAGCTGCTTCTAATTGAATGAGACGATCCTCGAATTTAGGCATCGACTAATTCTCCAAGCACCGAATATAAATGTGAAGCGATAATTTTAACCTTAACAATTTTTCCGATTAATGTTTCGTCACCACTGAAATGAACTAATTTATTGCCTTCGCTATAACCGGAAAGTACTTGTTGTTTTTTCTTTGAGATACCATCAACTAAGACTTTTAGTGTCTTTCCAACCAGCGCGTCAGCTTTCAATTTTGCTGCTTCTTCGACCACCGTTATGAGTTGCTCAAAGCGTTCGTGTTTCGTTTGGCTACTAACATTATCTTTCATTCTTGCCGCGGGAGTACCGACGCGAGGAGAGTAAATGAAAGTAAAACATCCATCGTACCCAATATCTTTAACTAAACTCAATGTGTCTAGAAATTGCTCGCTTGTTTCATTAGGAAAACCGACAATTATATCGGTTGTGATTGTAACATCGGGCATCGCGATGCGCATTTTTTTAACGAGATCACGGTAACTCTCATTGGTATAACGGCGACCCATGCCTCGTAAAATTTGATTATTTCCAGATTGGACAGGCAGATGGATGGCTTTCATAATATTTGAATGTTTCGCCATCACGTTGAGCATTTCCATCGTGAAATCCCACGGATGAGAAGTCGTGAACCGTAGGCGTGGAATTCCAGTAGATGCAACATCGTTCAAGAGTGAGGCAAAGTCATAGCCATCACGTTTATCTTTTCCATAGGCGTTGACATTTTGTCCTAATAGTGTGATTTCTTGATAGCCCTGAGAAACGAGGGTTTGACATTCATTAATAATATCTTCTTTCGGACGCGAGCGCTCACGACCACGTGTATATGGCACGATGCAATACGTACAAAATTTATCGCAGCCATACATGATATTAACAAATGCTTTATAACGATGAAGACGGCTGATTGGTAATGCTTCATGACTCGAGGTGGTCATTGATGGTACATCAATCACTCGCGTTTTATTCGTGTATACCTCATCGAGTAAATCGAGTAATTGATGGATATTATGCGTCCCAAACAATAAATCGACATGCTTATACTTATCGATCATATCGGTGACAATATGGGCTTGTTGCACCATGCAACCACCAATCGCAATCACAAGATCTTTCTTATTTTGTTTGATTCCTTTTAAAACACCAACTTCGCCAAATACCTTATCTTCAGCGTTTTCCCGTACGGCGCACGTGTTTAAAATGACTAGATCTGCATTCAACTCGTGATCAACACTCGTAAAACCTGCTAATTCAAGAAGCCCCCGCATCGTTTCTTCATCACGGACATTCGCTTGACAGCCATATGTCCTAATAAAGTATTTTTTGCCTGAAGCGATTTGTCTTAAGCTTTCTGGAATCACGATTTCATCATGTAAAATGAGCACCTGCTGATGCAATCGGGAACGAGCGATAGTTAAATCGGGTCGCTCTTTGATATTAATTACCATAGGATGTTTCTATCAAGTAGAGTGGATTTATTTCAATTGTTTTACCACTTAACTCATCAATCGTCAAAATAACGGCAGAAAAAATACTGGTCGGTTGCTCATCAAGTTTAAAGACACTTTTTTCTTCATGCCACATCCGTCGAATAATCGCTTCGGGTTGGACACCGAGAATCCCATGATATGGCCCTGTCATTCCGACATCGGCGATAAACCCTGTCCCACCTTCTAAAATGCGAGCATCGCGTGTTTGAACATGGGTATGTGTGCCGATGACCGCACTGACTTGACCAGCAAAGGCGTAAGCAAGCGCATATTTTTCACCGGTGGCTTCAGCGTGAAAATCAACGATATGGATGTCAGTTTTCTCTTCGGTCTTCAGTAAATTGTCGAGGCTTTTAAATGGGTTATAAACCTCTTCTGTCATAAATGCTTGTCCAAGCAAATTGGTAATACGAATCGAAAAATCATCATTTTTGAAAACGGTCGTCCCGACACCAGGATATTCTTTTAATAAATTAAGCGGTCGCACGAGACTAAGGGCGCCATCGAGGTATGAACGAATTTCTGATTTCGCATCATAGTGATTACCTAAAGTTAAACAATCGATCCCAGCGTTCAATAAACTCTCATAATGATGATAGATTAACCCTTTACCATGCGTGGCGTTTTCGCCATTAGCAATAATAAAATCGAGTTGGTATTTCTTTTTTAACTGAGGTAGGTGAAAAGAGACGGCTTGCCGTCCCTTTTGTCCTACAATATCACCAATAAATAATATCTTCTTCATCGCTACTTTGCGGTCTCAACCGCCCGATATTCACGAATGACTGATACCTTGATTTGACCAGGATATGTCATTTCGGCTTCGATTTGTTCACGAATGTCACGGGCTAGTTTATAAGCCGCGGTATCATCAATCTTATCCGGGATGACCATCACGCGCACCTCACGTCCGGATTGCATCGCATAGCTTTGGGCGACACCGTCATGAGATTTGCATATTTTTTCAAGTTGTTCAAGCCGCTTAATATAATTCTCAAGTGTTTCACTACGAGCACCGGGACGCGCGGCTGAAAGCGTATCGGCGGCGATGACTAAATTTGAGATGACATATTTAATATCGACGTCACCATGATGGCTTTCAATCGCATTGATGACAACATCTGGTTCGCCATATTTCTTGGCAAAGCGCGCGCCGAGTTCAACGTGGCTTCCTTCCATTTCAAAGTCAATCGCTTTACCGATGTCGTGGAGTAAACCAGCGCGTTTCGCTAACGTTTGGTCAAGGCCGAGTTCAGCGGCCATAATGCCTGTTAACTTCGCGACTTCGATGATGTGGTCATAGGCGTTTTGACCATAACTCGTCCGGTATTTCATTCGTCCAACCAATGTTAATAATTCTGGATGAATCGTCGGTAAACCAAGTCTAAACGCGGCTTCTTTGCCCGCCACTTTAATTGATTCATCAACTTCTTTTTTAGCTTTTTCGACGACTTCTTCAATCCGGCTTGGTTGAATGCGTCCGTCTTTAATCAATGTTTCTAACGTCTTTTTAGCAATTTCACGACGAATTGGATCAAACGAGCTAACGGTGATTACCTCAGGGGTGTCATCGATAATCAGGTCAACACCAAGCAGTTGTTCAAGACTGCGAATGTTCCGTCCTTCACGCCCAATAATGCGACCTTTCATTTCATCGTTTGGTAATGCCACGACGCTGACGGTTCGCTCGGTTGTGAATTCTTGCGAATAACGGTTAATCGTGATTCCAAGTATTTCTTGTGCTTGTTGCAATGCCGTATCTTTGGCTTCATCCTCTTTATTTTTGATGAAGGTGGCGATTTCTTTGCTTAATTTGTTTTCAACACGCGCCATGATTTCCGTTTTGGCTTCGTTGATTGACATTTGCGACACTTTTTCAAGTTCGCTGATAATTGAATCTAATTTTTCCTGTAATATTTTTTCTTTCTTTTCAACTTCTTTGACGCGTCCGCTGAGGGCTTCGCCTTTTTCTTCTAGTGTGGTCTCTTTTGCTAAAAGAGCGATGTCGCGACGATCAATACTTTGTTCGCGTTGAAGCAATTTGTTTTCAGCGGCAGCTACTTCCGCTTTTCGTTCCTTAATCTCGCGCTCGGCTTCTTGCTTCATCTCATAAGTCATTTGTTTAGCATCTAATTGACTGTTTTTAATGAGGTGTTCGCTACGAATTTCGGCATCGCGGATAATTTTCGCGGCTTGCTTCATCGCTCGTTTGGCTTTGAAGAAAGGCACTAGTGCATAAATTAACAATCCGAGACCGACGCCGACGAAAAGCGCGATAATTATGAGGGCAATCGAGAGCCCGGTGTCCATTGACGCATAGACGATTAACATAATTATTTCCTTTCGCTAGTTGTGTGTTGGTCATTTGACCAGAATCGATAAATACATAAAAATGGCAAGACCATTACTTACCCAAAAATCGTCCCGCAAAAGAGTTGCAGAAATATCATTATGTATCACAAGCTTGGCTTGAAATAAAGGGAGCGATTTTTGAATCTATGTTCAGTATCTATTGATACATTAATACAATATCAAAAAGATGATCAAAATAAAAGTGGAATAAATGAGGTGTCGTTGTTTTGCGTTAAGCTAATCAGCGAATGTCAAACTGACATTGCCATTAGAGGTAATCAGACGAACAAAATTTTCGAGATTTGTATGATATGAAGTTTCAATAACACGTGATCCATTCAAATAATACTTGCCATTTGTCGTTGACATATTAATGCGATAATCTGTAAAGTTTCCGTTCATTGAGACGGTGATATCACCATTAGAAGATGAGAGATCAAGTTTTGCGGTTGTAAGATCAGTCGTGATGATCTTGCCATTACTAGTATGCCCATCGATTAAAGGGCTACTGACATTATCGAATGTGATTCGACCGTTACTTGTGTCGATTTCGATGGCGTCTGAGGCGGTTACGCCACTGAGTTTGACCGCGCCATTACTTGTATCGAGTTCTATGAATGAAGCCTCAGCAATATTTGTTAACGTTATGCCACCATTTGATGATGACAGTTCGATATCAGCGATACTTGTAATATCAGTAATCGTAATCGCTCCATTTGATGTATGACCGTCGATTGATAAAGTTGAAGTTGTCGGAATTGTAATATCAAAGAGGAAAATTTCACTTGTGGCAAAATTCCACGGGAAAAACATCAAGGAAAAAAATGGATCGGTTTCGTTGATGACACTCAATTCGCGATTTCCAACATTAAGAACGATCCGGTCATGTTCGGCTTCATAATATTGCAAAATAATGCTGTCTTCAGCGTGTGTGTGAATATTGATCCCGCGATTTTTGAGCGATAGCGATAACGTGTCAATCAAAGAAATATCAATTTCATAAGGGTCAGATAATGTATAGTCACTTACCTGGGTGACTGGGATTAATTTTTCTTGGCTGATAATGCTCCCTGTAATCGCACTTCCCAATCCTCCGACAAGAAAAACACTACCGATGATTATTAGTTTACTCATGATCGAGTGCTCCTTTATCGTTACTAAAGAATTTTGTTTTTATCCAGCTAGTGATGGTTGGTATACATTTTATTAGTTTATTAATGATGCCAATTATCAAGATAAAGATACCGACCCCAACAAGCATTTGACCAATATAGAGGGCGGATTGCGCGCCTGTAAGCGCGCCATTACCCATGATTAGTCGCCGTAACCCGAGCCAAAAATAACTTGTGGCGAATGAGAGAACGCCACCAATCATTGCAATCGCAATTATGAGCATGAGAATGCCGACGCCATAGCTAATGACTGAACTCCAATCGAAGCGATGTTTTTGATGGGTTATAGTGCTAACATTTTCAGCTGCCCGGTGCTTATGAGCAATATCCGCAATCGGACCAAAACTGGCAATCACGCTTCTTTCATCGTGACCAAGACGAATCGCTTGACTGATTAATTCATCATATTGCTTTAAAATTGCTTCTTGTTTATCCTCTGGTTCTTGTGCAAGTTTATTTTGTAACTCGTTAAGAAATTCGGTCTTTGTCATGAGCATCCTCCGCTAATAAAAAATATTAACTCCAGTAGCACATTATCATATCAAAACACAATAATACATAGGCCAAATGAAAAAGAAACGATTGGCAACCAATAGTTTCTTCATTCATTAATCATTTGTTCATTTATTGACGATGGCCACCGTTTGTAAATAAGGATTATCTTCGGTGTTGACCTCGTGGACTTCTTTGGTCGTCATTTCGCTATAGTAATAATTCGTATAGCCTTCAGCCAGCCACGGACGAATGAGTGAAAATTCATAGTGATAAGCAATGAATTTACTGTCGAGGAAGAAATAGCAAATTAAACGGACATGCGAAGTGCGTTTTTTGTCATCAGCGCCAACACGTGATAAAACCTTAATGTCTTGATACTTGGTGGTATCGACAAATGTATAATAGCGAACTGGTCGTAACACATCGTTTTCTTTCGGTGTTATTTTAAGTTGATCGAGAGCCATCCGTTCAAATAACACGACCGAATCGCGAATCTGCTTATCGATATATTCATCTTTAATGTGATGTTTTAACGGAAAGATTGCTCCAAGAGCAATTCCAATCAGTAAAATGACGCCAGAAAGGACGTAGCCGAGCGTTTGTGGAGCGACATAATTCCGGTAAGTCGCATAAATGGCCCCACCAGCAATTAAAATAAAAAGGATTAATAACCACGCGTTATATCTCTTCGGGTTCGTAAAGTACAAAATATTGCGTTTATAATCCATAAGCTATCCTCTTCGGTTATTTTATCACGACGTTATGCGCTTGATAAGGTCCATCTATAAAAAAAGGAGCGATATCGCTCCTAGACAATGACACCTGTTTTGATTTTTGTGACTAGTTGATTATAAAGATCAGCATTTTCTTTTAAAAATTGCTTAGCTGTTTCCCGACCTTGTCCAATCCGCGTACCATCGACTTCATACCAGGACCCCATTTTTTTAATGAAACCCATTTCCACGGCGATGTCAAGCACTTCGCCAGTCTTTGCAAAGCCTTCCCCGAAGATCAAATCAACTTTGCATGATTTAAATGGAGGCGCAACCTTGTTTTTTACAACTTTAATGTTAACGGTGTTCCCAATGATTTGATCACCGACTTTAATAGCTTCGGCACGACGAATATCAATGCGCACGGTTGCATAAAATTTTAATGCTCGGCCGCCACTTGTGACTTCGGGATTACCATACATGATGCCGACCTTTTCGCGTAATTGGTTAATGAAGATGACCGTACAGCTCGACTTGTTCAATACGCCAGCAAGTTTACGCATGGCTTTCGACATGAGTCGGGCTTGTAATCCGACTTGATTATCCGCCATAATGCCATCAAGTTCAGCTTGCGGGACTAAGGCGGCCACACTATCGACAATAATGATATCGATAGCCGATGAATGGGCGAGCATCTCAACGATTTCTAATGCCTGTTCGCCGTTATCTGGTTGCGATAAGATCAGTTCGTCGATGTTGACGCCTAATCGCTTGGCATACACGGGATCAATCGCGTGTTCGGCATCAACGAAAGCTGCGCGACCACCACGAGCTTGCGCTTCGGCAATTGCGTGCAATGCAAGTGTTGTTTTACCACTTGATTCTGGTCCGTATATTTCAATAATCCGGCCTTTAGGGTAACCACCGACGCCAAGCGCCATATCTAGCGCCAGTGATCCCGATGGAATCGTGTCGATATCGGTGTTCGGCCGTTCGCCCAGTTTCATAATTGAGCCTTTTCCATACATCTTTTCAATCGCTTTTAGCGCTTCTTCAAGCGCTGCTTCACGTACATTAGTCTCTTTTGCCATGTTCATATACTCCCTTTGTTATTAATAGTTTGATATGTTACGAGATAGTCGTCTGATTAATACTTAAGTGTGCTTTCAATGAGTCGCAAGGCATGTGTCATCGCTTGTTTGCGAATCTGGGTACGCGTTCCAACTAAGTTTAACTGTTCAACAGTCACGGTTTGTGGAGTGGCAACACCAAGATACACAAGCCCGACTGGTTTGCCTTCACTCGCTCGTGGTCCAGCATTACCCGTCAAGGCGATACAAACATCAACATTGAGTCGATAACGACCAATTTTTGCCATATCACCAGCAATTTCACTACTAATCGCTCCGTATTTAATTAGACGTGCTTTCGAAATGTGAAGAAATTTCTCTTTTTCTTCATTCGTGTAGGTGACAAGGCCACCTTTCACGACTTCGGAAGCACCACTGATACTTGTGAGTTTTGCTAATAACATGCCACCAGTTAAGCTTTCAACCGCCCCGATTGTTTTATTTTTCGCCCGAGCCAGCGATAAGATTGCATGAACGTTATTCATTTAGCGAAAACCTGACGATTCTGATAGATGTAAATCACGCCAGAAAGCAATGATAAAACAGCCGCAATGTAGAGTAAGAAATCCGTGATTCTTAAGAAAGGCGGTAACCCGAGCAATGAAAAGGGCCAATCATTGAGGAAGACAAAAGTGATGGCAACCATTTGGGCAACGGTTTTAAGTTTTCCATAAACGTTAGCAGCAACAACAATCTTTTTATTACTGGCCACGAGACGCATGGCGTCGACGATTAAATCGCGGGCAATAAAGATAATTGTGATAACTGGCAAAACTGTTATTTGTGAAGTGCCAACCCATAAAGGTTGAATCATCAAAAAAATTAAACTAGCATCGACAAGAACCTTATCGGCCACTGGATCCATGAATTTTCCAAAATCAGTGACCAAATCATATTTTCGAGCAATGTAACCGTCAAGGAAGTCAGAAAATGAGGCGATGATAAATATTGCGGCACCAATGATGTATATGAGATTGACGTCTTGCTGATAAATTGGAATGTCGATGCCAAGCTGGGTGTAGGGAAATACTAATAGTAAGATCAGAATTCCAACCATGATCACACGAGCAATTGTTATTTTATTTGGTAAATTCATAATGTTCTTTCTGGAGTAGCCGACCCTGTAAGCCATGTTCTGTCAAGGATGATAATTTATCTATGCATAGCATGCGTCCATCAATTCGTTTATATCAGGACACTTCCCCTACCAAATTTGGGTTTCTCGCTTGTGGGGTTTACCGCGTTCCACTCTTTGGTTTCCCAAAGACTGCGTCACTGTGGCACTTTCAGGCGCGCCGCCATGTCTTGCGATTTAGGCCTTGCACCGCCGTTATATGCTCCCATATACCTAACGTTATCATTTCCGTTAGCACAATCACTACGAGCATCACAGCTCGTGCGAGCATGGACTTTCCTCTAGCTTGCGCCAGCAATCATCCGGGTCGGCAACTACTTGATTTTTGTGGGATCTTGCCCTAAGCGATACAACGCTTTTTCTAAAAGGCTAATCCGTTTGTGTAATTCGAGGTTGTTTTGATTAAT
Source organism: uncultured Staphylococcaceae bacterium (assembly GCA_964639215.1). Classification (GTDB taxonomy): domain Bacteria; phylum Bacillota_I; class Bacilli_A; order RFN20; family CAG-826; genus UBA6120. The sequence goes on from CAZXCV010000010.1 coordinate 13,503, forward strand.
GGTCACGGTGTCGTTTTTGGTTAAACCAGCAAATTTATCACGTAAGATTGCTAATTCAACTTCAACTTCTTGATACCGTGCTTTGAGGGTGTGATATTGAGCATTTTCTTTCTCTAAAGAGAGCAACTCAGTTGTGATAAACGCCTCGTAATGACGAAATTCAGTGATGATGTGATCTAGAAAGGTGTCGACCTCGGTCGCGTCATACCCTTTGACATCAGCTTTAAATTTTTTCGCCAAGATGTCAGCACTTGTCAGTTGTAATTTATAAGCCATCAAGTAACCTCGAATTGATATTATATATCAAACAGGGTCGTTTTACAATTTAACAAATGGTCGCTTACTAAATTTTCTCACCATCATTATTTTGCTAAAATGCTATACTTATCACGATATCCCATGAAAGCGATTCTTAAGCAAATTCGTCATCGGCGCCATTTGATGTTTCTTGACCTGGAAGGAACACAATTTTCGCATGAAATGATTGCTTTTGGCGCAATCAAAGTCAGTTTGAAACCCGATGGTTCCATTCTCCGCTCATATAAAGGTATCAAGCATTATGTCATCTCAAAAGGAAGCATTGGTTCATTCGTGATAAAACTGACAGGTATTACGAAGGATATCATTTCTGAAAAAGGCATCAGTTACGCTGATGCGCTTAAAACGATTAAGAATTATGCAGGTCAGCATTATCAAAAGATGGCCTTTGTAACGTTTGGTACACATGATATTCGCATCTTTATGCAGTCGCTCATGCACAGTAATGATGCAGATGAGACAATCGCCAAACACATCGTCAAAAACCATGTCGATATGTCCTCCGTGCTTGGTGAGTTTATCCGTGATGATAAAAACAATCCCTTATCACTATTAAATTACTTGAAGGTCTTTGATCATCCGTTTGAAGGAAAAGCTCATGACCCACTTGATGATGCAAAGAATCTCATCACTTTATACAAAGAATGTTTTATAAAGAAAGATATTATCAAACTCGAGTACCAGAAAGTGTTACGACAAATGCGTCATCTACCAGAACCAGTTCACACGATGTTAGTGCGTCTTTTGGATGGTCATACTATTAGTAGTGATGAGTTCGATGGCTTAGTAAAGGAATACGTCGGATGATTAAATACCCGGGTGGCATTACCATCAAGCCTACCTCAACATCAAGGTCGGTCTCAGGCACCTCAACCGCTAACCGTGGCATGTCGCTAGAGCATGATTTAAACTTGTCAAATCAATATTACAATGAACGTGGACATGCATTAATTACCAAACGACCAACGCCGATCAATATCGTCAAAGTCGATTACACTAAAGGTGCGCGCATTACCGATGCGTATTTTGAAAAACAATCAACCACAGATTATAACGGTATCTATCGTGGGAAGTATCTTGATTTTGAAGCCAAGAGTACCTTATCAAAAAACTCATTTCCGCTCAGCAATATTTATGAGCACCAATTTAACCACTTAAGAGCCGTCGTTACACAAGGTGGCCTTGCTTTTTTCATTATTCGATTCACTTCACTTGATGAAACATATTTGGTTTCAGCTGTTGATATCATCGAATTTAAAGAAAAAACACCACGGAAATCGGTGCCTCTATCTTATATCAAAGAGCATGGTTATCTTATTACTGAAGGCTACGCCCCACGGTTAAATTATTTAGCCGCGGTTGATCAGGTTTATTTCTCGCGATAATTTTTGTTTTTTTCAAAACATAAATCGGCAATTTTACAAGTAGCGCACGACATGCCACGAGCCGGACAATAATACCGACCAAAATGAATCATTTGATGGTGTGTTTTAATATATCGTTCTATGGGCAATGCTCTTCTTAGTTTGCGTTCAATTGTCTTAACCTCATCGTTCATTTTGGCGAAACCGAGACGTTTTGAAATACGCGTGACATGAGTATCAACGGCTATTTCAGGAATATGAAATAACTCAGCCCTTGCGACGTTGGCGGTTTTGATTCCAACACCTGGTAAAGCGAGCAAGGCATCTTTTTCGCTTGGGACTTGTCCTTCATGTCTTTCAAGTAACGCTTGGGCAACTCCGTGGATATGTTTGGTCTTATGTTTATATAAACCGATCGATTTAATTAATTGTTCAATCGCCTCGAGTGGTGCATCGGCTAATTCGTTAATCGTCGGATAAGCCTTAAATAGTGCCGGTGTCACCTTATTAACGCTCGCATCAGTCGTTTGCGCGGATAATATTACGGCAATGAGGAGCTCGTGAGGTTTTCGATAATCTAGTTCACATCCAACTTCAGGTAAAATTTCATCAAAATATGTCAGAATGCGTGTTAATTGTTCACTCGTCATCGTCAAGCCATTTGGTTTGGGCGATGGCAATCGTTTTTTCGATATCCTTTTCCCATTGTTCGCTGACGGCACTATAACCTTCTTTAGCAACATCACTACGGGTTGTGCGTTTCAATAAAATTTTATCAATTGCGCGTATTGATTGTTTTTTCTGTGCAGTCGCTTCATTCAAAGCATCAACAATCAATTGATCGGTATATCCAAAACTAATCCATTCACGGATGCGGCTAAATTCAAGCGGTGATAATGTTCGTCCCCATTCTTTTTCAAAGAGAGCGTAAATATTGCTGACCGAAGTCGCAAATTCAGCCCGAGCATTTTCTTCACTGCGCTTGACAATTGATAGTTGAAATTCACGGTACAATTTGCGACGCAAAGGCGCAAGAGTCGTTTTCATATTATTGTCAGCGTTATCGTATTCAAGCAAATCCTTGGCAAGCAGTTCGACAAGAATCGCATCAATCTGTTCATTTGTTAATGCCATTTTTAATACTAAAAGATCAGCGGTCACGAGTTGCGTGCCCTGGCGAATAATATGATCAATCATTAAAAGTGTTGCAAGTTGATTTTCACTTAGCCCCATCTTTTTATAGTTGTCGAGCAGTAAATAGCGGATATCAACCGCATCAAACATTTGTTCCATGACGTTATTTTAACACTTTCTAATACCGTTCTTGAATGCCAAATGAAAAGAGGAGTTCTTTGGCTTTAATTTCATCAATCCGTTCCATCTTCACAATCTCGGTATTTACTTTACTCGCATTGACATACTCAAGCATCTCAATATTATTTATAATCGCTTGGTGCAAATTTTTATCAAGTTCAAAGCCAAGTTTCAGACTAAATCTAAGGGCTCGGATAATGCGAATCGGATCTTCCTGGAGCCGAGCATTAGCCTCACCAATCACAACGATTTTTTTCTCTTTTAAATGAGCAAGACCCGAAGCAAAATCATGAATTTTCATCGTTTCATCAATATATATCGCATTAACTGTAAAATCACGACGTGGAAAATCTTTAATGATGTCAGTCACAAAGCTAATTGACTGAGGATGTCGGTAGTCTTTATAGCTGGCTTCCTCTCGCAGTGTGGTAATATCCACACGATGAGTCCCAACTTTCAATTTGACATTACCGTAATGAGCAAATCGATAATCGCCATCATGTAAGAAAGTTGCCATTTGCACCGGTGTCGCATCAGTGACCAAATCAAAATCTTCAAGTGGCAGACCTAACAAATAATCGCGTGAGGTCCCGCCAACGATATACAAATGGAAGCCATGTTTGTTGAAAACGATGGCAAGGTCATGAAAAAGGGTGAGATCCATTGAAGATATCTTACTCTAAATTTGATGGATTTGAAAATAAAAAGGAGGGTTGCCCCTCCATGGTTTTGACTATTTAACTTTTTCTTTCAGAGTCTTTGATGGCTTGAAAGCGACGACTTTAGTGGCTGGAATTTTGATTTTATCAACGGTCCGGGGTTTCACACCCACGCGGGCTTTGCGGTGACGGATTTCAAAGGTTCCAAAACCAGAAACTTTGACAGGAACGCCTTTAATTAAAGATTTTTCAATTAGTTCAAATAAGGCTTCAACAGCAGCTTCGGCTTCTTTTTTGGTCGAATGGGTCTTTAAAGCGACCTCGCTGACCAGGTCTAATTTATTCATATGTTCCTCCTATGATGATACTTAATAATTAGCACAGTGACATTGTTTTAACAATACTAACAATCCGATAAAGTTAAAAAAATTTAGTTTTTTATGTAAATCACTCTTGTTTTAATGGTCGACTCATCATTAAATTAATCATCTCGCTCGGTGTCGCTCCTTCGTATAAGACGCGATAAACTGCTGTTACTATCGGTATTTCCAGATGATGTAACTGCGCTAATTCATAAATTGTTTTGGCCGCGCGTATCCCTTCGACTGTCGTTTTGTTTGTCATTAAAAAATCAGTGGCGCTATCAGCTTTTCCGATTTGTAACCCCGAATTAAAATTACGCGAATGATATGAATAGCAAGTGACAATTAAATCACCAAGTCCTGTAAGACCAAGATAGGTCTTTAGCTTCCCGCCAAAATAACGACCGACGAGCGTCATTTCCGCTAAGCCACGAGTCACAAGTGCTGCCCGTGCGTTATCACCAAGTCCTAAGCCCTCGATTATACCACTAGCAATCGCAATGGCGTTTTTCATGGCAACGCCAATTTCAGCGCCAATTTCATCTGTTTGAATATAGACACGGAAATAATTATTAGCAAATAATTTAGCAACATAACGAGCACGGGCTGTACTCTTCGATGTTGCTGTAATTAGAGTTAAGTGACGTAATATTACTTCTTCAGCGTGGCTTGGCCCGATCAGTGATACCAACGGAAAATGTTTTGTGGCATCAATCGTCCGATTAATAATGGTACTCATGCGCTCGTTTTGATTACTAAAACCTTTCGCGGCATTAATAATCGTGATTTTCTTGGTCAACTTGCTGTTTATTGTCGTACACACTGCTTCCATCGCACTCGTTGGAACGCCTAAAATGAGACAGCGAGAGAAAGCGAGCGCCTGGTCGAGATATTGCGTTGCCTTGATATTTTTATGGATTGGCGTTTCCCCAAAATAAGCGCGATTCAGATGGTGCTTGTTAATATCGGTGATCTGCGCTAATTCGACGCCATAAACAAGTACTTTGTGACCGTTGTCGCTTAAAACTTGAGCCAAGGCTGTTGCCCAAGCTCCACTACCGATGAGACTGATGCGCATGGTTATTTCCTTTCACGCGTAATCAAGTGAATCGGAGACCCCTCAAAATGGAATGTGTCACGCAGCCGATTTTCTAAGTAGCGCTTATAGGAAAAATGCATGAAATCGGGATTGTTCACAAACAGAACAAAAGTTGGAGGTTTGATGTCGACTTGATTCGCATAATATATCTTGAGACGACCGCCATTAAAGTGCGGTGTCGGATTCATAATTTGAGCATCTTGAATAATGTCATTTAATAAACTTGTGGCGACGCGTAATGTATAACCCTCATAGGCGATTATCAGATTTTCAAAAATGAAATTAATTCTCGTTTTATTTTTGGCGGAAACAAACACAATTGGAGCATAATCCAAAAATTTAAACTCATCGCGTATTTTCTTCGTGAAGTCAGCCATTGCTGTTTGATCTTTCAACACCAAATCCCATTTGTTAACAACGATAATAATGGCTTTATGGGCATCATGGGCATAGCCGGCGACATGTTTGTCTTGTTCGCGAATGCCTTCGTTTCCATCGATGACAAGCAAGACGACATCGCTGCGATCAATAGCCTTTAATGCTCGTAAGGCGGCATATTTATCAACCGCCTCAAAGATGCGACCGCGTTTTTTGAGTCCGGCTGTATCGATGACAACATAATCGCGACCTTCGCGCTTAAACGTCGTATCAATCGCATCGCGTGTTGTTCCTTCAATGTCACTCACGATGACACGATCAGTATTTAATATGGCATTGACGAGACTCGATTTTCCAACATTCGGGCGACCAATTACTGAAAATGAGAGACTACCTTCATAATCTTCAATTGTGTGATCACCCATTAATTTTATCGCGGCGTCGAGCATATCGCCGATGCCAATTCCATGGGTTGAGGAAATCGCAATTGGATTACCAAAACCCAATTGATAAAATTCATTGATGTCACCAATAAATTGTCCATCATCAATTTTATTAACTGCGAGAAAGACGGGTTTTTTTGCTTTATACAATAACTTTGCAACAGCGAGGTCATCGCGTGATAGTCCGACTTGACCATCGACCACGAATAAGATGACATCAGCTTCTTCAATTGCAATTTGTACTTGCGCTCTAATTTGTTTTTGATATCCGGCATTTTCAATCTGAATACCACCAGTGTCAATCACGCGAAATTCTTTGGTTAGCCAATGAGCTTTTCCGTAGAGACGGTCGCGCGTTAATCCTGGGATGTCATCCACAATCGCCATGCGATCGCCAATAATACGATTAAAAACCGTGGATTTGCCGACATTGGGACTTCCAACAATAGCCAAGACACCGCTAATCATGAGCGAGATCCGGAAATTTCTTATCGATGATATCGATGATGCGTACAACGACTTCTTCAACACTCATAAATGAGGTGTCAATTAAAATGGAATCTGGTGCTGGTTTCAATGGAGCAAATTCGCGATGGGAATCAATATAATCACGTTTTCGTAAATCTTCTTCAACGCTTTCAAGAGTACAAACGATGTTTTTAGACAAATTTTCTTCATAACGCCGCACGGCGCGTGTTTCGACCGAAGCAATCTGAAATATTTTGATATCAGCGTTTGGTAACACATAGGTACCAATATCTCGACCATCCATGACAACGGATGTGTGCGCGGCCATATGGCGTTGTTGATCTACTAACGCGAGACGAATTTCTTTATAAGATGCAATATAGGAAACATTAGCCGAAATACGTGGTTCTCGAATGGCGTGCGTTACATCTTCACCATTGCAAATAACCGTGCCGCCTGGTTTTAATTGGATTCTAACCTCAGGAATCAAACTATTAGCAGCCGCTTCATTTTCAGGATCGAGTTGTTTTTTCATGACATAAAAAGTAAAAGCGCGATACATGGCACCAGTATCGATATATGTAAAGTTTAAGCGGCGAGCGACCTCTTTCGCGACCGTCGATTTTCCGGCCGCAGCTGGTCCATCAATCGCAACACTGATTTGCATTAGGGGCGACCTCCATTAACAATCCAAATAACACCGACGATAATTACGATTACAACCAAGAGACAAATGAGCGCCACCTTAAAAATAAACCGTCGGTTTTGAAGTTTATCAAGCTGATCATCATCGAGTTCGGGTTGTCCCGGTATTTCTTGTGTGGCTTTGATAATATCCGCTAACGCGATGTTCGTCGTTCGTCTAATTTCAGGTTCTGTTTTTGGCGTTTCCGCGTTATTTGGTGAAGAAAGGTTTTCATCCGTGCTACGAATGTCATCGTCAAACGTCATCTTTGTGATTTGATCTCGATAACGCCGATATTTGTCAATCCGTGTCAACTGCGGCAATGGTAAATACCTCTCTTATGGTATTTTAGCGAAAAACCATCATTAATCATAGAGAAACAGCTCTGAATATTTCCTTTTTATCGCTTGTTGCATTATCAGGCCAAGTTTCCTATAATGAGTGGCATACAGGAGGATTTCGTATGGGCAGAAAAGTACGCATTGACAAGGACGCATGCATTGGATGCGGTCTTTGCAACTCAATAAGTCCGGCAACCTTTGATTGGGATGATGATGGCAAAATGAAAGCCATTGTCGATGAAATTCCCGAAGGCGAAGAAGCCGCGGTTGAAGAAGCCGTTGGCAGTTGCCCGACATCAGCGATCATCGTTGATTAATCCAACATAAAACCCGGTTGTAACACCGGGTTTTTTCATGCCTAGAATTTATAAAATAGCTGATGGACACGCTTATATACAAGAAATGTCACAATGATAACGATTGTATTCTTAACCAAATTAAAGGGCAAAATACCATAAAGTACCATCGTCCAATGTATATCTGTAATCCTCGGATTGGTCGCGTTGACCATCGCCAATAACACATGTTCAGGGAGATCGTATAAAAACAAATAGAAATCAATCATAAATAATGCGTTGAATAGTGAACTTACAAGCAGTTGTGTGAAAAAACCAAATGTGAATCCAAGCATGACGCCTTTAAGATTTTTATGACGGCGATAATAAATTACCGCTGGAAGCACAAATGCTAATGAGTATAGCAAATCGGCAAGTTCTCCAACCATCGCCGTCGAAGAGAATGGCAGTTTAATTAACGTTTTGACAATCGTAATGAGAATGGCTGTCCAAGGACCATAAGCAAAACCCGCGATGAAAATCGGAATCTCATCAAAATGAAATTCCAAAAACGGTGGAAAGATCGGAATCTTGATTTGAAAGATTGGAACGATATATAAAATAGTGGCAATTGCACCGAAAATCGCCGTGCGTGCCATTACTTTTGATGTTAAATTCCAATTAATAACGCTTTTTCTCATATGAACTCCTTATAAATAAAAAGACCCACTTCGGGTCAAAAAGCGCAGACTTCTTCCATCCAGACTATACTGTCGCCACTAGAATTGCACTAGTTCCTGCCGAAGCTCGCGGGGTTTACCGCCGATTGGGATTTGCACCCGACCCTGAAGTCAATATTATTATAACTATCCAACAAATATTTACAATAAATTTAGTTCTTGTAAACGCTTAATAAAATCTTGAACATCTTTTTCATCCTTAAACGTAAATTTGACTTGGCGTTTTTTGATGTTGATTTGAATATCGTTCTCGGCTAGTGATAAAATCTCTTGATCTGGTTGATGATCTAATTTTGTAAGAATGACCGCGGTTTCCAAACGACGGACAGACCATTGGTGTTTCAATGTTTCTGCAACAAGTGTCGCCTGTGTTGATGGCGCGACTGTTATAAGTGCACGTGCATGCCCATAAGATAACCGACCGTCATTCACCAATTGTTGCATGTCTTCGGGTAATTTAAGCAAGCGTAAAAAATTGGCCATCGTGGGTCGTGACATATGGGCGACCAAACCAAGTGCTTGTTGTGAATAACCAAATTCGATGTGCAAAGCATGGGCAACAGTCGCAAGTTGCAGGGCATTTGTCTCACGACTTTCGCGCATGCTAGCGAGTAGTGTCAATAACATTTCAACATCGGTATATGTTTGGATAATAACTGTTAAGGAAGTGATACCAAGTTGCTTAGCCGCGTAAAAGCGCCGTCTTCCAAGAATGATTTCAAACTTATCTGCTAATGGACGTACGACGAATGGACCCAAATCACGTTGCGATACAAGTGCTTGTTTGGCCTTTTCAATTTCGAGTGGTGATATGACAAAATGTTGGAGTCGTCGATTATCGATAATTTGAGTTAATGGTAACGACTGACTGACCGTTTTTGCGTATTGTCGTTGCATTAAGCTAACGACGTCAGACGAAGCGTATTTTTCTAGTAATGACGCTAGATCTTCACGAAGAACGCCACTTTTACGCTTCATGGTCAATCACTTCTTTGGCCAGACTTAAATAGGCGAGACTACCCGAAGAACTTGGACGGTATAATGTTATCGGTATTCCTCGGGCTGATGCCTCTGGTAACGAAACATTACGTGGTATTTGCGTCAAAAATGTGTTTTCTTTAAATAAACCGCGCACTTGCGTTGAAATTTCAGTCCCCAACCGCGTCCGTGAATCGTACATGGTCAGTAGAAATCCTTCAATAATCAAGTCAGGATTATAATTAATTTGAATTCGAGAAATTGTTGCAAGTATTTGAGCGACAGCTTCCATTGCGAAATATTCACATTGCACAGGGATTAAAACAGATTGACTGGCGACTAAGGCATTGAGTGAGAGTAGTCCTAACGATGGTGGGCAGTCGATGATGATATAATCGTATTCTTTTTTAAGGATAACAAGTGCTTCCCTTAACCGAAAATATGGTTCGGTTGTGACGCTTGATATTTCAGCCTCTGTCGCCGCTAATTTCAAATTGGCGGGTATTAATTCAAGATTCTTCATCGGTGTTTTGCGAATCACCTTATTAATGTCATAACCACGTAGCAAAACATCGTAAATGCTTTTTGTTAGCACTGTGACATCAGTGCCGACTCCACGGGAAGAATTGCCTTGAGGATCCATGTCAAGTAATAAGACGCGACGATTAAAATGCGCAAGTGATGAAGATAACGAAATGGCCGTCGTCGTTTTACCAACGCCGCCTTTTTGATTAGCAATGGCGATAATGCGTGTCATAAATATTATCAAACACGATTATAGCATAGTCATTTTAGGTTGTTTTGACGATTTAAAGTGGTTTCCGTTTAATTTCAGCGTAAGGACGCGGATAACGATTTGACGTTAACATCTTTTTTTGGAATGTTAAGAGGTGACGTTCGTGGCCTAATATTGGTAAAATCGTGCGCTGATGATTGACTAATTTTACGTTAAGTTCTTCTATCGCCACATTTGCATCAATAATTTCTTGGTCAGCATGGGCGCCTTTAAAGGCCATCAGTGAACCAGAAACTTTTAATAGAGGTACACTAATTTCGAGTAAGATGTTTAACGGAGCCACAGCTCGAGCAACGACAAGATCAAACATGTCACGAGTCGTCATCACATAATCTTCAGCTCGCTCGCTGATAACATTAACTTTATTTAATTCAAGCGTCTTAGTGACTAATTCGAGAAAATTTGCGCGTTTTTTTGTTGGTTCTAACAAATATACGGTGAGTTCAGGATATAAAATTTTTAAAGGAATACCTGGAAATCCCGCTCCTGATCCTAAATCAAGCAAACTACAAGTTTGAAACTCATATGGAAGTGCAAATAAGAGACTATCGACAAAATGCTTTTCCAAGATATCGAGCCCATCAGCACGAGACATCAAGTTAATTTTCTCATTCCAAGAAATAAGTAGTTGCTCGTAAGTCAATAACTTAGAAATTTGCATCTCGTTGATAAACGGAAATTGTTGTTTGAGCCACTGTTCAAATTGAAGATAATCCATGAGCGAAATCCTTTCTTAAGTAAATAATGAGCATTGCAATATCACTTGGATTAACACCAGATATTCGACTTGCTTGCCCGATTGTCACTGGCCGGATTTTTTGAAGTTTCTGTCGCGCTTCAACTGCTAATCCATCAAGAGAAAGATAATTGATATCATCTGGCAACATCATTGTTTCTTGTTTAGCTTGTCGTGAGGCTTGCTTCACTTGCTTTTGAATGTATCCTTCAAATTTAACCATAATCTCAAGCTGCATCATCGCAATATCAGACAAGTCAAAATCGGCTAATTTATTTGACCAACGTTTAAGGTCGATAAACGTAATATCGGTTCTTTTTAATAAATCATAGGCATAGATTCCACCGATAAATAAGGGGTTGTTTTTGGCAACTAAATCGGCCTCTATTTGAGGATTCATCGTAATTTTTTCCTCATGTAATAATTTTAAAATTTTCCGCAAATCCTTGTTCTTTTTTAAATATTCGTAGTAGCGTCTTTCATTAATCAGCCCGATTTCGTGGCCGATTTCAGTCAATCTTAAATCAGCATTATCGTGGCGTAATAATAGGCGATATTCGGCTCTTGAAGATAAAAGTCGATAGGGTTCGGTTGTTCCCTTTGTCACTAAATCATCAATCATTACCCCGATATATGCTTGGTCGCGTCGCAAGATAAGAGGTGCCTGTTTTCTAATCTTTCTGACAGCATTAATCCCGGCTAATAAACCAAGCCCGGCTGCCTCTTCATATCCAGATGTGCCGATAATTTGTCCTGCGCCATATAATCCCGGCCATCGTTTTATTTCTAACGTTGGTAATAATTGCGTCGGAACAATCGCATCATATTCAATCGCATAAGCATACTTTAAAAATACCGCTTGCTCGAGTCCAGGAAGTGAGCGAACCATCTCCTCTTGTATATTTGGTGGCATCGATGTCGAGAAACCTTGCAAATACATCGAATCGGTATATCGTGATTCTGGTTCAATGAATAACTGATGACGACTCTTATCTGCAAATCGAACGATTTTATCTTCAATACTTGGGCAATATCTTGGTCCGACACCTGTCACAAGACCAGAGAACAATGCAGAATCGTCAATGTGCTCCAAGATGATTTCGTGCGTGCTTGGTTGTGTATAAATCAAATAACACAAGTCTTGCTTTTCGATTGGCAAAAAATCAGTGGTCTCATAAGAAAACGCTAATTTGGCATCAGTACCTGCTTGGGGTATCATTTTGGAAAAATCAATCGAGTCGCGCTTAATTCGTGGGGGCGTACCAGTCTTTAACCGGAATAGTTCAATTCCCATCTTCGCTAAATTTGGTGATAAACCAAGTGAAGGCTTTTCCCCATCAGGTCCTCCACTTTTAGCGGTGTGTCCCATGAGTATTTGTGCCTCCATAAACGTTCCGGTCGTCAAAATGACGGCTTCGCTTATGATTTGTTCTTTAGTATCTAACTCAACACCATAAACGTGATTTTCATCGTGTAGAATATTAACAACAGTTGCTTCTCTAATTGATAAATTAGGCGTTTCTAACGCCATTTTTTGCATAAAAGTGGGGTAAGCCTTCTTGTCGGCTTGAGACCTTAGACACTGGACAGCAGGACCTTTGCCAGTGTTCAACATTTTCATTTGGAGATAGGTGTGATCAGCTCCAATTCCCATCTTGCCCCCAAGGGCATCAATTTCGCGGACGACGATTCCTTTTGCCGATCCCCCGATTGAAGGATTACAGGGCATGTTACCCATCATCTTGATATTCAGCGTCAATAAGAGTGTTTTTGATCCCATATTGGCGCTTGCCATCGCCGCTTCAAGACCGGCGTGACCGCCACCAACAACGATGACATCATACGTCATCATCCAACACTACCTTCCATCTCCATTTTCAGGAGCTGGTTCAACTCAACAGCGTATTCCATCGGAAGTTCGCGTGAAAAGGGTTCAATGAATCCCATAATTATCATCTGGGTCGCTTCGCTTTCACTGAGTCCACGTGACATTAAATAAAATAATTGTTCTTCGCTAATGCGACTTACTGTGGCCTCGTGTTCAATAAACGAATCATTATTTAAAACTTCATTGCGTGGAATCGTGTCACTCTTCGACTCATTATCAAATATGAGGGTGTCGCACTCAACATGACTCTTTGAGTTCAGCGCCTGGCGATTAATCGACACGAGCCCCCGATAGTTAGAAACACCACCATGCCGGACGATCGTCTTTGAAATAATCGTCGACGATGTATCGCGTCCGATATGAATCATTTTGGCGCCGGCGTCTTGATATTGATGCTTATTAGCGACAGCAATCGAGATGCATGTACCACGACTACGATCGCCACCTAAAATCACCGCAGGGTATTTCATATTAACTTGACTGCCGATATTACCATCGATCCATTCCATTTGGGCATCAGCATGACAATAAGCACGTTTTGTTACGAGATTAACGATATTCGTCGACCAATTTTGGATTGTCGAATATCGGCATTTTCCGCCTTTATGGACAATAATTTCAACAACAGCCGCATGAAGTGAATCTTTGTCATAAATTGGTGCCGTGCAACCTTCAACATAGTTAACACTCGCGCCTTCATCGACGATAATCAATGTTCGTTCAAATTGCCCGCTTTTCTCGTTGTTAATTCGAAAATATGACTGAAGGGGTTTGTCTAAAGTGACGCCTTTTGGAACATAGATGAAGGAACCACCAGACCAGACAGCACTATTGAGTGCCGCAAATTTGTTATCGGTATACGGTACGACCGTATTCATGTATTTTCTGACAATGTCAGGGTGTAATTTTAGCGCCATATCCGTTGACAAGAAAATCACGCCCTTATCCTCAACTTCTTGGAGCATATTGTGGTAGACGGCTTCTGATTCATACTGCGCCGTCACTCCTGCTAGATATTTTTGTTCGGCTTCGGGAATTCCAAGTTTGTTAAATGTCGTTTTAATCGTTTGAGGCACATCTTCCCATGATGTTTTCTCACCATCAGATGGACGTGTAAAATACGTGTAACTATCGAATTCTAGAAATGATAAATCTGGCCCGAATGATGGCATAGGTTTATTCAAAAAAGTTTGAAGTGCTTTCAATCTGAAAGCGAGCATCCAATCTGGTTCACCTTTGTGTTTCGAAATTGCTCGGACAACCTCTTCACTTAAACCTTGATGGGTTTTTAAAATTGAAGTGTCGACGTCTTTAAACCCATATTTATATTCTTGTGGTAATTTATCTTCGTTCATTCGTTAATGTTTCTCACTTAATAGTGTTTCAGCACCTTTAAAACCGATGGTTGCGCATTTAATCCTTGCAGCTTGTTTGTGCGTATTCATGAATACAATTGCTTCACCAAGCATGGTGGCATCATATGGACGTTCATGTATCATTGCTAAATAATTGGCGATGATGTCAAGCGCCACAGTTCGTGTTTTTCCAATTAATAATTCCGTCATAATCGAGGTTGAAGCCGTTGAGATGGCACAGGCAACCCCATCGAAGGCAGCGTCCTTAATTACTTCATTTTCAATTAAAAGATAAACATGGATATTATCGACACAAGAAACTGAATCCATATGTATTTTTAAATAGTCAGGACTTGTTGGCGTCCGTTTATTTCTAGGATGTTCATAATGATCCATGATGGTTTGACGCATCATGTTAACATCAAGCAAAAAAGGCATCGAGAAAGTCACCTCCCGTTTTTAAGGCTTCGATAAATGTATCAATCTCTTCTTTTGTATTATATAAATACAAACTGAATCGGAGTGTCGAGACGACTCCAAGGTAATCGATGAGTATTTTGGCGCAGTGCTGTCCCGATCGGACGCAAATACCCTTGGAATTTAAATGTGTAGCCGCGTCTTGAGCAAAGACGTTTTTAATATTAAAGGTAATAATTCCGGCTTCCGCGAACTCGTTATAAATCTCAATGTTCGGCAATTGTTTCATTTTCATAATCGTGTATTGCCGGAGCTCGTACTCATAACTAGCAATATTTTTTAGCCCAATTTCTTGTAAAAAACGAGCCGCCTCAGCCATTCCAATCGCACCGGCGATATTTTGTGTACCTGCCTCAAATTTATGCGGTGGTTTCATAAAGGAAGCATCACCGCACATATCGAAACCCGTCGACATTCCGCCCCCAGTTAAAAATGGGTCGGTTTTCTCGAGCAATTGATACTTTCCATAAACGACACCAATGCCGGTCGGACCGCACATTTTATGACCTGAAAATGAGAGAAAATCAATATCCCAAGCTTTCACATCAGTTGGTAAATGAGGCACGCTTTGAGCACCATCTACGATGATGATTGCTCCAAATTGATGGGCAATACGTGATAATTCTATGATGTTCAAATGATATCCCATCACATTTGTCACATGAGCGACCGCGACGATTTTAGTTTTTTGGGAAATGACTTTAGCAAGATTTTCTGGGGTCAAACGCCCTTGATGATCAAGCGGGATAAAATTAACTGCGCAGCCAACTTCTTCACGGACTTTAAACCATGGTAAGACGTTACTTGCGTGTTCAGCTTGTGTAATCAAGATTTCATCATCTTTTGTTAAGAATTTTTTACCATAACCATAAGCAATTAGATTGATTGACATCGATGCTCCAGATGTAAAGATGACTTCACGTTCATCAGCATTAATGAATTTAGCTATTGTTTGACGTGCTTCAGTAAATTTCTCATCGGTGACATGCTCAAGGTCATAATCACCACGTCCAGTATTGGCTGTGTAATTATAATAATATTCATCCATCGCCTCAATGACGCGACGCGGCTTAAACGTTGTCGCAGCATTATCAAAATAGATGAGTGGGTGTCCCTGCATTTTTTTATTTTCGAGCATTGGGAATTGTGTGCGTATTTCTTGAATATTCATAATTAGATCCTTGCCTCAAGCAATGCTTTTAAATGCTGTTGTGCTTTTAGATCATTAAAAGAAGCAATCGCTGGTTTTAAATATCCATATGTAATTAATTTGCGAGCAGCCACTTCTGTTAGCCCGCGTGATTTTAAATAAAATAGATGGTCTTCATTAATCTTTCCAACCGTCGCTGCATGGCTTGCCCCAACATCATTTTCGTCAATCGCTAAAATCGGATCAGCTTGCCCACGACACATTTCATCAAATACCATGATGCGCGCATGCTGATGTGTTTGCGATTGAATTGCCCCACGAAATATGTGTCCCGTGCCAGTAAATGTGAGTTTCGCCGCATCTTCAAGCACGCCAAAATTTGTCATAATTGCCTGAGTATCTTCGGCTTTATGATTGAAATTAACGATATATTTCTTATTTTCATTGCTTCTAGCAAGACACGCAAGGTGCCACTTAAGGTGACTGTGCAGCCCATAAAGTTCGCCATTGACGGTTATCGTCCCACTATACGAACCAAAATCGGCCATCGTTACATCTAAGCATGAGCTTTCATCGAGGGCGATATTTAGTAACCAATCAATGGTCTCAGTCGGTGCTATTATTTGTAATTTAACACGCACGCCTTTATTTAATAATAAATATAGCGGCTTTGGTGCTGGTCCACATGTAACGAGTAAATCGGAAGATGCCGAAATCGTAACACTAGATGAACTTTCGGTCATCGTCGATAAATTTAGATGACAAAACTGATGGTCAATTGTAATTTCACCATGGTTATTCGTCAATCGTTTATTTAATAGATAGCGTCTCATTACCGTGTTTTTTCTCTCGTGGCACAAATTCCAATTGACGATGTATTCATCGTCGGTGTGACCTTTTCAATGCTGATACCCAATTCACGACGAATCCAATCGTAGCCTGTTTGATCAATCTTCAAAATTATTTCTGAGCCACCTGTCACAACGATGCGCCCATCAATCATCACGGCCACGCGTTGTGGCGTTACTAAATCATAAAGGCGCGCGTAATGGGAAATTACGAGAAATCCCACTCCTTTTTGTTGCAAACTGTTGATGACGTCACCAACCATGCCTAAAGCATCGATATCGAGTCCAGAATCAATCTCATCTAGTAATGCAATCGCTGGTTCTAGCAGCAATAATTGTAAAATCTCATTGCGCTTTTTCTCGCCACCCGAGAAACCTTCATTCAAAGGTCGATGTGCCAATTCAAGCGGGATTTTCATT
>CAZXCV010000010.1:30606-49590 GCA_964639215.1 uncultured Staphylococcaceae bacterium
GTATCAAGTGCTTGATAAAATTGGAACATCGCCAGTGGTTTTTCGCGTCTGGTATTCATCGCCGCTTTCAAGAAATCGGAGTTAACGACACCCGGTACCTCACTCGGATTTTGCATGCCTAAAAACAGTCCGGCTCGCGCTCGTTCATCTGGTGACATCGCGAGTAAATCCTTACCATCTAATTGCATTGAGCCTTTGGTAACAAGATATTTGGGATGACCCATGATTGCTGCTAATAGCGTTGATTTTCCATGACCATTAGGACCAAGCAAGGCGAGCGTTTCATGGTCGGATATAGTTAAATCGACTCCCTTGAGGATATCTTGCCCATCAACTTGAACCCATAAATCTTTAATCACTAATTTAGCCACGATATTCTCTCCTATAAATCGTCAATATTCTAACACTAGCCACTCCCAAAACGAAATAATATGATGGGTTTTATTAATGAGGACGACCATTTGGTTAATTAACAACGATTTTGCACTTGCATTTATCGAAATTAATTGTTGAATTAGTATTATTAAAATAATACAATAGTTGTGCTGTATTTATAGAAGGAGGGCATTTATACCATATGAATAAGGGCAAAATAACATTCGCGCTTTTATCGATGGTCTCATTAATGACGCTAGCGTCATGTGGTGAACCACTCAAGGAAAGTGATGAAGGTTATGTCATGACAATAACGAGCCCCAACGGAACGGAAATTAAGTACACGGCCGATGATCTTTTCCAAGATTATAAAGGCAACGCCACTGGCGTCGCACGCTTTTATGAAGCGGTCGTCGAAGTCATCATTCGCAACGAAATGAATCAACCGGACAACGCCGGTCAGTTAGCGGAGATTAACCAAAAAGCCGAAAACCGTGTTGATGGGGTCAAGGAAACGGCCAAGAGTAACGCTGATACCAACAAATCGAAATACAAAGATGAACTCGAAAAATTACTCGGAAGTTATAACGTTGAAGAGCTCGACGAACTCAAGGACAAATTCGCTTATGAATTAATGAAGGAAAAAGTCCAAGAAAACTTCTACGATGACAATAAGGATGAGATGTTATCAGGCTCAAACGATTATACGGGTTACCTCGATAGCAAATTACCTTACCATGTCAAACACATTCTTGTGAAAGTTTCCGATGCGAGTACCGAATTATACAACGGTAATATCTCCGAGCAAGAAGCAAGAAATATCACCTCAGTCATTAAACGTTTAGCCATTCGGCAAAATAATGAAACATTCGGTGATGTCGCCCGTGAAGCGAGTGAAGATAGTGGCTCGGCCGCTAACTTTGGCGATCTCGGTATCATGAGTAAATCCACTGGTTTCGTCAATGAATTCAAACTCGGCGTCTATGCCTATGACGCCTTATACAATCAACATCCAGAAGCTGTCGCTAATGCTGCAAAATTATCAGTTCCAACTGATGTATCGGCATACTTAACCACTCTTGGATTAGGCGAAATTCCTTATGAAGCCGCTTTAAAGATTGAAACATTCGCGAGCGTTACTAAAGACGCTAGTGGCGATCGTGTCAACGAAGGGGATAGCAAATATTTCCCACGTAACGTCTATTTCAATAAATTCTTTAATAAACACAATGTCAGCATCATTACCCCGACGAAGGTCAATGGTGATGCCGATGCTGGCTACGAAGCTTTAACAGGTTTCCAAGCCGTGACCGAACTCGGTGGCAAAAAAGCCTTAGTCGATGAAGATGGAAAAGTTATCTTAGCCGTTCGCGCCGGCACCGGTTCTGGTGATTCTGGTTACCAAGGCATTCATTTTATCGTTGTTGAACGCTCCGCTTTAATCGAAAATGCCAACAGCATCACGCTTGAAGATTATTACACGACCGAAATTCCCGGAACATCAACTTTCCCGAAAGATGGCAGTAACAACGAATTAATCACTTACGTCAATTTCATGAAAACGACGACCAAAATTTATAAAGAGCGCTCTGAGACAATTACTAATGAAATCAAACAATTTGACACAATGTTACAAGCGCGCATATTTGAAAAGCTGAGCGCCGCCCAAGCCGTCACGTTTGTGGATAATGAATTAGAAGCCGCGATTCTTAACTACATCGATGTAACTCGGGCAAGCAATGCCTTCTCTGAAGAATTAAATTACGACGAGAACTGGCGAACCTATATTCGCTATCTTGAATATCAAGATTGGCAGCGGCAACGATTAGTGCCCGAAGTGTGCGCAGAAAAATTTGCCACCTCGGATACCGCCCCCGAATATCAAGCAATTGATATAAACACTGGGGTGAAAGGAGTCTGCTATGTCAAGTAAGAAAATCAAATATATCGTAGCGGTCACTGGCGCCCTCCTCTTAGCTGGCTGTGACATCATTGCACAACCTACCGATTACGAACAACCTTTATTATCAAATCTGGTCACTGACATCGAGAAGAACATCGCCTCGGTCGTCTATGACGCCTTACGTGATAGTGGTTCATTGAATACCAAGGCCAAGGATGACGTGATTAATCTCATCGCCGAAGATATCTTTGGTAAATACGCCGATAATTTAGCATCGACTGATTCTGATAAAGTGACATTTGTCGCTGATGTGCAAGAGCGCATCAACGAAAAGATGTATACCAAAATCACGAGCGGTGCCTATGAAACGCGTAGCAAATTCTCTGAAGAACGTTTTGCAGACTCTATCAAGAAGGAACTGTATCCAGTCGCCTATGATGCAAACAAGGGTTACATCAGCAATTATGTTTTCCTCCCCGTTTCTAAAGCTGACATTGCTAGTGGCGCTGCCTTAGCGAATGCGATTCATCTGGAATACTATGATGAATACATCCAAGGCGAAATCGTTCCCCAAATTTATCGCGACAAACTGATTGAACAATATGTGCTCGATCAAGATTATGCGACGATTGGACGTTCCTATGCTCGCAAAGTCAACTACATTGCCATCAGAACAAACAGCAACCATCCTGAAGCTGCAAAATACTTGATGGATACCTTTATTGACCGTTACATCTTGACAGCGACCCCAACCGGCATTGCTGATCTTGAAATCTTAGCCCGCGCATGGCGTGGGATTGACTTAGCCCCCGCAGGTGCTGAGCTAACATTATTAACGGCCGCTGGCCTCGATGTTACCAAAACATTAAAAGGTGATATTGATGCCCAATATGCCAAAATCACCGTCGATGCCCAATTAACGGATACAACGATTGAAAATGATTTTACCGGTAATGGCGCTTATACCCCAACTGAAGGTAAAACCTTAAAAGAAAATGCACTCCGTAAACAAGACTTCACGACCGATGGTTGGTTTATCAAAAACGGTGGTCTTGAATCACTCCCAACCGAAATTCGTAATCGCCTCTTCAACATTGGCGTCGCTAATGGTGTCGATCGCATCGTTGATGAATTCGATGCTTCCTTCACTGGTGCCAGTAATCAAATTTCGAGTTATGTCCGGAAGATTCATGGCAAATACTACCTCATTCCTCAAAACAGCCAACAAATTGGTGATCGGCTAAAAAATCGCGACTTCCTCTTATATGATGCTAGTAGTTCAACTTACTTCATCATTCAAATTGAAGACGCTGTCAATACGACGAAACTCAATAAGTCTGAGACATCGACCACCAACTATGACGCAATCAAAGGAGCGGGAACCCGCGCGGCCATTGCTAGCGACGTCGCTAAAATTCTTGGAGCCCGCGATGCCAATAAGACCACAGCATATAACCATTTCTTAAAGGAATATAGCATTGTATTCCACGATCAAGATATCTGGGAATACTTCAAATCGACCTATCCCGATGTCTACGATAACGAAGACGATAAATAACGGTCTTACAAACTAAAGGAGGTTAACCCCTCCTTTTTTTTATATAATAAAAACGAGGTAAATATTATGAAAGATTGTTTGTTTTGCAAAATCGTTAATGGAATCATTCCCGCTACCAAAGTATACGAAGATGATCATGTCCTCGCATTTTTAGATATTTCACAAACGACAGTTGGTCATACGCTGGTAGTCAGCAAAAACCACCATGATAATTTCTTAGCAACACCAAAAGCGACGATGCATCGCGTCATGAACATTGCCCAACGGATTGGTCAAGCCCAAATCAAACAGCTTGGAGCTGCTGGTGTCAACATATTAACGAATAATTATAAAGCAGCAGGCCAATCCATTATCCACTTTCATGTCCACGTGATTCCACGCTACGACGTCTATGACAATTTAAGGATTGAGATGTATGAAAATACTCACATCAATGAGTTAAATTTACCTGTACTCGCTTCGAAAATATCGAAGGGGATCAAATAAGCAGAAAAACCGACATCCGTTTATTTTTTATATTTGCTTTGGTACAAACTTCGATCATCGAGGGCATAAACACGCCCCGAGAATTCGCCTGGCTCAACTGCTTCAAGCGCTTTATCAGCCATCACAAGTTTGGCATCCATATCATCAATCATGCTTAAAAGTAAGGCTTCGCGCGTCATCGGAATTACCGGTGAGCCAAATTCTTGTTTACCGTGGTGCGAAATAACCATATGAGTGATCAGTGTCGCGATTTCTTCACTAATACCAAGCGTTTCTGATACTTTTATTATTTCAGTACTCATCAAGGTAATATGCCCAATCAATTTACCTGTCGCTGTGTATTTTGGAATAATCGGACCAGATAATTCAATTGTTTTTCCTAAATCATGAACGAGAATCCCGGCGATGAGCAAGTCGCGGTTAATCGAGGGATAATGAGGTGCAATAACTTCGCCAAGTTTAACCATCGACAACGTATGATACAGTAATCCACTAGCGTATTCGTGGTGATTACGGACAGCAGCCGGATAAGTGATAAACGACTCATAATGATTTTTAATCAGTGTTGTCACAAGTAATTTGATTTGCCCATCTTCAAGTGTATTGATAATTCGATTCAACTCTTTTTCCATATCCGATAGCGGTAGCGGTGCCGACATCATAAAACGCGCATAATCGATTGGAGCGGTGACGAGCTTAGCTGTCTTAATTTTGAGTTGTAAACTGCCACGGTAGTTCAAAACATCAGCTTCTAATTCAATAATATTTCCCGGTACGTAAAGATCATTATCTTCAGGAAAAAGTTCCCAGACTTTACCATCAAGTGATCCCGTTTTATCCTGAACACTAATCGTGAGATAACTCGTATTGTTGTTGGTAACACCCTTCGTCGCGTTGGTAATTAAATATTGACCAATAATTCGTTGACCTTCACTGACATCTTTAATCCATGGCATCATCTATTCCTCCGATAACGTGCTTAATCTGTGCATAATTATAACCTTTTTGCGCTAAATATTGAAAAAGACGGTCTTGTAACTTCTTTCCTTTATATCTGCTTTGATATTTTCGGATTGCAGTTTCATAATCTATTTTAATGTTTTTTGCTTGTTGGTCCTGATCGACGATATATTTTTTATCGATTATCTGCCTAATTACATGAGTGCGGTAACCATGCCGCATGTACCAATCATAGCAATAATCAATCGCGGCTCGCTGCGAACGAGTAGCTAACTTCGGAGCAAGACGTTCCCAAAGTGGCTCAGCTTTATCAATTTCCTCGCCTTCGTGATATTCATGTTTTTCAAGCAATTTAGCGTCAATCCCTTTTTCGAGTAAATCATTGATAATGCGGTCATAGCCATGTAACTGCATCTTGCCGTAATCAAAGCGATCGACGATATATTGCTCATCATTTAGAAGCTGGTATTGCTCGAGTTGTTTTAAAATCGCTTCAACCATCCAACGCTTCGCACCCTTCGCATACAATTTATTTTTTAATGTGCCACTGGTATAAGGACCTCGTCCTAATAAGCGAAGGGCATATGTCTCGAGTTGTGTCAACGAAGCCGCTTCTTCAATCTGGCTATATTCAAGTGGTGTAATAACTTTTCCTGGATATAAAAAGAAATCAGTGTAGCGTTGATGTGTCAAGGCAAACATCGCTTTTCCAATATAAACGCGAACCGATTTTTTTAGTGGTTGAATCTTGGTAATCGTTTTACCAGTATTTTCTAATGGCACGATAATACACTTCCATAATATGATCATAGAATCGATCAATCGAATAGACATCGACCGCCTTTAATGCAGACTCAATGACCTTTTCTTTATTAATAGGTGGTAGATTTTCTAGACGCGCTAACTTCTCAACAAAATCATCATCATCATTAAAAAAGAACCCCGTCACATTATCGATGATCGTATTTCGGAGATTTTCGTCATATCTTGCAAGGACGAGGCGATGACTGGCCATCGCTTCCATAAATGTCAAGCCTTGTGTTTCTGTAATTGAGGCAGAAGCAAATACATCTGCGAGATGATAATAAAAGGGCACGGTGTAGGTCGGTACAGCTCCAAGAAATAAAATATGCTCGGTAACTTCAAGTTGCTTTGCTAAATCCATTAGCCCGGTGCGCGATGGACCATCCCCAACAATGATGAATTTTGAGGGACCACGTTGTTTTTTAAGATACTTTGCGTATCCTCTGATGAGAACGTCAACGCTTTTTTCCTCAGCTAATCGACCGAGTGACAAAATGATAAATTTGTCATTTAGGTCATGCGTTTGTTTGAATGCCTCAAGTTCATTTTGTTGAATGCGATCATCTTGAAATTTAGAAAAATCAATACCAGTGGGCACGATGTTAATGTAACGATCGGTTCCGTATTGACGAAAGACGTCTTTTGTCTTTTCAGATGGTGAAATAAATTCAGTGCATTGATACGCGACATACTTTGAAAATACGCGCATAACGCTTTTAGCAAATCGATCAAAGTGTTCGCCTTTGCCGGCATAGTGGGTATAGTCTTCGTACATTGTATGATACGTATTCACGGTGGGAAGATTTTCTCGACTAGCAACGATTTTCCCAAAAATGCCGATCCCGACTTCTGTTTGAATATGAACGATATCAAGATGCCATGATTGAATGATCTTCATCGCTCGAGAATTATAAAAACTCGCCAAACGATAACCATAAAGTTTCTTGAGTTCTAATCCAGGAATGTATAAAACATTATCTTTATATTCCAGGTGGTTTGTCTGCGCGTTTGTCGTGACGACATAAGCCGCATGACCATTTTTTCTTAAAATATTAAAAAGGTTTTGGGTCGAGATAGCGACACCATTGATCTGCGGTGGATAAGTATCCGAGAAAAGGGCGATATTCATGATTAATCTTTCGTTGGATCGTGGGGATCAATCAAGAATTCATCTGTATCGAGCGTTAGTTTTTCTTTTAGTTGCCGTTCGGCAGATATTCTCGTTGTTTCATTACTCTTACTTTTTTCGAGTTCGCGCTTTTTCCTTCGAGCTTTAATACCGAGGAAGTCGCCGGTTACTGCCTTAATCTTAATCTCCATATCTTTACGAGATAACTGCGATGTTTCCCACATCGTATCGCTGGAAAGTTTACGAATCGCATAAGTTGATCGTTGGAGTTCGACGAAGGTTCTTCGGTCGCTCTGGAAATTGTCCTCTTGCGGCGCGGAACGATAAAATGCCGAGGCAAAACCACTGACGATTAGCGTTAAATAGAATGTTGTCGATCGCCAAATAAGCTGAGGCGCCAACGTCGCGGCATAAGATCCAAAGAGCGATTGGAATAAGTGCGAGAAAAACAGTTCGCTGATACCGGCTGAACCTGGTAGTGGCGCCAAATTCGTAATCACATACAAATAACTTGTCATAAAGACACCATCCCATATCGTTCCACTAATCGTAATCGTTGGTAGGGACATGGCAATGACAACTGGGAGCGAATACAATACAAAGTAGCGGAACATGAATAACACATAAAGGAAGACGGTGACGCGAATATTTGATTGCAATCGCCGTAACTCAACCCGAAAGTTTTCGATTTGAGCATGAAGATTATTTTTGACAACTTCAGGATGTTTGATAATCCGCATTTTTCCGAGAAGACTGACAATCCCATCAATCACAACATTATGAATAAATTTTGAGTAGGCTAAGAAAAAAATGCCAATTATCACCATAAAATTGAGACTGAACCCAAAGATAGCCAGCGAAATGGTTGGGAAGTCTATCCCGAATAATGTGATTGGTTGAATAATTCCGATAAAATCTTTTAATTTAAAAATAACTGCTAAAATGCCCCAGGTCACAAGCGCCATTTGGTTTAAAAGAAAATGCATGACAAGAATCGAAGCCGCGCTCGAAATTTCCAAACCTTGCTTTTTAAATGTATATGCTTGGGCAAACTGACCACCGCTATGACCCGGTGTTACATTGTTATAAAAAATTCCAATTAAAGCGTTAGCAACACCTTTTCCAACAGAAAACCTGGTTGTATATAATCGCGCGAGAATAAACAAGATCAGCCCTTCAAGCAAAAATACTCCAAGCACTAGCGCCATGGCAACAGCGATGTAACGAACATCTACATTGACCATCGCGTCGACAACAGCGCTGAGATTATCGCGTAAATTGAAATATAAGACGCCACCTGTAATTAAAAGAACGATGGTAATATTTATCAAATATTTCCGATGAACTTTCTTGGGGCGATGGCGACCGTGAACTTCTCCTTCACGTCCGCTATTTATTTCGATGGTTAATGGGTCTTTATTGTCTTTCATACACTTAAATTACTTTATGTATTATACCATAATGGAACGACATAAAATTTATGATAAGTGCCAAATATTATTTAACACAAGTTGGAAATTAATGTGATTCCATCTATATATTATCCATTAAAGTAGTATAATGGATAAGCATGTTTTGAGTGATTGAAGATGAAAAAGTATTTACGAATAATGTGGGATATTACAGAGGGGCATCGCCTTGCCTATCTTTTTTCTTTTATTTTGCAATTTTTTGCTGTGACGATTATGCTCTTATCGACATTCATGACCAAAATACTGATTGACACGATTGTTGGTGACCCCTCACTCGGTCCAATCGATAGTTTTCTGACACATATCTTTGGTGGTCAACCATTTTTACGAAACAACATGTGGGTGTTTTCAGTCATTGTACTCGGGCTTGGAACATCACGAGCATTACTCTTTTGGGCACGAATATATTACCGTGGGTTAGTTGAATCTAATATCGGGCGAGAGATGCAATTAAAACTCTTTTATCATATTGAACGTTTGCCTTATCCCGCACTTAAGAAAGCTAAAAGTGGCGATTATATTCAAACTTGTACCCGTGATGAAGAAACCGTTCGTTCATTTGTTACACGGCAACTCTTTGGCGTTTCATATACGATCGTCATTGTCCTTGAATCATTTTTTATCCTATGGACGTTATCATGGAAAATCGCCATCATCACGATTATCGTTTTACCAATCATGTTTATTTACTCATTTTTATTAATAAAACGTGTCCGAAAACTATATCGTGCGACCGAAGATAGCGATGGTCTCGTCAGTGCTAAAATCGAAGAAACACTCGCAGGCATTCGACTTGTCAAAGCCTATAATAATGAAAAGTATGAAATCGATGATTTTGATAATCATCTCAAAGATTATCGCCATAAATTTATCAAGTGGCGCAAGTTATCAAGTTTCTTTTTTGCTAGTAGTGATATTTTTGTATTCGGACAAATTGTGTTAACAACTTTATTCGGATTATATTTAGCATTATCAAACGAAATCTCAGTAGGAACGCTGGTAGTTGCATTTTCGTTTGTGAGTATGGTCGTTTGGCCAGTTCGTGATGTCGCCATGACATTATCAAATTTAGCGCGTGCCGTCGCCGCTATGGATCGAATTAACGTGATTTTACATCAGCCACTCGAAGATATCGAAACTGGTTTACGTCCCGACATTAAGGGAACGATTGATATCAAGGCGATGTCATTTCAATATGATGATGGTGACGAAACGATTTTAAAAAATATCAATCTATCAATCAAAGCGGGTGAGACGATTGCCATTATGGGGAAAACTGGAAGTGGAAAATCAACACTAAGCCATCTCTTAACGCGACTTTATGATTACACATCTGGTTCGATCAAAATCGATGGCATTGAACTAAAAGACATTGCCAAAGAACATATTCGCCGCGAAATCGCCACAGTGCTTCAAGAACCATTCCTATTTTCAAAAACAATCATCAATAATTTAAAGATTGCTAATCGCAAGGCAACGGTTGAAGATATATACCGCGCCGCACAAATCGCTGATATCCATCAAAATATTTTATCGTTTAAAGATGGCTATGATACGAAAGTCGGTGAAAAAGGCGTAACTTTATCGGGTGGGCAAAAACAACGACTCGCAATTGCGCGTACGATTATCAACAAAGCACCGATTCTCGTCTTTGATGATAGTTTAAGCGCCGTCGATACCGAAACCGATATTCATATTCGTCAAGCTTTACGTTGTCGCCAATCTGATACAACGACGCTGATTATCACACACCGAGTTGCCACGGCTAAGGATGCTGATCGCATCGTCATTTTAGAAAATGGGACAATTGCGCAAATCGGCACGCATGACGAACTATTACAAATTGATGGTCTTTATCGTCGGATATACGATATCCAGACACGCATGGTGTAATTATGGCTAGTTTTGCATTTGAAGAAGAAACAATAAAAACCAAGGTTCACTTTGGTGTGTGGGGAAAAATCGTCGTCTATGCTCTGAGACGGTGGTACTTTTTAGTTGTAATCGCTATTTTCATGCTCCTGACGAGTTTTCATGATGCGAGTTTTGTTCCCTTGCTCAACAAAGCGGCGATTGATGCGATTTCCACGACTTCATCACTACCTTATGACCAGGTGCTTATCGATGTGTCATTCATTTTTGGAATCCGATTTACGATTGGCTTTTGGGGTTATGGCCTCATTCTCTTAATTGGCATTCTCATCCGTTCATTAAGCATCTTCGTGACTTTTTTCGTCACTAACTATCTCGAGATGAGCATTTATGTCGCAATGCGTCAAGATGCTTTTAGACGCGTCCAAGAACTATCATTTTCTTATTTTGATAGAACTTCAGCTGGATGGCTCATCGCCCGGCTTCAAAGTGACACTTCTAAGATTTCAGACATGATTTCCTGGGGTATTATTCGCGTGGTTTGGTTAGTGTTTGATTTGACATTGACGCTGATTACAATGTTTATCGTGTCCTGGCAGATGGCCTTAATTCTTTTAGCCGCCACGCCGCTTATCATGATTATTGCCCCTTACTTTGAAGTCGTTTTGCTTAAACTCAGTCGTATTGCTCGCAATGCTTTTAGTGGTTATGTCGCTTGGTTGGCTGAATCGATTGCCGGAGCGAAGACAATCAAAACATTAGCGATTGAAAATACCGTTCAAAAAGAAGCTGATGAAATTGTAACTGATATTCGCAACAAAACATTCAAACGCATGAAGTTCCAAGCATTCTTCAATCCAAGTGTCATTTTTGTAATGGCATTAACGACGGCCATCGTTATTTTCTTCGGCAGTCGTTTCATGGAACAAAACGACGCAATTAATGTCGCAACATTCGCCCTATACGTTGGCTTCGTTCGTTCAATCTTCAATCCACTGCAAGAATTCGCGGAATTGTTTGGCGATATTGTCGCAACGCAATCTTCAGTTGAAAAGATTGTCTCGCTGATTGAGACGAAACCAGAAATTATCGATCGTCCGGAGATCGTTCAAAAATATGGCACGCTCTTTGATCAAAAACGTCAGAACTTTGAACCAATTCATGGTGAGATTGAATTTAAGCATGTTGATTTTTCTTATCTTAAAGGCATCGAAATCATTCATGACATGAATCTGAAAATTAAAGCGGGTCAAAGCGTTGCTATTGTTGGTGAAACTGGTTCGGGGAAATCAACTACCGTTAACCTTCTGTGTCGCTTTTATGAACCGACGAATGGGCAGTTACTAATTGATGGCGTCGATTACCGTGATCGCTCTGTCGCCTGGTTACGTAGTAACATCGGTTATGTTCAACAAACACCTTTCATCTTTTCAGGAACAATTCGGAAAAACATTGCCTATGGCAAACTCGATGCGACTGATAAAGAAATTATTCGAGCGGCGAAACTTGTTGATGTCCACGATTTTATTATGTCACTGCCAAAAGGCTATGAAACGGAACTCATTGATGGTGGTGCGGAACTATCCGTCGGACAAAAACAATTAATCTCTTTCGCACGAGCGATTGTGCGCAACCCATCAATTATGATTCTTGATGAAGCCACAAGTTCGATCGACACGGAAACCGAGGTTGTCATCCAAAAAGCGATTAAGGACGTTCTCTTTGGTCGCACTTCCATCATTATTGCCCATCGATTGTCAACCGTTGTTGATAGTGATCGCATCCTAGTGATGGATAATGGTCGGATTATTGAAGACGGTTCTCATGTTGAACTGATTAAAGCGCATGGCCTTTACTACAAGTTATATATGAATCAATTTGCCGAACTAAAAGTCGAAGAACAAATCGAAACGTATGAAACTCAAATTGCTGGTATTACTGATTAATTAATCGTTGTTACTATCAAGGTCTTTAAGCGGGTCATCGTGCCCCGCTTTTTGTTTTGGCTTCACCAAAAAGCGAATGATAAAAAACATGATTGGAATCGGTAAAATTCCTGCTAGTGTGTAGCTGATATAAGGATTAACGCCAAGCACTATTTCAAATAAATAGATGAATCCTTGTTGCAAAATAAAGTTTGGAATGGATGACAAAGGATAGATTGCCAAACGTTTAATACTCCATTTTGCGCGAAAAGCATAAATCGCTTGGGTTGTATAGGCCACAGGTAACAAGGCCACAAACATGATGAGCCCCGGCAAATCAATTTGAAGTTTCAAAAACCAAAGCAATATAAAATCCCATTTCGGATTGTAACCGATGAGATAGTCAAACATTAACCGTAATGCCGATGTCACGATAATGCCTAAAACAGTATTAAAACCACCGACAATGATAAAGCGGAAGAATGCTTTTTCCCAAAGCTGTCTTATTAAAGTTTCAAGTTTGCCAAGAGCACTTGTCTCATCTTTAAATAGTCGTTTATTCATGCGACAAATTATACCATATTCTCACTCTATAAAGAAAAAGCCCCACGATTTGCAGGGCTAATTAAGTGTTTGGACTCTTTAGAACTTAACTTTTGGGGCATTCCGTTCTTCTTCATCATCTAGTTTAAATAATTGGGCTTCTTTAAACTTGAACATTCCAGCGACGATGTTGGATGGGAATACTTCACGGATGTTATTAAAGCTTAAAACGACATCATTATAAAATTGACGTGAGAAGGCGATTTTGTTTTCCGTATCTTGTAATGTTTCTTGCATTTTGAGGAAACTTTGGTCGGATTTAAGTTGTGGATATTGTTCCACAACAACGGCAATCGAACGGCTCAGTAAATTATTTGCTTGCGCCATTTCTTGAACATTACCTGATGAAGCGCCTTCTGCGAACATTTTGCGCGCTTTGGCGAATTCCATGAAGATATCTTTTTCTTGAGCTGCGAAACCCTTAACGGTTTCCATGATATTTGGAATCATGTCAAAGCGACGTTTTAATTGCACTTCGATTTGCGCCCACGAATTTTTGACCTTATTACGGCCGACGACAAGTTTATTGTACGTGCCGATAATCCACACCGCGAGCACGGCAATAATGACGACAACAACAATGATGGTGATCCATCCTCCGAGACTGACAAATGTTCTCATAGCTAAATCTCCTTTAGGTTACTTCATAATATTATCATTATTAAAATGATATTTTCATCATTTTTAGAATATTATCGTAAGCGAACGCCAGAACCACCGCCACCGAAGTGGCCTCCGCCGCCACCACCAAAGCGACCACCACCGCGGGCTGAGTTTCGTTGTTGTTGGGCAACTTGAATTGTTTGCTGCGCACGCATGAATGAGCGATTAATTCCGTACCAATAATAATAATGGAGCCCTGGGTATCGGAAGAATGATGATTGATTTAACTCTTGTTCTTGGTGTAATTGTTTGTACTTATAGCGCAGTTGTTTTTCGACTAGATCAGCGATGCCAAAGGCAACAGCATACACCATGTAGTGTTCCCAAACGATAATGCCTGGCATTGAATAATCTTTAATGTTTGAAAACTCTCGTAAGAATTTTTCAAATGCTACCCAACGAACATAATCTTCATGCCCGGTAATCGAGCGTCGTTCAATTGCTGAGGCATAAGCGCCAATGACAATACTGATGGCAATGAGGGCGCCACCAAGGATCATCGTATATGTTCCATACGCTAGCATGCGCAGAATGACCATAATGATACCCACCACCAACAATAAACTTGAAATCGGTGCGCCTTTTTTCTTGGCTTCAGACACATCATCGAAGAACTCTTGCTCTTGACCTTCGGTTTGAGCGAGACGGTTAAACTCTTTATTGGCGCTCATATATTTAATTGCTCTGGCTTCGGTTTTACTATAATCCTCGAGTTGCTTCAGTGTTAATGTATCTCCGTTAGCGACAACATCAAAAAACCATGTCAATAACTGTTTTTCATATGCTTTAAGGTCGTCTTGATTTCGGTCACGACGATAAATCAATGTATAGTTGGCATTCTTATCAGTTAATGATTGACCAGTAGCGTCAATCGCGACATAACCTCGCCTGATTAAATCCATCAATGTGGCACTGACATCATCTTTAGTAATCTCTTTAAAACGATATAAATAGCCCATGATGGCCGGACCATACTCACCAGGGAGTTCGCGATAATATTCTCCGTAAAAATCCGAAGATCGTTCCTTATCATATGTTAGATAAATTGCGCGAACTTTTACAAACGTATAAGCAAGTAATGCCCCGAAAAGAACGAGGGCAATAATCTCAACAATTTGATAAATCGTTCGTGGCATTGTCGCTTCGGTTTGGTAACGACTAACATTAGGCAAATGGGTGATGGTGTCGACAAGATTACCATATGTATTATTTGTGATTGATAATGCCGAAGCTGGAAAATTGATACGGGTAACGATTGCTTCCTCGGGGTATAGGCGTTTTGCCGTCAATGTGACGATGACATTGCCTAATTCATTTTTAACAACTTCTTTGACTTTAACCATGTTTGAACCAAAAGCATAGGCGGTCACGTCACTGACTTCATAGTTATTACCGGGTAAGGTAATCGAAACTTCAACATTACTTGTTTTCATGTAATCAGTGGCGGCGACTGTCCAATAAAATTCGGCGGTATCTGCATATTTTAGAGCCACACCTTTAATCGTGTAATCATAGTCGAAGCGGGCATTTGACCATAACGATGAATTATAATGCAGCAAATTGACAGATTCATTATCTTCACTAACGAAGGGATCACCAAGCTCATTAACAGCATTCGGTAACCAAGAATAACTTAGATAAAGGCGTTGGCTACCAATGGTACGATTGACCGCGGCGCTTCCGTCACCTTCAATCAACAAGTTACCATTTAAATCATAGACGGCATTAGAAAATGAGGATGTATCGAAAACTGGTCGATGGACGGTATTACTGACATCCTCATCATCCGCAGTGAAATAAAGCGATTGTTCAATCGCTCCGTAGTTGATATAGCGAACGCGCGATTCTTGAAATCGAACATCACCATTTGCCTGAACGGTGATGTCGCTAACAAATGATTCGGTGCGGGCATCAATAAACGAATACTCATAAGCATTCATTTGATAAATCGTCATCGCAATCGAACCAATGAAAACAACTGCGGCAACTAGCAATTTTCCTTGGTTATTTTTATTGAAGAATTTATTATTTTTCATAGTAACATCATACCACCCTAACTCGCGTGTTTTAAGGTTATGGTAACAATTTCTGCATCACAATTGATGCGGATTGGGAGGAAGCCGCTTCCAGCTCCGCGACTCACTATAAAATCCATCATTCCAACATTAAAATGACCACCCGCGAAGGTTTCGTCAAGCAGTTTGGCTGGACTCCAGTTAAAAAGACGAATGTGACCACCATGGAAGTGTCCGGATAGCATCAAATCAACCCCTAAAGTTGCCGCCTCATTATAAAAATCAGGATGGTGAGATGATAAAATTGTGAAGTCATCATCAGTATTTAGTAAAGATCCAATCGAAGGTTCTAAAACGACGGCTTCACTCGCTTTAAATCCCCAATATCCCTCGACGTCTGTTTGTTCAACACCGATGAATGCTAACTTGTCATCAGAGCGAGTGACTGTATGCCGAGCCCCACTAATATTAATCACGCCATGCGTGTCTAATAAATCAAGAAATGCTGGATATTGCGAAGCGCGTATATCGTGATTGCCATTTTCATAAAGAATCGGATAAGAGGCTAAACCTATTAAAAATGCGGTGACGCGGTCAAGATTTTTTGTATATTCATCAATAAAGTCACCAGTCAAAACAATGATATCCGGGTTTTCGTCAACAATTGCTTCGATGATATTCTGATTTGCATAATCAAGCGCTTCGTTATGAAAATCGCTCACTTGCACGATTTTATAACCATCAAACGATAGTGGAAGATCTGGCCGTGTTACTTCATAACGAGTGACGACTAACTTATTGCTATCAAGCAAAAACAAGGTTACAGGCAATAACGTAACGATGACTAAACCAATGATTAAACGACGATGCCTTTTTTTCATCATCCAAGCGCAACATCGAGAATCATCATCACGATAAAGCCAAGCATAAGACCCCATGTCCCAAAATCACTATGCTCACCTAAATGAGCTTGTGGTATTAATTCCTCAACGGTCACATAAATCATCATGCCCGCGGCAAATGCTAAGAGCCAAGGCATCATCCCTGCGCCAGCCCCATAGATTGCTAGAAAGATGCCAATCACTGCAGAAATGGGTTCCACAATCGCGCTAAAAACGCCAAGGGCGAATGCTTTATTGGTGTTTTTCAGTTCTTTCTTGAGTGGTAAGGCAACAGCAGCACCCTCAGGAAAATTTTGTAAGGCGATTCCAATCGCTAACCCCAAGGCGCCTAAGAAGACACCGGGAGCTTGACTCACAAATGCGGCTCCAAAAGCAAAACCAACTGCGAGTCCTTCGGGTACATTATGAATAGTCATCGCCAAAAACAATTTGGAACTTGTCGATAACTTTGTCGGTAATCCTTCTTCGATTTTACCTTCGCTATGAAAATGTGGTACCAATTTATCGACCGCTAATAGCACGAGTCCACCAATTGCAAATCCTATCGAAGCCGGTAACCATCCGGGAATACCTTGGTCATTACTTAATTCAATCGCGGGAATAATGAGTGACCAGATGCTCGCGGCAATCATCACGCCTGCGGCAAAACCGAGAAATATTTTATTAAATTTTTCTGAAAATGTGTCTTTGAAGAAATAAACCATCGCTGATCCCGCAATTGTCGCGATTCCAATGAGGCTCATCCCTAAAATTGTCATTTGGATATCTGTCATCATCGTTACTTCCTATCTGTCTAAAAAATCAAAAATTACTTTAAAAATATCAGAATCGTTTTTTGTAATTAAGTCATAATCAATGCTTTTATAAAATTGTTGGCTCTCCGTGCTATAAGGTTGCCGGTCGTACTTCTTTTTCTCTTTAAGAATTTTAATAAAATATTGTTCGGCTTCTCGTGTTAAATATGGATTGTGATTTTTATCTTGTTCGAGGTAAAAATGAATGTTCGGATTATCTTTTGCAAGCAGCTGGAAACGTTCAAATTGTTTGGCCTTGACAAACTGATCTTGGAGTCCTGCGATAAAAAGCATTGGAACTCGTCCTTGTTTTATCGCCGAGGTAATATCATAAATTCCCTCATTACCAAATTTCAACCAATTGGCAAAATCGATAAATAGTTCAAAGATTTTTAGGTATGGGCGTACAGATGAAAGGACACTCGGAACGTTATTAAATCCGGAAATCGAAATAACACGCCGAAACTTTGAACTAATTAATGGAGCAATGCCACTCGCATAACCACCCCAGCTATGACCAATAATATCAAGAGGTAATGACGATAAATCATCTCGTTCACTAATATAGGTAAGACATGCCTTTAAATCATGTAGGGCTTGTGGTAATCCTTTAATATATTTTCCTTGCGATAATTCGGCCCCGGTATAATCAAATGCCAAGACACGGTAATCATGTAAAGCTAACTCACGAATCACATGCATGTAAGCGTGATGACCAGCGCCGATGCCCATCATAAAAATTATTAATCGTGACGGTTTTTTTCTTCTAGGGGTGTAAATAAAACCGCGCAGAGCATTTTTTCCTGATAAGAATTCAATTGGTTCAGCGCTAATATCAGCAAAATCAGTAGCAGTAAAATATTTTAAAAAGGGATCTTGGTTACTTCTCCGATGAAATGAGAACTCTAAAAGGAGCCAGATAAATAGTTCTATCAGCAATAAGATTCCAAAGATGATTCCAATAATAAGCCAGGGCATTCGTTCACCTATCGCTATTTTACAATAAAGCTAGAATACATATATCTAAAAGTACGCACATCAATCTATATTTTTAAGAAAAGTATCTTAGCATTATCGATATTCCATAATATTATCAAATTTTAAATACTAAACTTACTGGACACACTATTTAAAAACTCTTAGTAATTGCAACGCATTAATATTACTGATGAATATTGTTGGGATAAACCATTATTACCGAAAGGTAAAACTTCTATTGATGCTTCCAATAAAAACATGGACATGAAATATTTTTACCGAACGATATTTTGCTTAAATATATTACTGGAATATGCGAAAACAATATTAAGAATTTACCTGCTCTTTTCCCAATCAAATAACGCAATGGTAGCAATCAAACAATTATTAACTTACCAAAATCGGTGATAAAAAAAATAAATTTCCAGCAGTCGCGAGGGTATCTTTGTTAATACTTCTCGCCATCTTTTGGAAACCATTTTTTGAAAATTTGTCTTTAACGTACTGTAGTAATCCCTATTTATTTTTTGCTACAAATAATTCCT
>CAZXCV010000011.1:0-23120 GCA_964639215.1 uncultured Staphylococcaceae bacterium
AACTTTTTGAAACTAGTTCTCGAAGGTTATCTGACTTGCTCAAGCAGTGCTACAAATGGTTATAATGCTTTCCCACAAATGGAATTGACGTTTTTTAAGAAGGCCGATGAAACTACTTGGAAAATAAGTGGTGAATTAGCTTCTATTACTATTTGGGAGTATAGTGGTACTGGCGCAAGTGGTTATGGTGTTGATAAAGGCACTGGAATTGCAACTACTGGCTGGACAAAATTCAATGGATTGTCTACACAATATGCGGGGCAGTGACCTTTTTATATTCATTTAAATTCAATCCATCTTTTCATATTTAACGACTAGACCCAGAAATCAACACCTGGGTCTTTTTATTATGAAGTTTTTAAGAGGGAAAAATGAACAATTCACGTTTGCGAAACCATTTAAATCGCGACATTCTCTTATTCATTTCAGCAATTTAAAATATCAAACATATGAAATGTAAATTCTTATGTTCTTCTGAAGTTCAAATGTGCGACTGTTAATCTGAAAATAATACATCCAAAGTTATTGTGCTATATGATTTGCAAACCCTTTTTTTACTTTAAATAGAACTGACAAAACAATGTTTTTTTCACGTATTATAAAATGAAAATTCAGTTATAATAAATCATAATATAGGAGTTATTTATTATGTTTAAACATAACCTTAAATCAATAATCATATTGCTAGTCGCCTTAATCATGCCACTATCAGCATGCGATAGCATTTCATCATCTGGTAGTAACGGTACGAGCACGACTAGTCAAACATCTGGCTCTAACTCTACTACATCACAAACATCTACAACAAGCAGTGGAAACGGCGAAGGTACTGAAATTGAATATGAAACACTCATCGTTCACTTCCGTGGTGAAGGATTAGTACTTCTCGATTGGTGTCTTTGGATTTGGGAAGATGGCGGTAATGGTGCCATTCATCTATTTAGTGAAGTTGTTGATGGTTGGGCAACATCCACTATTCCCGCAGATACATGGAATACGCGAACAAAACTCAATTACATAACTCGCAAAGTATCGACTTGGGTTG
The DNA here is from genome assembly GCA_964639215.1 of uncultured Staphylococcaceae bacterium. Lineage (GTDB taxonomy): Bacteria > Bacillota_I > Bacilli_A > RFN20 > CAG-826 > UBA6120. The sequence goes on from CAZXCV010000011.1 coordinate 1,046, forward strand.
GTCAATCTCCTGATAACTACTTTAAGTTTGAAATGTTTGAAGATTATATTACTGCTACTGGTGAGATGCATGTTTATATCATCCACATGGAAACTGAGGTTTTCGTAACGAAAGCCGAAGCCGAAGGCGATCGTGTCTTAAAAGCATATTTCACCAATTGGACAACGATTACCTTTGAAACAACTGCCGCATTCGTAAGTTATGAGCTACTCGCTAATGGCACAGCTATTAAGACTGGTAATGCCGGTACCAGTGGTCAAACAATCACTCTAGACGCTGATGCTGACTTAAGTACTTTATATCAAATAAAAGTCAAATTTTTAGCAACAGACACAAAATTCAAGTATAAGGGTGTTTCGGCTGAGCAGTTATTTGAAACAAACAAATTTTTGACTGAATATACGTATAACGGAAATGATCTCGGTGTCACTTATACACCAACGTCATCATCTTTCAAATTATGGGCACCGACGAGTAGTGCCGTTAAACTACGCGTATATATGTTTGGGACACCAAGTATTCTGTCAGGTTCAACGTTAACCGACAGCATGATTGGAACATATACAATGACAAGAAGCGCAGGTGGTGTCTGGTCAGTAACGGTGAACCAAGACTTACACGCGCGTTACTATACTTATTTGGTGACGAATAGCCAAGGTACAAATGAGGTAATTGATCCATATGCCAAAAGCGCTGGTGTCAATGGCTTACGTGGTCAAATCCTTGATTTTTCGAAAACTGATCCTGAAGGTTGGGATGACGTCACTTTCGCTGATATTGCCGCTCCAACTGATTTAACAATTTATGAAATGCACGTCCGCGATTTGACGATTGATAGTTCATGGAACGGAACTGAAATCAATCGTGGTAAATACCTTGGGCTTATCGAATCAGGTACGAGTTTCACTTCGGGCGAAGTAACCGTTTCCACTGGTTATGATCACTTGAAAGAACTTGGAATCAATGCGATTCAAATCATGCCATTTTACGATCAGGCAAATAACGAACTTGAAAACACGTATAACTGGGGTTATAACCCACAAAACTATAACGTGTTAGAAGGTCAATATTCATCGAATCCGCGCTTTGGAGAAATTCGTGTCAACGAATTCAAACAAGTAATTAAAGAATTCGCTAATAGCGGCATCCGTGTCATTATGGACGTTGTTTATAATCACGTGGCGTCAGCGACTGGTTCAAACTTTAATATAATCGTGCCTGGCTATTTCTTCAGAATGAATTCTGATGGAACATACTCGGATGGTGCTGGGGTTGGTAACGAAGTAAAAACCGAACGTAAAATGATGTCGAAATTCATCGTTGAATCGATGAAATTTTGGGCTGATGAATATAAGATCAAAGGTTTCCGTTTCGACCTAATGGATTTAATTGATACCACAACTTTACAAACCGCCCGTACAGCGATGGATGCCATCGATCAGGATATCGTCATCTATGGTGAACCTTGGAGTGCTGTCAACTATAATCCATCACGGATTTATAGTCCTGATTTATCAGGTATCGGCGCTTTTAACGACAAAGGTCGTAATGGTATTCGCGGTGATAATAACTGGGATAACCGCTGGGGTTGGATTCAAAAAGGTGAATCCGATAATAGTACTCCGGCGGCAATTGGTAACTATCTCAATAACGTCAAAGGGATGATGGCTGGGATGACCGGTAATTATTATAATTACTCAAATTGGGATCCCTCAAAAACGATTAACTATGCTTCATGTCATGATAATCTAACGCTATATGACCAATTGTTATACTCAGTGAATAGCGGTGATGCACCGAAAGCATCGGTCGCTGTTAACGCCTTGGTCACCTTCGGTATTGGCGTTCCCTTTATTAATGGTGGTGAAGAAATCATGCGTAGCAAAGTTGCTGCTGATGATGATTTACCAGAAACGTATTACACGGCCGATAACGGGACAAAGATCAGCCATAACTCCTATCGTTCACCCGATAGCGTCAACGCTTATAAATGGGGAAATAAAGTGACCTATAAAGATTACTTTGACCGCTATGTCTCGATGATTGCCCTTCGGCAACAATATAATAATTTCCGAATTGCCACCAATACTCTTGTCGGGCGGCAAGGTCAAGGAACGGATGAAGGAAAACAAATGGGCTTTTGGGATGGCGCACTCGCTTATTCAACCATCGCAGCTTGGTATTCAAATAGCCAAGCGACATTATATGTATTTGCTAATGCCCGTGAATCAGTGACGACAGGCACGCTTAGATCTACGATTGGTTGGGATAGTAGTGGCGCTCAAGTCGAAGTTTTATTCGATTCATCGGGGCAATATGCGGTTGGCACACGCTTAACAAATAGCGTGACTCTCAATCCCTATCAAGTATTACTGCTAAAACGACTATAGTCGCCTTGCTCCGCTATGCGGAGCTTTTTATTATCGATGATAAATATTATTTTGATTATGGTAAACTATTCAAGAAAGGAACACGCTTAACCGCGTTAGGTAATTATGAAAAAATATCTACCTTTGTTTATCGCGACGTTAATGGTTTTGGCTGGTTGTAACAGTTCAAGTGACTCAAGCGAGCCTTCATCAAGCATTCCCTCTGATCAGATTGTGCTTGAAGAACATCTTGACGAACCATCAATCGTCATTCATTACAAACGTACCGATAGCGCTTATACCAATTGGAACCTCTGGCTCTGGGGTTTCGGTTATGAAGGAGCGCGCTATGACTTCAATGGGACAAGTTCTTATGGCGTCTACGCGCACTACCCCTTATCAAATTGGACCGGCGCCCGGCAAATTGGCTTTATCGTCCGTCTCTCAAATGCGAATGATGATTGGGCATCAAAAGATCCAAGTCCTGATCGTTTCATCAACCTCGATGAATGGGAAGCCAATGAATGGGGTGAATATCACGCCTACTTATTAACAGGTCAAATTAATGTCTTTACGGATGCCGTTGGTACAGTCTATAACGGTGTTGGTAACGCCTATTTTAGGAGTACGCGTTCGCTCGGCGTGAAAACGACGACACCCGCACATCTCATCGAAGTGCTCGCTGGCGATGATGTTGTCTTAACTTATAATGCAACGCAAATTGCCGGTAAACTTGACGTGATTATCGATACATCGTCATTAACGATTGATTTCGAAACCGTTTATCGCATCCGCGTCTCGTTTATACCTGATGATCCGAAACCACGAATATCTGGCATATTAATGCATCACTTATTCTCGGCAGCCGAGTTTGCAACTAACTACAATTATGATGGTGAACTTGGCGCGATTTATACACCAAGCGCGACAACCTTCAAAGTTTGGGCGCCAACATCAAAATCGATGATCCTACGCATTTATGATTCAGGAACACCGGTGATGCTCAGTGCCGCTAATGGTAACGATACCTTCGTCGCTCATGAAATGACCAAAGGTCTTAAAGGTGTCTGGGAAAAGACCGTTACTGGTGATTTAAGCGGAAAATATTATACCTATGTTGTCACAAACACATATGGGACCAATGAAGTCGTCGATCCTTATGCTAAAGCCGCTGGTGTCAACGGTGTCCGGGGCATGATTCTTGACCTAGACACAACTAATCCCACTGGCTGGGAAAATGTTAACGATACGTCAACGTATGTTAATAACGTCGATGCTTCGATTTATGAACTGCATGTCCGTGATTTAACCATGGATGATACATGGACGGGAACAGAAACTAATCGTGGTCGCTTTGCCGGCATGTGGGAAAGTGGTACTACTTACACAGAAGGTGCAACAACCGTAAAAACAGGCTTTGACCACATCAAAGAACTTGGTGTCAATGCCGTACATATCCTCCCGATGTTTGACCATGCCAATGATGAAATCGACCCATACTTCAACTGGGGTTATAACCCGCTCAATTACAACGTCATCGAAGGCTCATATTCGAGCAATCCATATGATGGAGCCGTCCGTATTCGCGAAGCCAAAGAAATGATTAAGGCTTATGATGATGCGGGTATCAAAATCATCATGGACGTCGTTTATAACCACGTAGCCGATGCCAATGGTTCGAACTTCAATAAACTCGTACCTGGTTACTATTATCGCTATACGACCGATGGGGCTCACTCATCAGGTTCTGGCTGTGGTAACGATACGGCTTCCGAACGTTACATGTTTAAGAAATTCATGGTCGATTCAACGCGCTTCTTAGCAAGTGAATACAAGTTAGGCGGCTTCCGCTTCGATCTCATGGGTTTACATACAACCGAGTCAATGCAAGCCGTTCGGGCTAGTTTAGCAGAAATTGATGGCGACATTCTCGTCTACGGCGAACCATGGCAGTTGACAACAACGACTTATGGTGCGCCTGAAATGGCCGATCATCGCAGTCTATTCAAAACTTCGATGAAAAAAGTCGCTGGTTTTTCTGATCAAATGCGCGATGCCGTTCGGGGTGGCGTCTTTGATTCCAGCAGCGCTGGTTGGGTTCAAGCGAGTGCGCCAAGCGCCAGTCTCGCAACGACATTAAGAAACAGTATTCGTGGTCGCTATGGCAATAACACTGATCCAAACCAAATGATTAACTACATCAGTGCCCATGACAATAACACATTATTTGATAAATTATTATCATCTGGTGTCAGTGAAGCCGATGCACCAAAAGTTAGCACGCACGGTAGTGCCATCATTACCTTTGCCCAAGGGACGCCTTTCTATCATGCTGGTGATGAACTGATGCGTCAAAAGATTAATCCTGATGGTTCGTTCAATCATAACTCTTATAATGCGAGCGATGAATTAAACTCACTTAAATGGGATCGCAAAATCACTTATAATACTGAGTTTACCAAATATCAGGAAATGATTGCGCTACGGAGTGAACACCGCATTTTCCGTAATAGCAGCGCCACTTCCATCACGGCGAACTTCTCTGATCTCACCACCTTTGGTGGTTATACATTCACCAGTGGCACAATCGCTTATAAATTAATCCGCGGTAGTGGTGTCACTGATACGTGGAGCGAAGCCATTGTCATTCATAACGGAAATATTGGCAACATCACACTTGATGCGACCGGTTATAACGTCGGTTTTGTCAGTCATGGTAGCCTCACATCTTCGACGAGTATGACAATTCCTGGTAACGTGTCCGTCGTTCTTTACAAGTAAACGTAACTACAAATGCGTTTAAAAGACCGCTTACATGCGGTCTTTTTTTATTAAGTGTTGCACCAATAAATCAATCATGTTAAGGTAACTTCACTGATAGAGGCGCAGTCAAGATTAGTAGCTAGGCGAGGGGGTACCCGTTGACCTTAGCGAAAGGCACGACTGCCGAAACATCATTGGTGACAACCATGATGATTGGGCCATAGTCAAAAAGACTAATGGACTCCCACTAGGCAACTAGTGGAGGCGCTATCGTGACATGGTTCAATTTATGATTGATAAGTGGCATCGATAGGTTATCGGTGCCGCTTTTTTATTGATCGGAGGAAAAAACCATGAAAAAGCTAATGCGAATGTTTATTGTTTTACCACTACTAGTCATTACTTCAAGTTGTCAAAATCGTAGTCTCGAAGACGGGTTATTAACGATTGGGCTTGAAGCCGCCTATGCTCCATTTAATTGGACATCAACGAATCACCAAGATGTTCCGCTTGCTGACACGGGTTTTCTTGGAATTGGTCGTAGCTACGTTGCTGGTTATGACATTATGATTGCGAATTTTATCGTTGCGGATCAATCATTTGATTTGCAAGTTCGTAAAATAAGTTGGGATGGGCTGATTCCCGCGCTTCAAAGTGGTCATATCGATGCGATTATCGCTGGCATGACCGATACCGCCGCTCGGCGTGAAAGTGTCAGTTTTTCATCGCCATATTATGAATCAGAGCTCGTGATGGTTGTCCGTCTTGATGGTGATTTTAGTGCTGCTACGAGTATTGCTGATTTTAGTGGAGCGCGCTTAGCGGCACAAATCGGCACTGTTCAAAACGATATAATCGCTGATTACGCGAGTGATGATGGTGATGATGATTTATATGTCCCTGGTTTAATTGCGAGTACCCCATATGAAACATACCCCGATGCCTTACTAGCGTTACTAGAAGTGAATTCCGGGCTCGATGGGGTGCTAGCAGAACGCCCAATTGGTGAAGCAATGATCGCTGAATACCCGAATACGCTTGGACTCGTGGAGTTCTATACTGATGAGGACGTCTATGATGAAAACTTTTTAATCAGCGTTTCGATTGCAGTGCGAAAAACGGATGTTGAATTGTTGAATAAGATTAATAACGCATTAGAAAAAATCGATGTTGCTACACGGATCGAAATGATGGAAGCAGCCATTATCGCTTCGCATGGAGCCTAACTGATGCCAAGTGGTTTTTTTGCGGGAGTAATCTATCTATTCGTTAATTATTGGGGTGTCTTTCTTGCTGGTGTGCTCACGACATTATCGATTTCTCTTTCGGGGACAATATGCGGTTTTTTACTCGGCTTAGCGCTCGCGCGCATGCGGTTATTACCGCTTGGGCGCCCACACCGAACACACTTACGCATCATTTCGCGCATCATCGATTATCTTGCCCGAATATATATACAAGTGTTTCGCGGTACCCCGATGATTGTCCAAGCAACCGTGATTTATTATGGAGTCTTAGCGCTATTTGGATATTGGAGTGCCTTTATCGCTGGAATCGTGGTCGTGTCGCTGAATACTGCGGCCTATATGGCGGAAATCATCCGCGGCAGTGTCCAAGCCATCGATAAAGGACAATATGAGGCTGGACTGGCACTAGGCTTAACTTATGGACAAGTGTTACGACACATCGTCTTTCCCCAAGCGCTTCGTCATGCCATACCAGCGTTTGGCAATGAACTTATCGTTAATATTAAAGATACCGCTGTTTTAAGTGTCATTGCCGTGAGTGACCTCTTCTTTAGTTCTAAATTTATCATTACGAACAATTTTCGCCCATTTGAAGTCTATTTCATCATTTCCATTATTTATCTATTCTTAACATTATCTACTTCTGCAGTATTGCGACAAATCGAAAGAGGCTTACATGTAAAACGTAATTTTTCGATTCCAAGTAGCCAAACGGTGCCTGAAGTCATCGGTGTGCCCCATGAATAAGAAACCGATGATGTCATTGCATGGCATTAGTAAAAAATACGATGATCAAACAGTCGTTAATCATGTGAATCTCGATGTCTATGATCGCGATGTCTTATGTCTCATCGGTCGCTCAGGTTCAGGTAAATCGACTTTGCTTCGAATGATGAATCTACTGGAAACACCAACAAGTGGCACTATTTATTTTGACGATGTGCCCATTACAAATGGAAAGATAAAGCAAAGCGCTTTACGACAACATGTTGGGATGGTTTTTCAAGCGTTCAATTTATTTGTTAATAAAACAGTGCTTGAAAATTGTATGCTCGGTCCTTTAGTCACAAAAACGAAGACAAAAAAAGATGCTGAAATTTTGGCGCGACATTATTTAAACAGTGTCGGGATGCTTGGCTATGCTAACGCTAAAGTCACGACGTTATCAGGTGGGCAAAAACAGCGCGTTGCCATCGCTCGCGCTTTAACGATGCAACCGCGGATTCTCTTATTTGATGAACCAACGAGCGCGCTTGATCCAGAACTCGTTGATGAAGTGCTGCAAGTCATGCGGCAACTAGCCCATGATGGTTTAACGATGATTATCGTTACCCACGAGATGGACTTTGCCCGCGATGTTGCCTCACGCATCGTCTATCTTGATGAAGGGCAAATTGTTGAGAGTGGGCAACCTCAAGAAATCTTTTTAAATCCAAAAGAGGAACGAACACGTCAATTTTTAAAACGCTACCGGGGTTAGTCAGCGGTAATATTCGCGCGATTATGTCGCCAAATCTTTACGATAAAAATGACAAAGATTATCAAATTGGCCGTTAAATAGCCGATGAAATTAATAATTGAATCACTAATTAACGGGCTTCGTCCTGGTGCTAAGAATTGAAGCCATTCAAGTGTTAACGATAATATCAGTCCAATACCAAGAGACACAAGTAAGTAACGACTGTGGTGTTTTTTCCCTTTTAAGAAATAGAAAATTGTCAAATAACCAAGAATGCCATTAGCAAAAAACAATCCATAATGACCAAGACTTTTCCGGACGAACATATATAAATCTCGCTCTTGTTCTTGGTTGAGCGTCGAGGCTTTAATAACTGTCATTTCAATTGTAGCGCTGACGGTGTTATCCATCGTGGAGACAGCCGTAATTGTTACGTTACCCATTTTCTTAGCAACGAATAGCCCGTATTCACCGCGACTCGAAATACTCGCAATCGTTGGGTCACTACTTGTCCATACTAGCTGCCGGTCATATGTTTCGCTTGGATCAAAATCAAAATAGATATTCATTGTATGTCCAGCCATTACTTCTTGTTTCGCTACGCGTAACGTCACGCTCGTCGGATATACTTTCGTGAATGTCATGGTGAACGTATCTCTAATCATCGTGTCAGCGTGACTAATCGCCGTAATCGTAACGTCACCTTCAAATTTATAGCCATAAACTTTGCCGTTATCGTCGACCCGAGCAATATTGATATCGCTTGAGAGCCACGTCACAGCGGTATCTGTCGGTGTAACATCACCAAAATCAACGCTTAGCTGCGTATCTCGATAAATAGATCCAGCCGGATTACCAATAATTGTTAATTCGGTTGGGTCAACGACTGGTGTCGTATTTGGATTCACCGTAATCGCCATCGTTTTTTCATATGTGCCCGCAGCAGCAACGATTGTCGCTGTCCCAACGCTTAGCCCTTTGACGATGCCCCATTCATTGACACTGGCAATTGAAGGATGAAGCGAAGTCCAAGATACCGACGTTATTTTAGCCAAATCGGGACTAATGTCTGTGAGTTTTATTTTAGTGGTCAACCCGACATCAATACTATCATCAAGTGTTTCGAGCTCAAATGAACTGACATTAGGGAAATCCATGACTTGGATTGTCACTTCTTCATAGATAGTCGTCACGGCTGTGGTTGCCCGAATCGTGGCCGTGCCGATACCTTTAGCGACTACAATTCCACCGGTCGTCACATCAAGCACTTCGGTATCAGTCGAACTCCAATAGACGCTCTTATCGGTCGTTTCTGCTGGAGATATCGTGGGTGTTAATCGTCTGGATTGACCAATGATGACAAGATCGGGACCACTGATTGTGATTGATTCAGGCTCGACTATTTTTGCTTCCTCTGGTCCAATCGCATGGAAAAAAGCAGATAGAAACCCAGAAAAAGTCGCGCTGACTTCGGCTGAGTCTTGCGAAGATAATAATGCTTGGCCTGCAATAAACATATTTAAAACAATAAATGAGCCGAGCACATAATATTTAATCTTATCTTTGAGATGCTTGATTATTTTTTTCATTTATCGATCCGTATGAAACACATCACTTGTGAATAGTTTATTAGAGTACTTAGTAATTAATGAATCAACCCGGTTAGCAACGATGACATCGACACTGTTAGCGAATGTCTTTAAATCGTTAATGATGGGAATACCATTAAATTCATGTTGCTTTATTAATGGTTCATAAATTTTAACGATGATGTTGTGCTCTTTTAATTGTTTGATGATTTCATGAACAATGGTATAGCGAATATTTTGAGAATCCATTTTCATCGTCAAGCGATAAATACCGACAACGCGTGGATTTCTCTTTAGTAACTCGCCAATGACATGATTAATCCTCGCCTTGTTACTTTGACTAATCGCTTGAATCAGCGGTGCTTCACCTTTAGGAAAATGCTCGGCTAATTGGCTCGTGTCTTTCGGTAAACAGTAACCTGAAAATCCGAAAGATGGGTTATTGTATCCCTGGCCAATCCGCGGATCATAGCTTAATCCTTCAATCAAATGTTTGGCGTTAAGATTGTATAAATCCGCTAAAGTGCTTAGTTCATTAAAGAAGCCAATGCGCATCGCAAGATAGCTATTGGATAAGAGTTTAATTGCTTCAGCCTCGCTCGTACTGGTAAATAATACCGGTGGTTTTGTTTCTAAACCATTCGTTAGCAAGTGCTCAATTGTTTTATCTTGATTTAATGGTCCACCAATCACGATTCTTGTCGGATTAAGCGTATCCATAAATGCGGAGCCTTCGCGAAGAAATTCGGGAACAAAAAAGAATTGAGTCTTTGGATATTGGCGACTTAGCATATCGGTTGTTCCAATGGGAACAGTCGAGCGAATGATGATCTTAGCTATTTGATTATGGGCGATAATGTCAGCGACAGTTGTTTCGATTGAGGTTATATCAAGTGTTTTCGTTATGTGATTTAGATCAGTTGATGTCGCAATAATAATAATGTCGGCCGTTTCATAAGCAACTTCTATATCGCTTGTAGCTCGTAGCATTACATTTTTATTAGCGAGTGCGCCTGCGATTGATTGATCAGCGAGTGGACAACTTTTATGATTCACACAATCGACCTTGTGTTCATCAATGTCATAACCGATTACTTCGTGGTGTGACGCTAAAAAAAGCGCATTAGCAAGACCGACGTAACCAAGTCCAACGATTGTTATTTTCAAAGGTTTGACTCCTTATCACCATAACCATGAGGATTTTTCTTTTGCCAATTCCAAGAATCGCGACAAGCGGTCTCGATTGAATGTTTGGCAACCCAGCCTAATTCGATTCGAGCTTTGTCGCAGTTAGCATAGCACGAGGCAATATCACCAGCGCGACGCGGCATGATCACATATGGTATTTTGATGTCATTTGCAGCTTCAAATGCAGCAATCATTTCAAAGACGCTCGTTCCTTGTCCTGTTCCAAGATTGTAAATGAAAACGCCTCCATTTTTGTGGCTGATCATATTCAAAGCGGCTAAATGACCCTCTGCTAAATCAACGACATGGAGATAATCACGGACACCAGTTCCATCAACTGTTTCATAATCAGTCCCAAAAACTCCAAGGTTAATGCGTTTTCCAATTGCGACTTGTGTGATAAACGGCATTAAATTATTGGGGATACCATCAGGATCTTCACCAATTAATCCGCTTTGATGCGCACCAATCGGGTTAAAATAACGTAAAATCACAACGTTAGTTGACGGATTGACACGTTGGTAATCCATTAAGATTCGTTCGATAAAATATTTACTCGTTCCATAAGGATTAGTCGTTTGACCAACATCGTCAGTTTCATAAATCGGTACTTGTTTCGGATTACCATAAACGGTCGCGCTGCTTGAGAAGACTAGTTGTTGGACTTGATATTTTTTCATTAATTCGAGGAGCACGAATGTGCTGACAAGATTATTGCGATAATACTTCACAGGCAACTCAACCGATTCGCCGACTGCCTTTAATCCAGCAAAGTGGATGATTGCGTCAATGTGATGATTTTTAAACACTTCTTCCATCGCAACAATATCGGTACAATCAGCTTCATAAAATCGTGGTTGTTTATTCGTAATCGCAAAAATGCGTTCAAGAACCAGTGGATTACTATTACTTAAATTATCAACGATAATCACATCATGATGTGCCAGCAATAAACTAACAACGGTATGTGAACCGATATAACCGGTTCCTCCAGTAACGAGTATGCTCATGTCTATCTCCTACATTATTAATAGTTATTATAAATACTTTTGTTATAATTGACTATATTGGAAAATTGGATAAACGCAAATGCTATTAACTTTTCGTTCATCACGTGGGTCGAATTGAAAAAAATCGAAATTCATGAGCAAAACTAGAGCGGTTATAAATTTCCTTTGTCTCTTCATTTTCATCGGTTTCATTATTGTATTGAATGAATCGATTGTAATCACTGAGCCAGAGTTGCAACTTTCGATTGAAAACTTTTTCTTTGTCGGTGGTGCCTTTGCAATATTCATCGTGTTTATCTTCATGTGGACGATGACAAAATATCGAGAGTTTGTGAATTATAAGATATTTTTCATACTGTCGCTAGTTTATCTTACACCAATAATAGCAGCAATCCTTCAACCTCGAATTATCGATTTCATCGCTATTGATAATGAGGGAAGAAGCTACATCGTCACCGTAACAATTGGAAATGTAATGAAATTTAAAAGCATCTTCTATGCACTTAGTTCACTATTAGTCACCTATTTATTAATCGTCGTGGTTCCGAAGCTCATTAAAACCAAAGCTTTTTTGATGGGTTTTCTCTATATGCTCGTAATAATTTTACTTGGGATTGTCGGATATAGTGCCATCTTCGAATTAAATACCTATTATCATCTTTTCACCTCCGGCATCATCGATTATGAATCATCAACTATTGGTGTTTTTAGCAACACAAATGTTTTTGGTTACTATTTGTGTCTTGGTATTTACATTCTTGGCATTCTTGATGCTTTGAAGCACCGCTTCATCCATTACATCATGATGTTTGTTTTAGGGATTGCGCTTCTATTAACGATTACCGTGACATCTTATATCGGTGCTGGTGTCTTCGTCGTGATGCTCGTTGCTTATGATTTAAGAAATCAATACCGCAAGCATCCAATCTCAAGCACGATTTGGGTCGTAGCATTCACAACAATCATTCTTGCTATTGTATTGGCTATCACACTCTTGAACCATCCGTTTGCAATCTCGATGCGTGAAGTAATCATTCCTAATAGCATCCGGAGCTTCTTGACACGCACGACTTACTGGCGACACGGCCTTCAATTATTATTTAATGAGCATTTGTTCATCGGTCACGGCTTTGGGATTGCCAATTATATGCTTTATGCTTCAATGCTCGTCGAAGACCCGTTCTACCATAAAAATCGCTTCCATCAAGGTTGGAACGAAGTGGCGTCAATCGGTGGTCTCGTAACATTAATTTGTTACGCGATTGGAATTGCTCTTGTCGTTAAGTTAATCATTAACCGGCGAGAATACAATCACCGGTTAGCATTTGTCGTGCTCACGATTCTTGTTGGAATTATGGTCCAATCGATTGCCGAATCAAAAATACTATTCAAAGCGGATGCTATGGGAACGTTTGGAACGTTTTTGGTGTTAATTCCGCTCTTAATTGATAAGAATATTATCGATGATCGTCAAACAAATCAGCGTTTACCGCGAATATTCTCGTTAAACCAGTAGTTAAATCAGTTTTGGCTTGCCAGCCTAAACTCGTAATTTTATCAAGGTTAAAAAGTGCATATTGCGCTTTACTATAACTCATGCCCGGTTCGAGTGTTAGGTCATAGGTTACGGTGGTCTTTGTCATTGTGGCAATCAGTGTTGCAATATCTTTTAACGATTTTTGTTCGGGATGCGCCACATTATATGCCTCGCCACTTTTGCCATGACGTAACAAAAATAGGATAGCAGTAACTGCATCAGCTACATACATATAAGAGAACATTTGTCGGCCGTCACTCTTCAAAACAATTGGGGTGTGGTTAACTCCCGCTTTGATAAATTGCGACAATGCTTTTTTGTCACTGTCTTTTAATGTTGGACCATAGACGCGTGATAGTCGTGGTATCACAATATCAAGCTGTCGTTCACTCATATAAGCGCTACACATCGTTTCACTCGCGCGCTTTCCTTCGTTATAGGCACTGCGGACGTCGAGAGGGTCAAGATAACCAGAATATTTTTCATCAATTAATGACGAAGATGCTTGTCCGTAAACTTCAGTCGAAGAAATGAACATATAGCGAGCATGGTGGTCACATGCTAAATCTAGCATGTGCATGTTTCCAATTAAGTTAGTCTTCAAAGTATCAATCGGGTGTGCGGCATAATCATGGGGACTCGTCATACTTGCGGCATGAATGACATAGTCAAGTTTTTGTTCACACTTAATCGGTTCCATCAAATTGACGTCTCGAATTATGAGGCGCTTATCGTTAATGAAACGATCAAATCGCATCCTCGCGGCGGGGACATCGCGAACGAGGGCGATCATCGTCCCGTGATATGCCGCTGACATTAATAAGGTGTCAATTAGATATGATCCAATCATCCCAGTTGCTCCAGTTAGGGCAATTGTTTGATTATTAAGATATGTCAAATCAACTATTTTACCGAGGGAAGTGATTTCACTTAAATAATGCTCTGAACGATATAAATTCATCGTTTAACCAACTCCTCTTCATTCATGGTCAAAAGCGCCTTAAACAAAGTCAAATCTTCTGAAGTCGTGATTTTAATGTTGTTATCAAAACCGAGTGAGAAATGAATCGTCTTACCAAAATCGACCATCAACGTATTTGCATAAACACTATTGGTGATGCCTTTGGTTAATGCTGCTAAATGCACTTCATATAAATCAATGAAGCGATAGGCTTGAGGCGTTTGAACCCGGCGCACGTGAGAACGATCAAGAGATTGATTCCCAGACATTTGATCATCAGTCAAAATCAGTGTCTCATGCATTGGTAACGATGAGCAGGCATTACCCGATTGTTTTGCTACACGAATTAATTCGGTGATGATGATGCGTGGTACAAGTGGGCGGATCGCATCGTGAATAATTACAAAATCATCGTCACGAACATAATCGCGTAATAGTTGGAGACCATTAAAACAACTGAGTTGGCCCGTAGAACCCCCTGGTACGATAAATTTAAGTTTGGTAATACCAAATTGTTTGGCATAATCCCATAAACGATCAATCCAATCCGGCAGACAAACAACTAGCATCGCATCGATGTCAGGATGACGATTGAACGCTTCGAGTGTATAGATGATTATCGGTTTTTGTTCAACGGAAATAAACTGCTTCGGGATGTCGGCATTCATACGTTTGCCACTTCCTCCGGCAATAATTATGGCAACATTCATAGTGTTCCTCGCATCTTTTTTAATAATGTCGCAATGTCAGCGACAACATAGTCAATATTGTGGGGAAATTGCTCAACATCTTCTAATGTTGCTTCACCTGATAACACAAGAATGGATGTCATCCGTCTTTTAATTGCCATGAGCATATCGGTATATAAGCGATCGCCAACCATGACGATATCTCTTGCAGCAACGCCGGTTTTATCTTTGAGGTAATTGACGATCTCAGCGTGCGGTTTTCCCATGTAGGTTGGTTTTCGACCTGTTGCTGCTGTTAGCATCGCGCAAATCGCACCACAATCTGGAACATATCCAAAAGACACAGGACAAGCGCGATCGACGTTTGTGGCAACAAATGCAGCACCAAGCGTCAATAAATACGAAGCAT
The DNA here is from genome assembly GCA_964639215.1 of uncultured Staphylococcaceae bacterium. Classification (GTDB taxonomy): domain Bacteria; phylum Bacillota_I; class Bacilli_A; order RFN20; family CAG-826; genus UBA6120. Next base: position 16,267 of record CAZXCV010000011.1, read on the forward strand.
CCCGTAATTTTTTAAATGTTAATTCATTATCATTACCAACAAGCACGACTTTCGTATTCGGCATAACTTCTTCTGTCACGTGAACGCCAGAGGCCACTAATTCAGCGACCATCGATTTCGTTCCGACGACATAAACGAGCTCATCTTGATAATTACGACGCAAATAATCTCCCGCGATATGATGTGAGATAATTAGATTGTCTTTTGTAGCCTTAATTCCCATGCCCGTTAGTTTATGGAGATAGTCATTTGTTGACTTTGAGGAATTGTTTGTTAAGAAATAATAACGAATCTTTTTATCTTCAAGATATTTAAGAAATTCGATGACACCAGGAAAAAGATGATCTTCGTTATAAATCGTCCCATCCATATCAAGGAGAAACACCAATTTATTGTTTAGCAAGTCAAAATTGTCACGCGACATAATTTAATTATTTCCATTCACTTATTAATAATACACAATTAAAATTCGTTTGCTTGTGGAAGTTATGAATAATATAATGCTTGTAGCACTTATGAATGAGATTCAAACAATCCAGCGTGATTTATTACTCCAATTCATCACTGTTTGCGAACGCCACAAACTTCGTTATTACCTTTTTGGTGGGACATGCCTCGGTGCAATTCGCCACCAGGGTTTCATTCCATGGGATGATGACCTTGATGTGGCAATGCCGCGGCCGGATTTCAATCGGTTGCTCGGCTTAAAAGATGAATTTAAAGCGCCTTATTTTCTCCAATCGGTGAGCACTGACCATCGATATAGTTATCCGTTTATGAAATTACGCAATAGCAACACCGCCTTTTTTGAAGCCGTCTTTGCCCCAACAAAAATGAATCATGGCATATGGATTGACATCTTTCCACTTGATGGGATGAGTAAAAAAATTGGCCAAAGAAAGATTTTTTCAATTCGCCCATATTGGTTATGGTTTCGCTGGTACTTCTCATATCTTGGAAATTTATGGCATCTCCCGCGTCTTGATCATCGCTTTTTTCTTGATGTTCTCATATTGATCATCACATTGCCTTTTTTACCGTTCAGATTTAATAATTGGCACGCGCGTTTCATGAATAAAAACTTGCAATGCATCAGTTATGATGAGGCGACACTCGTTGGCCCTTACTTAACGATGTATTTTAATAAAGAAGCTTTACCAAAAGAAGTGTTTGGTGATGGTGTATTGACGACGTTTGAAGGATTATCTGTTAAAGTTCCCGCCGATTATGACAAATATTTACGGCACATATATGGTGATTATATGAAGTTGCCACCAAAGGAAAAACAAGTCGGCCACCATTATCATGTCGGTGTCAGCACCACGAAATCCTATCGCGATTATAAATAACTAGACCGCTACTAAAAAAAGCGGTTCTTTTAATGTGATGATACCATGATCAACGATGATTTTTTGTCCGCTGATCATATCGATAAATGGTCCATCAGCCATCGGCACGTATACTTGTCGTTCGTGTTTCGAGGTGTTAAAAATACCGTAACAGGCGCCACTACCTGTCGTCATTTTGGCAACAATTAGATCTAGTTGCAGGTGATCGATAATGTCAAATCGTTTAACATCGGCAAAGCATGGTTGCTTTTTAATGGCAATGAGTTTTTTGATGAAGTCATAAAAGGATTGGTCGTTAATCGTTAAGTCGATCGGTTGGTGTTCAAATAGTGACGGCGTTGTTTTATTTTTCATCTCTTGGCCAGCATAGATGAACCCAACTCCGTTTTGAAAAAACGACCATGCTGTTAAATTTCGTAAGATTGTGTCATTTTTTACAATCGCAGCAATACGTGTTTGATCATGATTTTCAAGAAAATGGAGTTTCAAATAGTCAGCGGGAAAGATATATTCTTGTGTCCGCACTTGCCGTAAGTAAGCTTTAAGATCTCCATCTTTGAGTAAATATGTTTTAAGTGCAGGATAAACGTCATAGTCATAGAGCACATCAAATACTTGAAACATCTCCGGGTCTGAATATCCTTCATAGCCTAATGATCGTAAGTATTTGATGAATTCAGGTTCGATCGACTCTGAAAGCCAAATTAAATCATCGTTCAATGTATTGCACGTCCCGATAACCTCTTTCCAAAAATCGAGTGGAATCAGTGGGGCAACATCACACCGGAAACCGTCGATGCCAGTTTGCACCCAATATTTCATCATCGCAATCAGGTAATCACGAACTGGTCGTAGGTCCAGCCGTAAATCAGCGATATCCGACCATTCGCCAATTCGATTGGCAAGTTTACCATCTTTATAGTAGTAAAACTCCGGGTGTTCTTTTACAAGCGTGGCATCACGGCTTGTGTGATTCAAAACAACATCGAGCATGACCTTAAAACCAAACTCGTGCGCAACATTAAGAAAATGGCGATAATCATCAAACGTTCCTAATTCTGGATTGATCGCATAATAATCCTTGATTGAATACGGGCTCCCAAGCGCTCCTTTACGAGACGCTTCACCGATTGGGTTAATCGGTAATAGATATAAGATGGTGACTCCTAAATCTTTGAGTCGCGGTAAGTCACCTTCAAGTGCTTTGAAAGTACCTTCCATCGTGTGATTTCGGACATAAATCTGATAAATCGTCGCATTTTTTAAACTTCGTTTATTTTTCATAATGACGTCCTCACATGGTTAAATAAATTGCAGGATGATTGCTAGAATCACGATTAAAATTAATAAGATTGAAATAATAATGATGCCGAATTTTGGGAAAACATAACCGTTTGATTCTGTGGTTTTTTCCTGAACTTCATCGCGATTTTCTTCGCTCTTTTTTTCAATATCAGTCAACGCGATCACTCCTCGCTTTATCAATATAACGGTGATAGGCAATTAAGACATAATTAAGTACTAGCGTCTTGATTGGAAATGTCAAAATCAAGATCACCGATTGAATGAAGAGTACCATTAAAATGTCGAGTCCGAAAAACCACGATTTCCACACACTGCCCCACATCATATGGACAAATATTTCTAAAATGAGAATGACAAAGGCGCTTTCATGGGGACTTGGGCATTTGGGATAAAGCATAATTCGCTTTTGAAAATAACTATTGGAAAAATAGATAAAAATTGAGAATCCCGTAAAGACGAGAAAACTAATGATTGGAATCAGAACTTTCATGTAAATGTCGATATTGTAGTTAGTACCACTAATCCGCACACTCGATTGGGTAAGCACGTAAATTAGTAAGAATAACCAGATGAGTCCAAGAATGATATAACTGAGTGGAAATGGTCGTTTTTTATAACGCATAAATGCGCTTGCCTTAAATAAAAGATACGGCAAAACCCCCATTAAAATAAATGAGATCGTGACGTATGGTGTGTATGGATATCCCGTGATATCGAATACGAAAAACCCAAGAATATCGACGCTTGCTCCAATGAACGCTCCATAAATAGGACCTAAGAGAACGCTCGAAAGAATGACAGGAATCGACCCGATACCGATGCGGATGAACGGTGGAATATTAATGACGATTAAACGTTCGAAGATAACTCCAAGGCCAATCATTAACGCGCTGAGCGTGATGTTACGGATGACGCGATTGTTCATGATTTCAGCCCTCCGGATTGTACAAATGTTCGTACGGCGCCGATAAATGCTAGCGACCCTGTTAATAATATAACACTTCGGTGCGGTGCGTTTTGATAGATGTGCAATAAAGCGGTTTTAAAATCATCAACGAATGGATATCGTAGCTGCTCATAATCGTCTTGCCGTCTTGCCCGTGGGTGATTAAATGAGGTGACGGTAATATTTTTTGATAATTGCTCAAGTGATTGAAGCATAGGTCTGATGTCTTTATCTTTAAAGGCTGCAAAAATAATAGTGATCGTCTTTGTTAAAAACGGCTTCATTGCTTCAACCAGGGCTTCTATCCCATCAGGGTTATGCGCGCCATCGATGATCATCGTTGGCTGTGATCCAATGACTTCTAACCGCCCACGGATAAATGTCATCGATAGTCCTAAGCGTATATCGATTTCTTTTATCGGCCAGCGATTCTTTAATATTTCGATGGTTTCTAGTGCAATCACGGCATTATTCACTTGATAACGAGCGCTCATCGTTAGCTCAATCCGCGCATAGTGACCATATGAAAAATATTGATTTATCCCTTGTTTGACATCATATGCTTCTTTGACTTTGATTAACGGTGCCTCCAATTTACGGGCAGTGTCTTCAATCACTCGTAATGCTTGTGGTTCCATTTTACCAATAAGAACCGGGACTCTCGGTTTAATGATTCCCGCTTTATGACTAGCAATATCAACGATTGTTGGTCCAAGGTAATTCGTATGTTCGATTCCGATGTTTGTAATGATACTAAGAACGGGCGTAAATATATTCGTCGCGTCAATTAAGCCACCCATGCCCACTTCAATGATTGCGAGTGTTACTTTCATATCAGTGAAATAGGAAAACGCTAAATATGTTTGGATTTCAAACGTTGTGAGATTGAATTCGCTTATTTTCTGTTCATGCTTATTCATGAACTCAATCACGTAATCATCATCGATTTCTTGATGATCAACAACAATCATTTCAGAGAACCGCTCTAACGCTGGTGAGGTAAAAAGACCGACATGATGATTTCCATGCGCATAGATGTTTTTAATCATCGTGGCCGTTGAACCTTTACCATTCGTTCCCGTGATATGAATCGAAGGTATAAGGTATTGAAATTTATTCGCGACTAAGAAGGCATCAAAATTTGTTCGAGAATATGCGCCCGAAGTATGGATAGCAAAATATTTCAGCACTTCTTCGATTGTGATAAATGGCATATCAATCGAGATGGCGCGTTCCTTTCAACGCTTTACTTATTCTTATTTCATCTTCACGTCGCTTAATCGTTTCGCGTTTATCAAACAATTTCTTTCCTTTGGCGAGAGCAATTTCAAGTTTGGCGCGTCCTTTTGAAAAATATATTTTGGTTGGGATAATCGTGTATCCTTTTTCCTGCATCGCTTTTTGATACTTTCTAATTTCATGTTGATGCATCAATAGTTTCCGTGTTCGTTTTGGCTCGTGATTGTAAATTGTGCCCTTGTCATAAATGGGTATATCGATATTCAAAACATACATTTCGCCACTTTTCTCAATCACGCGAGCATCGACTAAGCTCGCACCATGGCTTCGTAAACTCTTAATCTCAGTTCCTGTCAATACTAGTCCGACCTCGAGAAATTGTGACAAAAAATAGTCGTAATGCGCCCGGCTATTTTTGGCAATGAGTTTCGTTCCTTGATCGTTAGCTTTCATGTTTTTACCTATATAATTATACTGGTATCAAACTATAAAATATATTTTAAAGTATCCAATCTTCATTCCGAAATAGTATAAATTTCAAATATCGAGATGATAGGTTATAATTTGAGAAACTTATGAATAATCATTCCTTCTTCGCTAAGACGATAAAATTTGTAACGGTATCCCTATTAACAGTCCTATTACATGTGAGTGGTTTCGCCTTCTTTTATACGTTCAATCCACCAATATTAAGTGTTAGGGCGTCTAGCGACATCAGTTCAATCGATATCGAACATTTACCATATGTAACGACTTTTTCACTTGGTGATACACTTGAGTATCCTGGTTTATCACTGCTAGTGACATATAGCGACACCACGACAACCACCATCACATCGGGCTTTTCACTTGAAGGTGGTAATAATTTGCAACTTGGGAAACAAACAATCTTTGTTAATTATCAAAATCAATTGACATCATTCGACATCGATGTGACGAATCAAGGCGCCATCACTAAAGTACTCGTTGCCAATGACATATTTATTTCTGAAATAATTAGCCTAAACGACGACCTCCAGGCAATTGAGATATTTAATGGCACTGATCGTAATATTAATTTATCCGATTATCAACTTCAAATTACGGATTTGTCTAATCAAACAGTTACTTATGATTTCACGATTGACACTGTGCTTAGCTATCTTGCTGACTCAACATATGTGATTGCTAATGAAATGGTTAATAGTGATACCGTCGACCAAGTCGAGCTCGCATTCTCGCTCATAGCCACGAAAACGATAAGTTTATATCATAAAGAAACCAATCAAGCCATAGACATCATTCGCCTTGACGACTCCTCAATTACTGATGGAACGCAAAATGGAGTGGCTGATTTAGTCAACCTCCACCTTGTTCGCGGTCCCAAGATAACAAGTCCAACATCGATATTTAACTGGAAGCATTGGCGAATATCAGATAGTCTCGTCACGCTGGGACAGCATTCCATGCAAACACCACAACTAAGTGTCGAGCAACAAGCGATAAGTTACGGGGAATATATCATGTATGGTATTGGTATGAATGCCGCCAGCGATTATTTCAATGTTTTCTATGAACTGCGCGATGAATTCAATGCACTTTCAAATGAAACCAAACAATATTTTCTTACAAATAAGGCCCATCCAATTACAGGCATTAACGAAGGTGGACGGGAAGTCACCAATACATTTAATGATGCAATTGGACGTTATAATTATTTAGCCTCAAAAACTGGAAACCCGGGCTTGACGGGTGACCGATTGGGGATTGCAATCAACTGGGAGCAGACACTACCAATCATTATTATGGGGGCAATCATTGTCTTTGCCGGTGCTGTCTATGTCTTTTTCCGTATCAAGTTTTTCCGAAATTAACACATGGCTATGGTAAGATATTGACTGATATAACGAACGGAGCAGTGACGCGATGGAAAAAATGAAAGTAATGACAATTATCGGTACGAGGCCGGAAATCATCCGGTTGTCTGAAGTCATAAAAGCTTGCGATGTCGCCTTTAATCACATTCTCGTTCACAC
>CAZXCV010000011.1:23130-47992 GCA_964639215.1 uncultured Staphylococcaceae bacterium
GGTCAGAATTATGACTATGAATTAAACCAAATCTTCTTTGAAGATCTGGGACTCCGTCAACCCGATTATTTCTTAAATTGTGCTGGTACAACGCTCGGAGCAACAATTGGCAAAGTCATCGAAAAAAGCTATGAACTCATTCGTGATTTAAAACCAGATGCTGTTTTGATCTTAGGCGATACCAATTCGGCGCTTGCCGCCATTGCGGCTAAGCGTCTCAAATGCCCCATCTTCCACATGGAAGCTGGTAATCGCTGTGGTGATTGGAACGTCCCTGAAACGATTAATCGGAAAATCGTCGACCATATTGCCGATTTCAATTTGCCGTATACCGACTATAGTTACCGTTATTTAATTAAAGAAGGGCTCGAAGATCGTTACATTGAAATCACAGGATCACCAATTCGCGAGGTGCTCGATGCCCACAACGAACAAATTGAACGTTCTGACATTCACACACGACTCGAAGTCCAAAAAGGTCAATATATCGTTTTATCATGGCACCGCGAAGAAAATGTTGATCATCCCAATCATTTTAATAGCATCGCTAACGCCATCAATGCAGTTGTGAAAAAGTATCAATTCCCAATCATCTTTTCATGTCATCCGCGGACATATAAAAAACTTGAAGCAAGCGGTATCACGCTCGACCCATTAATAAGACAAATCAAACCGCTCGGCTTCACTGACTACTGCCGCTTGCAAAAAGATGCCTTCATCGTTATTTCCGATAGTGGAACCGTATCCGAGGAATCAGCGATGCTTCGCTTCCGGGCAATCTTAATGCGGACATCGACCGAACGACCTGAAGCCATCGATGCCAAGACGATTATTCTTAGCGGGATTGATGAAGATGGTGTCCTAAAGGCAATCGAGCAAATGCAAAAAAAGGAACCGGTTGATTACGCGATTCCTTTCTATTACACGATTAATGATGTGTCAACTCGCGTCGTTAAGATCATCAACGAACAAGTTGCGTTTATCAATCAAACTATTTGGAGAAAAGGCTAAGCAAACTTTTCTTTTCGGATTTTCCTTTTAAGAACGCGCCACCAATTAGATGCATATCATTATCGACAATGATGAGCGACGTTTTCACAAACTCTTTCTTTTTGGTGTTTTCGATTTTGCCAATCACGAGGACACCATCAAGCAAGTGCGCACACGATAAAATCGTTAATTCCTTCAGCGTCGGTGGGCAATTAACAAGCACGTAGTCATATTCTTTGCGAGCTTCATCGATGATTTTTTTGACGCGATCGGATTTAATAATTTTTGAGCCAAGTGCACTCGTCATCCCTGGTAGCACAAATAAATACGGATTGACACGTTCGAGAAACTCTTCTTTTCCTTTGTAGCTTAAATAGTAAGAGACGATGTTTTTATCGTTATGAACGTTAAATACTTCGTGCATAAATGGATGTTCAAAATCAAAATCCAGCACGAGCACTTTTTGATGTTCTTTCGCATACACATGGGCAATCGAAGCGAGCAATGAAGCCTTGCTTTGATATTCTCGTGTCGAAGTGACCCCGATTGTTTTGACTTGTTTATCAGGTGTGAAATTTTCAATGTCGTTTTGCAATTTTAAAATATCGCGATAATAGTGATTGCTAAAGTCATTTGGATCGACGATGTCTAAATCACCGACCGTGAGTAATGAAGGATCGCTCCTGCGCTTACTTCTATTCTTTTTGTTATCGGAATAGGCCACCGTAAACGCATTAATGCCGAGCGCTTGTATTTCGCCTGTATAATGAACAAAATCGCTAAAGATATCGGTGAAGATACCTAGTCCTGCGCCGATGACACCACCAAGGATCACAAAGATTGCTAAATATAATGTATTAGAAGGCCCAGTATACGCTGCCACAGTCGCCTCCTGGCTAATAAACGAAAAACTCGCTAACAAACCCGTTGAATATGGCTCGGCGGTAAATACGGTTTCAGCGGCTTGAATCACGGCATTAACAATTTTCACGGCAGTTATATCATATTCGCCAGCAAAGGTAATTGTTACCCGGTATGACGTTGTGGTCGAACTAGTCGCTAAGCCCGATAAAATATATGCTTGCGTAATCGGATTGCCATTAGGAAGTGTGACATCCGTATCAACAAGAATGGTTACCGCTTCATTTGCGACAGTGGCTGATTTGATGTCGGTAGTGATCGTTGTCATCGCTTGTGAGGAAACGGCGGCGGCATTTGGTCGGCTCGCCGTCAGATATCCCGTGGCCGTGTATTCGGGGATAACAACCATATTTGTATAGACAAACCCGAGGACGAGTCCAAGCACCGTAAAGTAAATAATCGTATATAAGTTACGGCGAATCATCATCCATAAATCATAGAGACTGATGGAACTTGCGTTAATTTCTATTTTTTTATTCATGCATTAACCTTATTAATATACCTATATTATAAAATAACTTATTTTTACTCGGGTTGGTTGTTTTTTTCAAATTTACTTGGACATTCGATGTGAATCGCTTCAAATAAATGGGCGATTAAATCTTGCGATTCACTCAGTAAATGCGTGGTCAACCAATCGAATTGTCGTGGATCGAAATCGATTTCTTTTTTCGTATCAATAAAGATTTTTTCATTTTGAGTTCTCGTTTGATTCGTAGCGTCAATCAACAATTCTTCATAAAGTTTTTCACCTGGTCGTAATCCAATGATATCGATACGAATATCTTTGTGAGGAATAAAGCCCGCTTGTCGAATCATCTTTTCCGCTAGTTCCATAATGCGAATCGGTTTTCCCATATCCAGCACGAATATTTCGCCACCTTTAGCGTAGGCGCCAGATTGTAAAATAAGACCAACGGCTTCGGGAATCGTCATGAAATACCGGGTGATACGTGGATCAGTGACCGTTACCGGTCCCCCGGCTTCAATTTGCTTTTTAAATAGCGGAATCACACTGCCGTTACTAGCGAGCACGTTACCAAATCGGACTGAGGAGAATGAGGTGATTGGTGACGTGGCATCAAAATGTTGGATGATCATCTCGGCAAATGCTTTGGTAGCGCCCATCACATTCGTGGGACGCACCGCTTTGTCAGTGGAAACAAGCACCATTTTCTGAGCCTTGTATTTATTGGCCATAAAGGCGACATTATAAGTTCCAATGATATTCGTTCTAATCGCTTCTTGTGGGCTATCTTCCATAAGTGGTACGTGTTTATAGGCCGCGGCATGGAAGACTAACTCAGGTTGATAAGTCGCAAATAATTGTTCGATTCTTTCAAAATTATAGGTCGAGCCAATTAACACCACACAAGGGACGTGTTGATGGTTTCGGATTGCAAATCTTTTTAACTCTTGTTGTAAGTCATAAATTCCATTTTCATAAATATCAAATAATATTAATTGTTTTGGTTCATATTCGTAGATTTGTCGTGTCAATTCTGATCCGATTGAACCACCCGCTCCTGTAATTAAAACTGTTTTACCATGAATGTATTGATGAATTTCTTCGTTTTTTAATGGGACGACATCACGCCCTAATAATTCGTGAATATCCACTTCAAGTAATTCGACTTTTTGATCGAGCGACAAATCAGAAATTAGTGGTAAACGTTTAATTTTAACGTTTTCCTGATCCATGTAGGTGAGAATTTCATATAATCGTTTTTTATCGAGATTGGCGATGGCAATGATCACTTCGACAACATTGTACTTCTTGATGAAGTCATGAATGCGACTAATCGGTCCATAGACGCGAACGCCAGAAAAAGAACTGCCGATCTTGTTAATGTCATCATCGATAATCGCAACCACGTCATTATTCATTTTGTGGTTGTTGCGTATTTCATCAATAATCATTTTGCCACCGAGACCAGCCCCAATGATGAGTGTCGGTTTCAAATCCGTTGTTCGATCTTTTCTCACGACATACATATGGAGCATTCGTTTGGCAAAACGAACAGATATAAGCAAAAATGCTTCTGCAAACGCCAAGACAATAAATTCCATCACTGACCATTCAGATACAGCGGGAACAAGTACCATTACCACATACGCTGCTAGTGTTGTGGCAATCGACACAATCCCGACTTTCATCGCATCAATCATGCTAAAGTGACTCGTAATAATCCGATAAATACCAGTAAAACTCAAGATTGCTAATTTGACAATGATGAGGCCGACATAAAAAATCAAAGTTGGAATGAACGCAGGATCGCTAATTGAACTATCGTCGAGTAGCATCAACGCGGATAAAAAGCCAAGTAGGATAAAATCAACGAACAAATGAAGCAACAGTTGTGTTTGCCGTGTGATTCGTGGAAATATTGTGATTTTTTCTTGTTTTTTCATTAGATGTCTTCAACGCGTTGCAGCTTATCAATTAAAGATTTGGTAATTTTTATTGCTGCTTCTTTGGAAATGTTTCCCTTGAGATAGTCAAAGATTACACGACCAATCGTTTTTGCTCCTTCGATGTCTAGGCCCCGCGTCGTTGTTGCGGCAAAGCCAATCCGCACGCCAGAAGTGACCATCGGTTTTTCGGTATCTTTTGGAATCATATTTTTATTTAAAGTAATACCGATTTCTTCAACTTTATCTTGTACATCGACGCCGGTCATCCCAAACGAGGCTTTAGTATCCATTAAAAACAAATGCGTCTCCGTGTCGCTGACACTAGCGCCAAGACGTTTTAATTCTGTGGCGCACGCTTTCGTGTTTTTCAAGACTTGGGCAACGTATTCTTTGAATGATGGCTCACTCGCTTCAATAAAACATTGCGCTTTGGCAGCGATAATATGCATTAAAGGTCCGCCTTGCATTCCTGGAAACGTAGCACTGTTCACTTTTTTGGCGATATCTTCACGATTCGTTAAGATGAGACCGCCACGGGGACCACGAATCGTCTTATGCGTCGTCGAAGTAACAACGTCAGCATCGGGGAATGGGCTCGGATGTAATCCTGCGGCCACAAGTCCCGAAATATGGGCAATATCAACCATAAAATAGGCACCGATTTCACGGGCAATCGTGCCAAAAGCATGAAAATCAATTTGGTATGGATAAGCGGAAAATCCCGCGAGAATGAGTTGTGGTTTTTCTTTACGCGCTAACTCGTGCATCGCTTCATAATCAATCCGTCCATCATCCCCGAGGCGGTAGTGAACGACTTGGTAATATTTACCGCTGAAACTCACCGGGGAACCATGAGTAAGATGGCCACCTTCATCGAGCGCTAAAGTCATGATTTTATCGCCTGGTTTTAAAAGTGCGGCGTAAGCAATCATATTTGCAGAACTACCACTATGAGGTTGCACGTTAGCATAGCGACACCCAAATAATGTGCAGGCTTTTTCGATTGCTAATTGCTCGACTTGATCGACAATATGGCAACCACCATAATAACGTTTGCCAGGAAATCCTTCGGCGTATTTATTCGTTAAGACCGAGGCGCATAATGCTCGAATCTTTTTGCTGGTGAAATTCTCGCTGGCAATAAGTTCTAAACCATTGTTTTGACGAAGTGATTCAGCGGTAACAAACATGTCGAGTGGTGATTCCATACGGTAATACCTTTCAATTATTTTTATAAAAAGGGACGGGTGTGTCCCTTAGATTGCTTTGGCTGCCGAGAAAGGATTCGAACCTTTGCATGATTGGTTCAGAGCCAATTGACTTACCACTTGTCGACTCGGCAAAGCATTCATATACGTTATTTTACCACGTTAAATATTTATTTAAATATTTGTTGTGGATTCGTAAAGTCTATTCCAAATTGCGTAGCGACTGGTTCGAGCGTTAATTGACCAAGATAGACATTAAGTCCGTGAAGAAGATGGATGTCTTTGAGTGCCATCGCGACACCATGATCGGCTAACTTCAAACCAAACGGCAATGTGGCGTTTCCAAGCGCTTCCGCGGATGTACGGGGAACAGCACCGGGCATATTGCCGACACAGTAGTGAATAATACCGTCAATCACATAAATTGGATCATCATGATAAGTAATGTGGCTCGTTTCCGCACTCCCGCCTTGATCGATCGCGATGTCCACAAACACTGCGCCTGGCTTCATTAATTTTAAATGTTCACGTTTAATGATTTTGGGAGCAGCCGCGCCAGCGACAAGCACACCCGAGATGACAAGATCTGCAAGCTTAATCGCTTTCAGTACATTAGCCTCATTACTCGGCCATACTTCAAGTTGTGCCGGATATTGAGTGATCATCGTTTCAAGATACTGCGTGTATTTATCAATCGCAATGACGTGGGCTTGCATGCCAAGTGCCATTGCCATTGCATTGCGACCACTAACACCACCGGCGCCAATAATCACAACCGTTGCTGGTTTCACAGTTTCGGTTCCACCAAGTAAGACACCCCGGCCACCATATTCTTTTTCTAAGTATTTAGCGCCTTCTTGGACCGAGAGACGTCCTGCCACTTCCGACATCGGTTTTAAGCATGGGAGTTTATTTTGTTCATCGGTAATTGTTTCATAAGCGACACCAATCACTTTTTGACGCAACATTGCCTCAGTTAACTCTTTTGAAGCGGCTAAATGCAAATACGTAAAAATGATTTGGCCTTCCCTCATTAATGAGTATTCTGGTGGTAATGGTTCTTTGACCTTGATGATCATGTCGACCTTGGCATAGACATCTTCAATCGTCGCTAGCAATTGACATCCAGCATCGAGGTATTCTTGATCGGTAAATCCCGCGCCAATGCCAGCGCCAGCTTGGATATATACCTTGTGACCGTGAGTCACGTATTGATGAGCGTGCTGTGGAATCAGTCCGACGCGATACTCGTGTTTTTTAATTTCTGTTGGGACACCAATAATCATATTTGACTCCTTTATAAAAACCCCATGGGGTATTTAAGCACTGATATCGTCTCGTAAGTAAAAAACCGCCTAAGAATTAAATTCAATCAGCGGTTCAAATATCGCCAGCTAGGCGGGGAAATTGTTTTTTGATGAGGTACATTTGTTTCATGATATTAACTAAGTAAATATTTTAAGACACCAATGGTCATAGAGCAATATTTTCTCATCAATAATTGATGTCAATCGACTTTCATTTTTTCTAATTTACGGCCGTTTAGCACTTCAAGAGATTGATGAATTGAACTAGCGATTGCAAGATGAATGTCGTCGGGCTTGACACCGAGATCAGCAGCACCTTCACTTTTATTGATAAAGAGGCGATTAGTCATCACTGGTGTGAATTTTTTTATAATTAACCCGGATTCGAGCCCTGGTTTTTTTCTTCGTTTATCAATGAGCTGAACACCAAGATGGTAAATCCAGTTAGGAATTGTCACAATTGGTCGGTCAATGTTGCTGTAACGATGGAATAACGTTAACATTTGGCGCCAGGTCATGTTGTAATAACCAATTGGATAGACGTTTCCTCCAACATTTTTATTAAGCGCACCGACGATTGCTTGACCGACTTGTCTAACCGTAACCATGGCCGTACCACCACGGGGGTAGTACGTGCGGTGTTTCATTGCTAAAATCTGTTCCATCAAAATCGTCCAAACTGGTTCTCGTCCAGGTTGCGTCCCGAAAATATATGGTAGTTCTAGGATGGCAATATCCATCAATCCGTCTTCAGCAAAAGACAAAGCACATTTACTTTGGTCAATGCGTGAGCGAATGTATGGATGAATTTCTAAATGCCAAGCTGGATGATGGCGATGAGCATACGTGAAATAGGAACCGAGAATCACAGCGCTGCGGACGCCAGCTTGTTTGGCTAAAGTCAATAATCGTTCTAGCGCCGATACGTTGTACTGATGATAAAAAGCCGCGATTGGTGGCTTACCAGAAACCCGCTCATCAACTCCGGCCGCAAAGACAAGCGCTTGCACTTGCGTTAATAACTTGAGCAATTCATTGTCATCCATTGAAATATAGTTCTCATAGATGACTTCATAATTATCTGGCAAAACCACGCCTTCTGGTAAAGGTGGTAATGCCAACCCAATCACTCGATGCCGTTTTGCATTTAGTTGTCGTGCGGCTTCAAGACCTAAAAGTCCGGTACCACCAATAATTAAAATTGTCATGAGGGATTATTAATTGGGTAAAGATCCGTTTTATTTAGAAGCTGCTTCTGTTTTTTTAAATCAGCTCGAAGCGCTTTTAAACCTTTGAATAAATGGCCTTGTATCAATAAAATAATAGCGTTAACGCCTTCTAATGATAATTTACCATTTGAGAAAGACGCTAGTTGTCTGATTGGCATCATGATTGCTGATTGTCGAACCATTTTTTTCACGGTCTTACTGTTCGATTTTGGGACCATTGACGTCGCTCCGAGTTTAATTGCTTGATATAAAATGAAGCCGACTAAACTAACGGATCGCGCATCATAAAACGTAGCGGCTCCATCGATCGTTTTTCGAGTATAACGCGTATTTATTTCTGGTAATCGCTGTTCAGTTATTTTGGTGATTTTTACTTGTTTATTAGTAATCGTCATCGTTTTTGGAATGACATAGACAACGTCACTAATGCGAATATCCCGTGATGAACTACCAATATATAATTTAAAATCGCCACCGGTAACTGCCCAATCATCAATTTTCTCGTGATAGAAACGGAAAGCATCGTATGTTAAGGTCATCATCACAACTTTTGTTTCATGTGGTTCGAGCCAAACTTTTTGAAATTCCTTAAGACCGCTGCTAGCTCGGTCAATAATGGGTCGCATTTCACCAACATAAAGTTGCACGACTTCGGCTCCGCGATGTTCGCTGATGTTTGTGATTTCAACTGTGATCTTCATCTCATTCTTATCTAATAAATTGTTTTCGATAATGAGATTTCGATATCTAAAATTCGAATAACTCATCCCATGACCGAAAGGAAATAAGACATCGAGTCGGGATTTATCGAAGTGGCGGTAGCCGACATAGATCCCTTCTTTATATGCAACGTGCTTTGGTCCCATCGGAAAATAAGGGGCACTCGCATGATCTTCAAGTTTCTTGGGGAAAGTTTCTGCGAGTTTTCCACTAGGATTCGCTAATCCAAACAGTAATTCATAAGTGGCTTCACCACATACTTCTCCAGCTAGATACATATTTAAAATTGCCTTGACATCATTGATGAAGGGCATAATCACAGGGGCGCCTAGCGAGAGCACAACCACAATATTTTGATGAACTTTTTTTAAAACTTTCAGTAATCTTAATTGATCGGATGGTAGATTTAAGTGTGTGCGGTCAAATCCCTCTGATTCATATTCTTCGGTCAACCCCATGAATAAAATAATGACATCTTTGTCTTTGGCGACTAGAAGCGCTTCTTTAATTTTCCGTGGTCCGTATTTACCATAACCTGGTGCATATTCATATTTGATATTTGCGGCATCAAGCGCCGCAGTGAATGATACGAGTTTTCGTGGATTCACCTGAGAAGAACCGCTTCCTTGATAACGAGGAAAGTGTGCGAGTTCACCAATCACGGCGATTGATTGGTGATTGCTGATTGGTAAAATACCCTCATTTTTCAAAAGTACGGCACTTTCAAGGGCTACTTGTTTAGCGATTGCGTGTCCTTGTTCATAGTCATACGCTTGCTTTTTATATTTTCGACGATTTGACAAACAACCTTCGATGACTTGCAAGACATTCGTAACGGCACGATCAAGTTCTTCGATTGATAGCTGCTCATTTTCAATTGCTGTAACGATGGCTAAATCATTAAGACCATTACTTGAAGGCATTTCTAAATCAAGACCGGCGCGGACTCCTTCGACCCGTGAGACAACCGCTCCCCAATCGGATACCACTAACCCTTGATATCCCCATTGTTTTCTTAGCAAATCACTCAATAACCAACGATTTTCACTCGCCTGAACGCCATTGATGAGATTATAACTGGCCATAACCGTTGTTGGTTTGGCATCTTTCACTGCTTTTTCAAATGGCAGTAAATATATTTCTCGCATTGCACGGATGCCAACTTCACTACTAATTGTCATTCTTCGAAATTCTTGATTATTAAGGGCAAAGTGTTTGAGTGATGTACCAACCCCTTGCTCTTGGACACCATTGATGAATGCTGTGGCTATCTTTGAGGCAACAACAGGATCTTCAGAGAAGTATTCAAAATTGCGACCACCAAGCGGGCTACGCTTAATATTGACACCTGGTCCGAGTACGATGTCGACGCCTTGATCACGGGCTTCAAGTGCAAGCGCGTTACCCATCGTTTTGATCAGATCAGGATTCCAAGTACTGGCCTGATTAACAGGTAAAGGAAAACATGTCGCTGGTTGTGAAGGAGCTAAAAATTTTCCACCTGGTAATTCTTTGCGTAAACCAGTTGGACCATCGGCCATTTTTACGCTTGGAATGCCTAGTCGGGCGATTGGTGTTGTCTCCCAGTTGTTGATACCAGATAGGAGCGCTGCTTTTTCTTTAATTGTTAACTCATTTAATAACTTCTTAATGTTCATGAAAATATTATAGTATGAAACTGATTCATAAATAAAAATTATGTAGTCATCTCGTCACATTATCAAAACGAACAACCATTTACGATTGCTAAATCGAACACTACTCCCTTAAAATGATGATAACTAAGCCCACACGGGGAGATTGGAACAAACACTATGAAACTCAATGGCACATTTCGTGGTAACGAGGTACCAAAAACGACGAAATGGACGTATTCGTTAAGCGGGATTGGTCGCGATGCCGCTTATACGCTCATTTCATTATTTTTTCTGACTTACATCCAATACACAGGCGTGCTCGATGAAGCTCAATACACTTTACAATTCGGCATCATCACTGCGATTATCGTCATTGCGAGAATTTGGGATGGCGTCAATGATCCAATGATTGGATCAATCATTGAAAACACTCATTGGAAATGGGGCAAATACAAGCCCTGGATTTTTCTTGGGGCAGTAACAACTTCAGTTGCTTTGCTCATTTTATTCTTAGTGCGTCCAGATGGATGGGGATTTGTTGCGATATTTGGTGTTTTCTACTTATTGTGGGAAATCACATTTACCTTTAATGACATCGCTTATTGGTCAATGTTACCATCACTATCAAGTGAAGAAAAACAACGCAATGAGCTGACGACGATGGTCACCGTGTTTGCGGCTGTCGGTGCTTTTGCAGTCGGCGGACTCGTCCCAGCCATTACGACAAAAGGCAATGCCGTCCTCTCATATCAGATGATTGCGATCGTCGTGACGATTGTCTTCTTTATTTCCCAGTTAGTGTTAGTCCTCGTTTGCAAAGAGCGAGAACGCAATCTTGACGAGGAAAAGAAGCAACCGAAAGTCAGTGTCATCGAAATGTTCCGTCTCATGGGAAAGAACCGTCAATTAATGTGGGTCGCCCTCATCATCTTTACTTATTACCTTGGTTCATCGCTCCTCAATAGTTTTGGTCTCAATTACTTTTTATTCTCCGTCAACTACACCGACGGAGGCACATTGATGTTTTTATTCACCGTCGTTTATGCGTTAGGCACAATTGTATCTCAAGCGATTTATCCGCTTTTGGCGAAAAAATTCACGAGAGCACAATTAATTAAATACAGCTTCATTGCCATCTCAATTGGTTATACACTTTTCTTCTTCGTCGGCAATATTGGCCCGATGATGTTCTTGCCACTTCATATTGGCATTTTAGCGCCGATTGGTGTCATCATCTTTGCTGGTCAAGGTATCTTTTATCTGACGATTCTGATCATGATTACGAATACGATTGAATATAACGAGTGGACAAGTGGTGAACGAAAAGAAAGTATCGTCTTCGCAATTCGTCCATTGACCGCGAAATTTTCGAGTTCATTACAACAAGGGATTGTTTTTCTCTTTCTGTTTGCTGCGGGGATTCTCGGTATCTCCAATAGCATTGGTGAACTGGAACGACAACGCGCAATTGGTAACATCAGCGAGACCGATGTCCAAACAGGCGCTAATACATTAATTGAAAATTTCCAAAATTCTGCTGGCGGTCCCTGGGGATTGACGATATTAAAGATTGGCATTGTCGTCATTCCGCTTATTTTATTTACAATCTCTTACATTCTCATCAAGCGAAAATACATTATCGATGAAGCGTTATATCAACGCATGGTCGCTGATATTGAAGCCAAACGAAAAACCATTGTTTGATATTAGATAATCGCAATGAATCAAAACACCAGGATACACTCCTGGTGTTTTTGTTGATTTATAATTGTTTTTTAATCTTTATTTTCAGTTCAATTGTTCCATAATGAGGCGTACTAATCGTGATTTTACCGACTCCCTCATCAAGGATACGCGTCCGGATATAACAAGCGGTTTGCCCCCCTATTAATGGGAAGGAATCGGGTCCGAGGATTGCTAATTCTGAACTCACTTTTACAGTTACAGCCTCTTGGACATACGTGGCGACACATTGATATTCATCGAGCAGTTTAATGGAGATACGGGCAACATCGTAAGTGTCCCCAACGATTAATGGGTCATGATCGCTTGTTACGTCTAGTTGGTAATGATGGCTCGGGGCTAGTTGTTTACTGATAACCTCTTCACCATGACGATACCCTTTAAAACTAAATTTAGTGAGTTCGGTGCCCCAATTAGTCACGTATTGATACCATAAATTGACGAGGTCTTGATACTTCAGTTTGTTTTTAACCATCACCAACCCGATTTTTGAATAATTCCACATCCCGAGTTTTGCAAATCCCTTAATCGCTCCAAGTTGTAGCGCCTGTTTTAAAATTTTCGCATCGGCTCTCGAAAAGCGGCCACTTTTTAAGATCGCATTACCAATATAGTCATCGATGATAAATGGTGGGTGCGGTAAATAAGGATAGTCTTTTTTTGCAGGTAAAAACTTCGCGACAAACTCATCATTTTTATAAAGCTCAATATAATCGACGTTACTAGCAACAACCGTTGTGCCAATAATGGCTTTCGGATGGTCGCCATTTTGAAGTCTTGATAATACTTCAAGGTAAGGTTGTTCATTACTTTGACTGGCATAAACACTAGCGGCATACTTCGGCATTCTAAATTGGTCAAGAACACCATGATGGCACAACCGATCGGCGCTACCGAAATCTTGATGGGTTTGATAGTCAGCAAATACCCAGCCTATCCCACCACTAACTTGTTCATATTTGTAAATATCATCAAGGACACGAAAATGACGTAGCGCTTGGTTGACCCGATGTTCTTCATCATCATAGACTTTCGTCGGATACATGTGTCCATTATATTCTGTCACTAAATACGGAACACCTTTACCTGCGATTGTTTTTGGATCTTCAATGCCAATGTTATCGCCTTCATGAACAAAATCATTGTAAGTGTAAACATCTTCAAGCAATTCACTATGTTTTAAATTGCGAACGCCTCCTGTTTGACGTGATCGATCAAACGAATGAACAAATTCATTCGCCCATGTATAAAGGTCGTGGTGATCTGGTCCTTCATTAATCCGAACACCCCAAAGCACAATGCTCGGGTGATTATAATAATCTTTGACCATACGCTCGAGGTTGATTTTAAATTGATTAATCCATTTTTCATCGCTTCCGATATATTGCCAGCCTGGTATCTCAATCATGACGAGCAATCCAAGTTCATCACATCGATTGATAAAATGCTGACTCGGTGGATAATGTGATGTTCGCGTGATTGATAACGCGAGATCATGTTTCATAATCTCGGCATCGAGCGCTTGCATTGAACGAGGCATCGCATAACCAACGTATGGATAACTTTGGTGACGATTGAGACCCCGGAGTTTCATGATTTCACCGTTAAGAATAAATCCATGAGGCGTAAACTTAGTTTCTCTAAACCCAAATCGATCATGAATGATTTGTGTCCCGTATTTAGTTTTTAACGTCGCCTTAATCGTATATATATTTGGGGTCTCGAGTGACCATAATGCTGGATTTTCAATCACAAATTCATCTTCATAATAACGACCGATGATTTCTGAATTGATAGCAACCTCGTATCTTAGATCGAATTTATCTTTCAAGTGGTTGACCATGTCATAACGAATGCTGACATGACCATCATTTTTCGTGTCGACGAATAGATTTTGAATATATACATGGGGCACGATATCGACATAGACATCGCGATAAATCCCCCCAAATGATAAGTAATCAACAACGCCACCAAATGGTGGTACAAGCTTATCTTCACGGGCATCAACGATGACGAGAAGCCGATTATCTCCAAGCTTGACTGCTTCACTAATGTCGATGATGACGCGATTGTAGGCCGAGACAAAGGTTTTTAAATCGACACCATTTAAAATGACGCGAGCTTTGACCATCACACCTTCAAACACTAACAGCGCGGTATCAAGTTCCGTGAGTTTTGCAATATTAAAATATTTCTCATAAGTACCAAAAACTTGATAGTCTCGTTCAGAAAAATATGAAGCGGGTAATTGTTTGATTGTATGTGGCAAATCAATGCTTTCAGCATCTTTCGGCATTTTTTGGATGAATGATGTTTCAAAGCGATCAATAAACCGCCACGCAAAATTAAGTGATTGTCGCATAACTATGACCTTTTAATCGTGGTCATCCAACCATAGTCATCACTCAAATCACCAAATTGGATGCCAGTAATTAAGTCATATAATTTTTGGCTAATCGGTCCGGTCGTCATTGCTGGGCCAATTTTGATAATTTGATCATGATAGAGCACTTCTCCAATCGGAGTAATAACGGCAGCCGTTCCGCAGGCGCCAGCTTCGATGAAAGTTGATAATTCATCAATATGAATTGGTCGCTCAACAATTGTTAATCCTAGTTTCTGACTCGCGATTACTTTAAGCGACTTTTGGGTGATTGAATCAAGGATTGAAGATGATACTGGTGTCACGTATTGTCCTGATTTTGTAATCGCAAAAAAATTAGCGGCGCCAGCTTCTTCAATAAATTGATGGGTGGTCGGATCAAGAAAGAGCGCTTCCGCGCACCCGTGTTCGCGTGCGATTTTCTGTGGATAGAAACTACCACCATAGTTACCACCACATTTTGCTTTACCTGTCCCATTTGGAGCAGCGCGATCATAACTTGTGACCATCATGCGGACTGGTCGAAGCCCTCCCTCGAAATAGGGGCCGACCGGTGATACGAGCACCATGAATAAATATTCTTTCGCTGGTAAGGCTCCAAGTACGGGACCAAGACCAATCACAATCGGTCGGATGTAAAGTGTTTCGCCATTACCATATGAGGGGATATATGCCTGATTATCGAGCACCGTTTCTTTTATTGCTGACTCAAACAGCGTAACTGGAACGGGTGGAATGACCATCCGCTCGCACGAAGCCGCAAAACGGACGGCATTATCTTTGATGCGAAATAAATTAATGTCACCATCTTGTCGTTGATAGGCTTTAAGTCCTTCAAACACCGCTTGGCCGTAATGAATCCCTGTCGCAAATGCCGTAATCGTAATCTGATCGTCTTGTTGTAACTTCCCTTCTTGCCATGCTCCATCGCGATAATAGGCAAGATAAATTGATTTGGTCTTTGCATAACCAAAGCCCCGTCTTGTACTAGCCATTCGTTACCTCCAGTCATAAATCTCACTTAATTTTACACTATTCAAATCTTTGATTAATAATAACTATGAAAATTCAATGCGACAACCACCCAAAAAACATGAAATGATATAATGACCCTAGAGGTAACCTATGATCCATAAATTTGACCAGATTTTTCATATTAATACGAAGGCGACATCCCTCATTATTCGCATCAATGAGAATCACCATCTCACTAATGAATATTATGGGTCGCGCTTACCCTTAAGTGAATCATATGAATATGTTAATGAAAAGATTGCCTTCCCTTATGGAACCGAAGTCATTTATGACGAAAAACATCCATCCATTGCTCTTGATCAACTCCGGTTGGAATATGGAACTCATGGTAAAGGTGATTATCGCGAGCCGGCGATAATCTTGCAAACGGATAAACGGCAAGTACTTGATTTCAAATATCTTGGTGATGAAATTATTGATGCTTATCCGATACTAGAAGGATTACCGCTACCACATCATCCTGATCAAATACTTCGGATAACTTTAAGCGACAATATTTGGAAATTGCGCCTTGATTTATTTTATGGAGTGTTCTATGAGAGTAACGTCATTGCTCGTCATGTGATTCTTCATAACGATTCCGATGAGACGGTAACGATTGATAAAATCATGAGCTTACAGTTAGATTTAGATAACCATGATTATGAACTCGTGAATCTTTATGGTGGTTGGGGTGCCGAAAATCAACAATCGCGCCAGAAAATTACTCCTGGCATTTATATCAACGACAGTAAAACCGGAAATAGCAGTAATCGTCACAATCCTTTTTTCATGCTTGTGAATAAAGATACATTATTGAACGCTGGTCCGGCGTATGGTATTAACCTCATGTATAGTGGTAATCACTATGAAATGGTCGAAGCGACAAGCTACGGGAAATTACGCCTTCAAATCGGTATTAATCCATTTTTGTTTCATTACGAACTGAAGCCCTCACAAGCTTTTGAAACACCACTTGCGATTATGAGCTATGCTCACACAGGGCAAAACGGACTCGCTCAAAACATGCATCATTTTATTAATCATCATGTGATTTCAGGACCACACGCCAATCGTGAACGTCCGATTGTGTTAAATAATTGGGAAGCGACGTATTTTAAATTTAACGAAGCAAAATTATTGAGTCTATTAAAAGATGCTAAGCAAGCAGGCATCGAGTTATTCGTACTTGATGATGGTTGGTTTGGTCAACGTATTGATGATACAAAGGGACTTGGTGATTATGATGTCAACCGTAAGAAATTGCCACGCGGACTCGATTTTCTTGCTGATAAAGCCAATACCTGTGGTTTAAAATTCGGTCTTTGGTTTGAGCCCGAAATGGTCAATGAACAATCAAAACTATTCGAATCACATCCTGATTGGGCAATCCGCGCCATCGATCGAACGCCAAGTTATGGTCGGCACCAGCTCGTCCTCGATTTGTCGCGATTTGAAGTGCAATCATATTTAATTGATTCGATTAGCAAAGTGCTTGATTCTGCTCATATTGAATATGTGAAATGGGATATGAATCGTCATATCAGTGATTTTGAATCAACCCATTATCGCGCTGGTGAACTTTATCACCGTTATATTAAAGGCTTGTATCACGTCTTAAATGTCTTGACTAAAAAATACGATTACATCTTGTGGGAAGGTTGTGCGAGTGGTGGCAATCGGTTCGACTTAGGAATGCTTTGTTATTTCCAACAAATTTGGACGAGCGATGATACTGATGCTTTTGAGCGATTACATATTCAAAGCGGCACTGCTCTTGGTTACCCATTATCAGTCATCAGCGCTCATGTCGCGGCCTCACCTTCACATCAAGCATTGCGACGAACCCCGATTGAGACACGATTTCACGTCGCATCATTTGGAGTTCTCGGCTATGAACTCGATTTACGAAAACTCGATCAGGTTGACTTTAAAGCAGTGAAAGACCAAATTTCGTTTTATAAAAAACATCGTTCATTATTCCAATATGGCCGCTTTTACCAACTTAAAACAATGGATGATAGCCACCTCGCTTGGATGGTTCAATCAGACGATAAAAGTGAAGCCTTAATTGGATACTTCAATAAGTTGCAAACACTTTTGCCACATGTTGACACATTGCCCGGTTGTAACTTTGTTGAAGATGCCCAGTATGAAGTAACGGTTCGTTCCTTTGGCCATCGCATCAAGATGTTTGGGGGGTTAATTAATCATGTCGCGCCGATTCCACTAAATGAAGAAGGCGTCATTGTCAATTATCTTGATAAACATCAAACGATTGAGGAACTTATGAAAGTGACACCCCAAAAACCACTGGTTATGAGTGGTGCCGCCCTCAACAATCAAGCCTACAAACTCGGTCCCCAATGGGCGGGCACCGGCTTTAACGAACAAGTGCGTGTCCTTGGTGATTTTGGTAGTGAAATATATTACATCCGTCAAATAAAAAATCCCGGGATGAACCGGGATTAGTGTTACGCCAAGAAGGCAACAATATCATTATAAACACGATCGTGGTCGTGCTCATTTAATATTTCATGCCGCATATGTTCATAAATGATTTTTTGAACATGAACGATGCCGATTTTTCGATAGATTCCTTCAAGATTGTGCACACCTTCGCTCATTTTTCCAACGGGATCCTCAGCTCCTGAAATTAAGAGAATTGGTAAATTTTTGGGAATCTTGTGTAACTCGTTCTTTCTGAATAATTTACTAAGCCCCCGCAAGAATTCTTTATAAAACCCACCCGTCGAACCATAACCACAGTAAGGATCGGTAATATATGCCTGAACATTTTCTTCATTATACGATAACCAATCAAATGCCGTTTTTGCATCGGGGATCGCTTTTGCATAGGCGCCAAACACCATATCATTAAACAATTTTGACTTCGTGCGGTAACCTTTTGGGGTTACGACTAAATTCGATAAGATAAAGCCGAGTTTCACCATCGGATCAGGACCATTGGAACCACATAAAATTACTTTTTCGATTTTCGTGCCGAACTTTTGAATCAATCGTTGCGACACAAACGAGCCAAGTGAATGCCCAAATAAATAAACGGGGCGTTCGTGTTTAACCTGGTCGATTAGAGCACTGATAACATCAACCGTCGTCTCAAACGCTCCGACCGGCCAAACACCCAAGTTTTTGGTGTCTTTCGCGTTTGCACCTTGACCGAAGTGATCAAGACAATATACTTCATGTCCTTTCTCAACAAGATAAGTGGCAAAATGTTCATAACGACTGGCATGTTCTTCCATCCCCGTTACGATAATAATGACGCTTTTAGCCTCTTCATTCGGCCAGTGTAGTCCATGCACGATTTCATCTGGTCGATATTTAAATAAATATTCTTCTCCGAGCATATGTATCACCTCTATTCTTAATTGTAATAGAAAAACCGTTAGGTGATAACGGTTTTCAGTGTTTTTATCGTTAAATGACGATTAATCGTCAGCGCCAGCGAGTGCTTCGAGTTTGCTTTGGGGGATTGGTTTGCTATCGCCATGCTTGACGAAGAGCATCGTAAAGAAAGCGGCAATGATAAATAAGGTGCTGTATGGGAAGAGAATTCTCATGCCCAAGACATCCATTAAAGCTCCGGATAAGATTGGAGTCGCGATTTGAGCAGCCATAGATGCGGTATAGTAATAACCAGTATATTTACCAATGTTGGATCCTTTTGACATTTCAACGACCATCGGATATGAGTTAACGTTAATCGTTGCCCAACCGACCCCGGCCATTGCCATCGTCACCCAAATGAGCAGCGCAGAACTTTCAGTTAAGAAGATTGCTAACGTAAATGCAGCCGTTAAAATACCAATACCAATGAGAATTGTCTTTTTACGACCAATTTTGGTGGCGAGGATACCGATTGGAATAAATGTTATTAATGCAGTTAAGTTTGCGACAAGTAATGGTAATGTAAAACCAGTATTTAACACATCCGTAGCGTAAACAGAAAATTTGCTCGTCGCCGCGTTATAGGCGAAGAACCATAACACAACTGACGCTAAAATTAATAAGAAACTCTTACGAACATCTTTTGGCATCTTTTCATCGACACCTTCGTCAATTTCAGCAATTTCCTTTTCGTCAATGAAGCCTTCTTTAAGCATCATCTCATTATTTTCTTTAACCCATTTAACTTCTTTAACCGTGAAAATAAAGACGACTAAAAATACAATCATGAGACCTGCTAATACGCTGAACGCAGGAATATATGACTTATAATCAACTGCTAAAAAGGTCATAAAACCGAGTGAAATCATGCCTCCAACGGTACCCATCAAGTTAATGATGGCATTGGCCTTACTACGTAAAGGCTTTGGAGTGACATCCGGCATGAGACTGACGGCTGGTGTTCGATATAGAGCCATGGCAATCAAAACGACTAATAACACGGCGATAAAGACAATTAATAGTGTTGGATCAGCGGAGGTAATATTTGCAAAGATTACATCGCGACGAGCCACAGTCGCTAATTCTTTCGTCGTATAAATTATTGAATTAGGATCACCTGCAAAGTTAAAGGTCGTCGTCGTGCCAATTTGAAGGACGGGACCAATACCAGCTTGCTCGACCGCCATTAATTGATAATGATCGATAATACCGACGCCGACGATAACTATCGCAGCGATAATCGTTCCGATGATTATATACGGAGTTCGTTTACCTAAACGAGTCCGAGTTCGATCGGATAGTAACCCAAAGAGTGGCAACAAAATGAGCGCGAGCATGTTATCAAGCGCCATCAACACACCTGACCATAACTGATTAAGGCCAAATGAGTTAATTAATAACTTGGCAATAATTGAATCATAAACGACCCAAAACATGCTGATTGACAAAAAAGCGAAACCGACTAGTATTGTTCGTTTGACATCAAGTTTCATATATTTGACACTCCTATGATAAGTTTGTATCTAAATAAAATAATATCTTAAAAAAAGTGTCAGCGTCAATAAACTGCATGATAAGAGATTGTTTTTATCGATTTACTAAATGACATAGTGGGCAAACTTTGATAAATTCATCAATTAATAGGCGTTTATGCTATAGTCAATTTAGCGAGTAATACTGCATGATAACTGATTATAAAATTTGGAAAACCTCAAAATTATTGCCTAAAAAAGACCGGATTTCGCTAAAAAAATATTCACCGTTAGAAATCGAAGAATGTTTTGCTCTCAATCTTGGATTTGGTACCGGTGGTCTTCGGGGCATTATGGGTTTAGGAACAAATCGCATTAACGATTTTACAATTAAGCAAACCACGATGGGTTTGGCATCTTATATCATTTCAAAGTATCAAGCCCCACAGCATGTGGTCATCGCTTATGACACTCGCCTGAATTCGAAACATTACGCCACCATCAGCGCCCAAACATTAGCCCATTACGGGATTATCGTCCATTTATTTATCAATCCACGACCGACACCACAGCTATCATTTATGGTTCGTCATTTGCATGCTCAAGCCGGTATTGTGATTACTGCAAGTCATAATCCCCCAATTTATAACGGTTTTAAAATCTACGATCATGACGGTTGCCAGTTCGTCCCTCACTTAGTCGATGAAATCCGTCAATTCATGGAAAGAGACGGTGACTATTTTGCTTTTAGTCTTCCATCTTATACAAACTGTAAAAAGCGCGGTTTAATTAAAGAACTTGGTGCGCGTGACGATCAACCTTACCTTTCTTTTTTAAAAAAATTACGCATAAGAAAAACGCGAAAAAGTAATTTTCACATTGTCTACACACCACTTCACGGTACTGGTATCGCTTATGGGACAAAACTACTTGAACAGTTAGGTTATCAAGTGAGTGCGGTCGACGAGCAAATGGTCATTGATCACAATTTTTCAACACTTAGTTCCCCAAATCCCGAGAATAAAAGCGCCTTTATCTTGGCTGAAAAACTCGGGCATGCTAAAAATGCTGCATTATTAATGGCCACTGATCCCGATGCCGATCGTCTTGGAGTCGCTATTAAGGAAGAGAACGAATACCGATATTTGTCAGGATCTGAACTTGGGGCTTTGATGCTCAACTATTTGTTGAAATTCAAACCGAGGACGCCTGCTTCCACCCTTATCACGACAATCGTGACTCCACCACTAGGGAAAAAGATGGCACAAGCTCATGGTCTAACGGTAATTGAAACATTGACAGGTTTTAAATATATTGGAGAGCAAATTGCTAAGTTGCCACAACCGACTGATTTTTTCTTTGGATATGAGGAATCATTTGGTTACTTATTCTCACCACTTGTTCGTGATAAAGATGCTTTTCAAGCAATGATATTGTGCGCTGAACTATTTAACTATTACTTTCAAAGAAACATCAGCGTCACGCAAGCGCTCACCAAAATACATCGAAAATATGGCTATTACGCAGATTGCTTGGAAAACTATGAGTTTGCTGGTCTTAAAGGTTTAGATATTATGGCTAATGTGATGACATCAGTTCGACAAAAAGCTCGAAATATTATTACTCATGGCTTGAAATTAGTGGCGATTGAAGACTATCAAAGTTCCTTACGCACCGATGACTTAGGAAATACTGAAACAATCACCATGCCAAAGTCCGATGTCATTAAAATTATCTATTCTTTAGGCTCGATCGTTTTTCGTCCTTCAGGCACAGAACCGAAATTAAAAATTTATTTATCATTTAAAGGGCAAACACTAGAAAGAGCCCGTGCTATTCTCAATCAAGTTCGTGACACGATTGTTGCCTTTATTGCACCTTATCAAACAAATGGATAAAATCAGATTTTTACGATTAGCACCGATATTTAAAGAACGGATCTGGGGTGGGCACGCACTCAGCCATTATTATCCATTGATGCCAAATAACGTCTTGATTGGTGAGGTTTGGGTCATATCCGCACATCCACATGGTGATTGTGCGATTATCGGTGGTCCTTTTAATGGTCAAACATTAAGTAACGTCTATCGTAACAACAAACAATTATTCAATCACGACAAACATGATACTTTCCCATTAATGGTAAAACTTATCGATGCGAATGATGATTTATCAATTCAAGTACATCCAGATGATAAATATGCTCAAATACAAAATCACCCATATGGTAAAGAGGAAGCTTGGCTCATTTTAAAGGCATCGATAAACCAGCAAATTCAACTTGGCCATCATGCTAGAAGTCACGAAGAACTTAAACGACTCATCATCGATGATAAATATGACGAGTTACTTAAGTATCAACCACTGCACCAAGATGATTTTGTCATTGTAAAGCCAGGAACAATTCATGCGATTCTAAAGGGCACCTTATTATTAGAAATTCAACAATCATCTGATCTAACGTACCGCGTCTACGATTATAACCGCGTTACTCAAGATGGGAAGAGACGACCGCTTCATCTTGAAGATGCCCTTAACGTTATTGCAGTTCCTGATAATTCTCATCGCCCCGAACGTATCAGTATTGACAAAACTAATATCAGGCAAATTCTTTACCATGGAAAACATTTCACAATTGAACAATGGCAGACCGCTGGTGAAATTACCTTAAAACTTAATCAATCTTACTACCTCATTAATGTGCTTGATGGTAACGGGATAATTGATGATGAACCATTAGAAATGGGTGATTCTTTGATTATTACTTCAATGGTAAATACCACAACAATCAAAGGGCGATTACGCATTATTGTCAGTTATTTAAGCGAGGATTTGCTATGAAATTTGTGATTGGGATTGATATTGGCGCTTCAAACATTCGGATTGGAATTGTCGATGAAATTGCGACGATCAGGTTTCAGCGACAAATACCAACGATTCGTGATGATTTTGACGGATTCATGACGCAGGTCGAACAATTAATTGATATTGCGCTCCAACAAGATTACGACATTATTGGGATTGGAATTGGAATTCCAGGACCAGTGAAACCACAGACGGGGTACATTCACGTATTGCCAAACATTGGCATAGGTGATTTTGACATTAAAACGATCCTTGAAACAAGGTATCCACTTCCTGTTTATGTAACAAACGATGCAAATGCCGCTGCTTATGGTGAAGCCCTCCTTGGCGAAGGAAAAGATGAGCGCGTCGTCCAATATATTACCCTTTCGACTGGGATTGGTGGCGGCCTTATCATCGATAAAAAGATTTATACTGGGACCCATGGTTTTGCCCAAGAGATCGGTAATATGATTATTGATCCTTCAGCACCACAACCGAACAAAAGCATGAATAAGGGAAGCTTCGAGTCATGGTGTTCTGGTAAAAGTCTCGTGGCAATGGCTCAAAATATTGGACTGTATCCAAAGCACGCGGGGGAAGTTTTTACAAATCCAGATTGTCAAACCATCATCATTGACTGGATTACTCACCTAAGCATGGCTCTCGCCAACATGATTACTTTATATGAACCCAACGTCTTTATACTGGGTGGAGGTGTCATGCGTTCTTCTGATTACTTCTATGACCGCATCTTACCAGAAGTTAAAAAATACACTTTTCCTGGCATTCACGATCAATTAAAAATTGCGAAAGCACATTTTGGACAAGACTCAGGAATCATTGGAGCATCGATGTTAGCATTTTATCCTTATTTCTATTGAATTTTAACGATTATTTTAATCTTTTTTTAATTAATATTAATCTTTTGGGCGTGCATATTGACAAAATCACGCGCGTACGCATATTATAAATTTGTAATGATGTAAGCGCTACGATAAGGAGATTGCATTATGAAGAAGAGTTTCATATTCGGTTTAATTCTCATTCCAGCCGTGTTACTTGGGATTAATATTCAAACCACACAAAGAACGAGTGAAGTTGAGGCCGTTTACACTCCCTATTATCAAATTCCGAATGGTGGTTTTGAATCTGGAAATCTGGATTATTGGAAGACATTTGGTTTGTGGAAAACCGAAACCGAACCTGGTATGGTGGCATTCACGAGTTCTTTAGTGCACAATGGCACTTATTTTAGTGATTATCCCTATGGTAGAGATGGTACCTATCAATTAGGTATTACTAGTGTATCCGTTGCTTGGGATCAAGCATCTGAACGAATGGGTTATCTAAGATCATCAGATTTCATTCTTGGTGGTTCTGGTTGGATTAGTTTCAAATTGGGCGGTGGAAAATATTCAGAGTATGCTTATATGTCAGTTCGAGAATCAGATACCGATTTAGAAGTCGCCCGCTTTGCAAATCGTCACTTTAACGACACGGGCAAAGCCGCAGCGCAGTATGGGTCGTCCATATCAAATGCCGAAGCTTTTCTATTTCAGTAT
>CAZXCV010000012.1:0-45114 GCA_964639215.1 uncultured Staphylococcaceae bacterium
CCGATAAGATTAGTTTCTTTCTTTTATTCATAAGTCGTTATTCAATCCGATAAATGATGTCATCTTCATACATTACAATTCGGTCAGTATTTGAACGGGCATCAGAAATATATAACATTGTTGCTTCGTGGTATTCAATCACAAACCAGGCTTCGGTGTCACCAGGATTAATGTTTTTAACCGTGAAAGACGTCGCTTTAACGGGCGTCGGGTTAAACGTTACGAATGATTTGGAATTAGCATTTGTATATGAAAGTGACGCTTGTGTCCATCCGCTTGTTAAGGTGGTGCCACTACTAATCGATATTTGAAAGGCATTGCTCGTAAAGTTATGATCATATTCGCCAGCACCTAAGGTTCCAGCAGTGAATGCAGTGTTATTAGTGACAGCTGATAATATGGTCGAGGAGGTACCTGTGTAATCAAACACAATGTGGACGACAATTGCCCGTAAATAAACACTGTAGTTAATTCCTTGCGGGTCATATCGCGGCATTTCCGTCGTTTCATGATTAATGAACGTGACGCTTGTTGTTGTTGGTCCCGCCGTATATTGCGTGACACTATAACTTTTGAATTCAGTGATATTAATACCAGGAGTAACAACTTGAATTGTTTGGAGTTTTATTTGCTGTTGCCGTTGAACGGTAAAATAAGCAAATGAAAAACCACCAAGCGCGGTCGAACTCGCCACAAGTGATAAAGCTGCTAATAACACTAGTTTTCTTTTTGCGTTCATCCTGTCCCTTTGATAATAAAAAAGCCAATTGACGTAAGATACGGCAACTGGCTACCTTCCATTTGGTCAGGCCCTTTAGCTTTGCGTCGCTAGATTTCTCTAACTTTGCTTTTTACAATATGAATTATACGGCGTGCTTTATTTATTTGTCAAACAGTAGACAAGTAAATGTCTTGTTTAAGATAAAGGTTTTGCAAAATATACGATTCCGACGCATCCTGGTCCTGCGTGAGAACCAACGGTAATCCCGACAAAATTTGGATTATCAGTCGGAAATTCTGGTTTAGCGACGTTCACAAGTCGTTTAAATTTATCAAAGATATTAGGGGCGTCTGAATGGGCAATAAAGCGCGGTAATGATTCATCGACTTGGCTGTTAGCCAAGCGTTTAACCATATGACCCATCGCGCGTCCCATACCAATTGTGGCCGATGCCATATGAATCTTACCATTTTTCATTGTGATAATTGGTCGTAAATTAATAAGTGAGCCGATCTTGGCAACGGCTTTGGGCATGCGACCACCCATCGCTAAATATCGTAAATCATTGAAAGCCGCTTCAATCACAATCCGGGCACTGATGTCTTTAAGTTTTTCGACGATTGTTACGACATCATCGCCTAAATCACGAAATTGAATGGCTGCTTTAACTAAGGCGCATAGTCCCAGCGTGACTTGTCGTGAATCCCAAATGGTAATATCGAGATCTTTCAATTCTTCTTTGGCAATCAAGGCTGATTGATAAGTCGCGCTAATATCGCTCGAGAGAAGAATCATCAAGATTGGTTCGTTCTTGTTAAGTTTCAATAACGTTTCTTTAAAGGCATCCGGATTAATCGCGGATGTTCTTGGTAACACTTTGGCCGTTCTTAAGTAAGTAAAAAATTCCTTGTTGCTAATGGTAACTCCGTCAATGTAATCTTTCCCTTCAATTTCGACGTGAAGAGGGACAACGGTAATCCCATATTGTTGTGCTTCTTGTTGACTAATTTCTGATGTGCTATCAGTGACAATTTGTACTTTCATTGCTCGTTAACCTCGTTTAATATTATACCTTCTTTTTTGGGAACCACGGGAAGAATATCGGGGTTCTGCTGGCGTATTCCACAAATTCAGGGCGTTTCATCATCGCTTTCTCTAGTAATGGGACTCCTGAAACAAACACAAGTAGCCAAGTAATTACCGCGGGACTAATGAGGCCAATATAACCAAAGTTGACCGATAATGTGGCGATGCCGACACCAATCCACATCGCTGATTCACCAAAATAGTTTGGATGACGTGTATAACGCCATAAGCCCTGATCCATAATTTTTCCTGTATTTTGAGGGTCTTTGATGAATTTAGCAAGCTGGGCGTCCCCAATTGTTTCGAATAGGAAACCCGTTATCCAAATGATGGCACCAAGGCCAAGAAAACCATAATGAAGTACATCATTAACAAGTCGTGCTTGACTGATGCCAAGCATAACGACAAGTCCAATCACCATCATAAAAAAAGCTTGGGTTAAGAAGATACGGGCATAAGCGGCTAGCCGTGGATATTTTAGCTTGGCATATCGTTTACGCATGTCAACATAACGAAAATCTTCGGGTTTGCCATGATTGCGACGATAAATATGACTCGAGAGACGAGTGCCCCAAATTGTAGTGACAATCGTGATAAAAATCGCGGTAAACGTAACTGCATTAAATCCATTAAACAATATTTGGAGGACCAGACTAATGATGGCCACGAGGACAAAGCCTGCACCCCAACCGATATCGACGATGCTGTAGTTTTTCTTGGCCTCTCCAATAAAATATAGGACCGTGAAATAAATTAAAATAACAGCGATTGGAATGATAAATTGATAAATACCCATAAACTACCCTCCGATGATAGCATTTGCTAAAAAGAAGACAATCGTCGATGTCGTCGCCGATAAAAATGTGCCCCAAATCATATCGATGATTGTAACTTTAAGCGGCCACTCTTTTAATGTGGCGAGATTGGTTAAGTCGTATGTTCCATACGTGAAGAAACCGAACATGGCACCAAATAGCAGCGCTTGCCACCACTGACCACTGGCAAAGGTTGGATAGCCAACAAAAACAACCATGCCAACAATAAACAATAAATAGAAAACAATTGCCGCGGGACCATTAGGTTTACTGGCCATGAGATGACCAATCATTTTTTTATAAAACTTGGGGGCGATCTTCACTAACCAGATGAGATCAACGGCTAAAAAGACTAATAAAGTTAATCCATAGATGATTAAACTATCAAGAAAGATGTTTGGTGTTGCTGTGAAAATTTCCATAAATATTCTCCTAGTAAAAATTATACCATTTCGAAATAAATTGAGTGGCAGAAATGCTTAATAATCTCGTGTTCGTAATTTTTCTTATTTAGAGTTACATAAAATCGAAATCATATATAATAACATTATGAACGCGCTTGCACGTCGTGTATTGAGCAATTTTACTTCGGTATTACCCATTGTTATCATGGTGTTTATCAGTCATTTTTTTGTGTCCCCATTGTCAGGACCCTTGCTACTACGATTTGGCATTGGCACATTTTTGTTGATGATTGGTCTAGTCTTATTCCTAATTGGGGTTGATCTTGCAATCACACCACTAGGACAGTTGACTGGACTCGCCATCGTTAAAACGAATAAGCTTTGGGTTGTTATAATCGGGGGCTTCTTGCTTGGTTTCTTCATCTCGGCCGCTGAACCTGGTTTGTTGGTGTTGGCTGGTCAAATTAGTAATGCTGCCGCCCAAACCATATCTACATTCGTGGTTGTAATTGTTGTCTCGCTTGGCCTCGCCGTGATGGTTGCGATTGGTTTTTTAAGAATTATTTATGGTTGGCCACTTTATAAAGTATTACTCATCCTTTATACCCTAATACTGGTGCTCGCTATGTTTGCAAATCCGTTATTCATCGCGATTGCCTTTGATACTTCGGGGGCTACTACCGGGGTTTTGGCAGTTCCTTTCATTCTTTCGCTGGCAACTGGCATTACTTCAATCAGAAAAGATAGTAAGGCTTCAGAAAAAGATAGTTTTGGTCTTGTGGCGATTGCATCGACCGGACCAATTTTCGCAATATTACTACTATATATAATAAGAGGGGACTTGCCATTCAATGGTGGCTATGTACCACCAGCGATTAGAGATGATATCTTGGCATCATTCCGTGATATCATTGGTCCATTAGCGCTAGAAACCATATTGGTGCTAGTCCCATTAGTATTGATTTTTATCGGATTGAATGTTTGGACTTTCAAACTTAAACATAAGCCCTTCATGCGAATGTTAAAAGGATTCGTTTATGTGCTCCTTGGCTTATTCATCTTCTTAGTCGGTGTTAATGGCGGCTTTATGGAAGTCGGGCTTACGTTAGGGGTAGCTTTACAACAACAATCGGGCTTTGTCTTACTATTATTTGCATTCATGCTTGGAGCGATGACGATTATCGCCGAACCGGCGGTGCACGTTTTAACACAACAAATTGAAGATATTACCGCAGGCTACATCAAACCGAAAGCTGTCTATGTCGCCCTCTCACTTGGTGTCGGTTTAGCCATCTTGTTGACCGTCATCCGCATCAATGTTCCTTCTCTTCAAGTTTGGCATATGATTCTTCCAGCATTTATAATCGCCTTCATCTTAATGTTTTTTACTCCAAAAGTATTCGTTGGTATCGCCTTTGATGCAGGTGGTGTCGCCACCGGCCCGATCATTGTCAGTTTCATTGTCGCGTTTGTACAAGGCGTTGCTAGTCAAACTGGTGCGCTAGCATCGATATCCGATGGGTTTGGGATGATTGCGCTCGTCGCCGTCATGCCAATTATCACGCTCGAAATCCTTGGAATTATTTATAAAGCAAATTCAGCTAAAGGAGGTGTCTAAGATGTCTATGTCCAATCACTACAATTGGCAACTTGTCGTCGCCATTGTAAACTCTGGTCAATCAAGTTGCGCCCTTCGGATTGGTCGCAGCGTTGGAGTTAAGGGTGGAACAATCGTGTTGTGTCACGGCACGCTTCATCGACCATTTTTACAACTGCTTGAATTAGCCGATGACCGTCGTGAATTAGTGCTGATGGTGACCGAAACTGGTGAAATCGCCAATGCCACCTTGCAAGCCTTATTAAAAGATTTAAAATTGGATCGCCGCCACCATGGAATTGCCTTTACACTCGATGTATCGCATTTTCTCGGAACTGGCCATTACCAATATACTGATACCCATGAAAGCGAGGATGTACTAATGAAACATCAAGCCATCTTTATTATTGTTGATAAGGGCAAAGCCGAAGAAGCGATGCGCGTTGCTAATCGTGCCGGTGCTCACGGAGGGACGATCATTAACGCTCGCGGATCAGGCATTCACGAAACGATGAAAATTTTCCAGATGGCAATTGAACCCGAAAAAGAAATCGTTTTAATTATTTCGGAAACCGAAACAACCGCGGCCATTGTTGATGCTATCAAAGTCGAATTAGACATTGAAAAACCTGGTAATGGCATCATCTTTGTTCAAGATGTTAAAGATGCGGTTGGACTTCGTAAAGTTAAGTAGTGCGCCGTTTCTTAATTAAGGTATAGACACTGATCATAACGATACTGAGCGTTACTATTACTAAGGCAATAATCGCGGCATCCAAAACACCTTGATATGCCAGGTTGAATTGATTAACATCGACGTGTCGGACGATGATTCCAATCAGTGCCCAAATAACAACAAGTCCATAGACATAGTCCTTTTGCAAAAAAATGGTTAGAGCGGTGATAATTGAGGCAATGATGATAATCATGCTCGTTTGGATCACGGCCCCAACGCTATTATAACTAACGCCAAGGCTGACGATAAAAGCGGCAATATTAGCAATCAAAGCGATGGTAATCCACCCAAAATATAAACTGAAAGGCAAGCGATCAATGATGCTCGCCTTTTTTAATTGGATATTAATGAGCAATAATACAACAAACAAAAGTACCATTGTGACCACCGATAAAAACAGTAACTCGAAGTGCCAGAAAACTATCCAAATACCATTCAATAACGATGATATGGAAAACAAAGCTGTCGTTAAGAACTTTTGCCGATGGCTGAAGTTATCTTTTATTTCTCGTAATTTTGAGATTGACAAAATTACCTCAAGCGCTAGTGCAAGATAAATTACACCCCAGATTGAAAATGTGAAACCAGTCGGTGCGAAAAGCGTGTCATAGCGACTTGAAATCACTGCGGTCGACAGTCCATTTAATGGCAAGAGGACTGCTAATACATTCATGATAATCATCAAGATATATAGAACTGTGCTAACAATAACCAACCCTTGTGCGCGTTTTATCGTAAACATATCAAACTCCCTTATTAATATGATAGCAAGTCTTGACCACGCAAGCATTTATAAGCATATTGTTTGAAACCGAAATATTTAGGTGGGACAATAGTATCGTAAAATATACATAAGGAGTATCAATTATGAAACACACATTACCGAGTTTGCCCTACGCCCATAACGCGCTTGAACCTTACATTGATGAAAGAACGATGACGATTCATCACACTAAACACCATCAAGCTTACGTTGACAATCTCAACGCCGCGCTTGAAAAGCATCCAGAATTATACGAAAAACCACTCGAATGGCTCTTAGCCAATCTCGATCACGTCAACGAAGACATTCGAATGGCAGTTCGCAATCACGGTGGTGGCGTTTATAACCACAATTTATTTTGGCAAGTCATGGCCCCAAGCAAAGGTCAAAAACCTTCTGAAAAATTAGCGAAAGCCATTGATGAAAGTTTCGGTTCATTTGAAAAATTCCAAGAAGCTTTCAATACAGCGGCTAAAACACGATTTGGAAGTGGATGGGCATGGTTACTTGTCACCAAAGATGGCAAATTAAAGGTTACTTCTTCCGCTAATCAAGATGTGCCACTAAATGAAGGGCGTCCAATTCTTACACTTGATGTCTGGGAACACGCCTACTATTTACATTATCAAAATCGTCGCCCTGATTATGTCGGTGCCTTCTGGAACGTCATCAATTGGGACTATGTCGAAAAGTTGTTCTTAGGGAAATAAAAACGATTTAAAACATAACGACAACGACCTTCGGGTCGTTTTTGTTTTGCAAATGATTTGCAATAACTTAATAAGTTGGTTATATTGTTAATTGCGAATGATTCGCATATAACAATGATGAAAAAATATATTTTAGCATTAGTATTGCCTCTATTAATAACGTTATCGTCGTGTCAACCACCGATCCAGGCGGATATTGTTGTCACGATGTTTCCACAATACGATATTGTCAAAGCGATTGTTGGTGACAAATTAAGCGTCCACTCAATTTTGCCTCCAGGTGTTGAGGTCCATGATTTTGAGGCCAGTAGTCAAGACCTTGTGACAATGAAAAACGCCAAGCTCGTCTTATACACAAGCGCCACCATTGATAGTTGGATGAATGAATCTTTATTCTCGAGTGAATTAACGAACGTCATTAATCTATCAAACGAGTATTCATTAGATGTTATTGAGCACGATGATGACCATGATCACGATACCGTCCACTATTGGGTCGATCCCTTGATTCTAGTCGAACTCGTTAGTGTTATTAAAGATGCTATCATCACACTCGACACCATCAATGCTGATTTTTATCGCGCTAACGCGACGAGTTATATTAATGACATTATGGCAACTCATGATGCTTTTATGTCTTATTTAACAATAAACAATTATCTCGAGAAGACCATATATTTTGCTGGTCATAACGCGCTTGGTCTTTTTGGAGCCCGGCACCATCTTGACATCCATGGTTTATTTAGCGATTTCAAGCCAGATGAAGATTTAGGAAGTCTTCAAATTCAACAATTCGTGACCGAAGTCAAAGAAACGAACACCCATTATTTGTTTATCGAAGAAATGGTCACACCAAAAGCTGCCCTGACGATTAAAAACGAACTGGCTCGTCAGAACTATCCGCTAACTTTGTTAGAACTTCATGCTTATCATAATTTATCAAAAAGTGATTATGACAATAACGTTGGCTATCAGATGCTTTATGAACGCAATATTGCAAACATCAAACGAGCATTAAATGGTGAAACAAATGATTAGATTTCAAAATGTTTCGATAAAATTTGGGGCTTTTTATGCGCTTAAAAACGTTGATTTTGAAATAAACAAGGGCGATTTTATGCACATTGTTGGTCCAAATGGTTCTGGTAAGACGACTCTGGTGCGCTTATTGGCCAATTTACTGACACCATCGATCGGCAAGATTGTTCGAACACCTTGCACGATGGGCTATTTACCACAAAAAGCCTCGATTAATCAGCGACTTCCAATGACGGTTGCCGAAGTAATTTATAGTGGTTTTTCAAATCCAAAACTCCGACCGACGAAAACGGATGTTAATCTCATCAAATCATGGTTGGCGCGCATGGAAATTCCACATTTATACAATCAGAGCATGCAACACCTTTCAGGCGGCCAACAACAACGTGTCTATATTATTCGCGCATTAATCTCTGAACCTTGTTTGATCATTCTCGATGAACCAACTTCCGCACTTGATCCATCGTTCCGTGAAAAGTTTTATCAGATTCTTAAAGAAATTCACCATGCGCGGCAAGCGACGATTATTAACGTTACTCATGATTTAACTGATGCTGTTTCAACTGGTGATTGCACACTTTATATTGATCAAGAAATTAAGTTTTATGGTAAATACGATGAGTTCATTAAATTCGAACATGAGGGTCATCATCATGTTTGAGATTTTACAATATTCATTTTTTATTCATGCGCTGATTATTGGTGGCGCCTTGGGTCTTGCAGCGGCATTGCTTAGTCCCTTTCTCGTCTTAAATCAACAAGCGATGATTGGTGATGGATTGGCCCATATTAGTTTTGCTGGTATTGTCTTAGGAATTTTACTTGGGCAGGAACCACTTTTAATTGCGATTCCCTTTGTGATGGTCACGAGTTTGCTCATCAAATATCTAGCCACGAAGAAAAACATCAATGGTGATGCGGCGATTGGTTTGGTGTCGGCAACGGCTTTTGCGATTGGTCTGATTCTTGTTAAAAAGGGTCAAGGTTTTAATATTTCAATTGAAAGTATGCTTGTGGGTAATATCTTTACGGCGACGACGATCGAACTATGGTTGTCGCTTGGAATTCTTGGTCTTATTGCCTTATTTGTTTTTCTTAAATATCGTTCGTTACTCTTAATTACTTATGATCCCGATTATGCAAGATTTTCTAAAATTAAAGTAACGGTATTAAATTATTTTTTAGCAGCCTTGACTTCACTTTTTATCGTCATTGGCGTGCGAACAATTGGCGTCTTATTAATCTCCGCATTAACGATTTTCCCATCAGTTTTTTCAAGTCAATGGAGTCGCAGTTTTAAACACACATTAACAATTGGGGTGATAACATCATTCATAGTGGTCATCCTTGGAATCTTCATTTCTCACCCACTGGGTTTACCCGCTGGAGCAACGATTGTCGTTACTTACGCGATTGCCTTATTGTTAAGCTCATTACTAAAACTTCTTCTTAGGAGGTAATATATGCGTAACACCAAGCAAAGACGGGCAATTTTAGAAATATTACAAGTGGCGCACAAACCGCTCAGCGCTGAAGCGATTCAAGCGATGTTGCCATCTGGCACACTCAATCTTTCGACGGTATATCGCAATCTCGATTATTTTCATCAACAAGGTCAATTAGGAAAAAGCGTCATGGAAGGGCGTAGTTTCTACTATACTGCCGATGGTCATCACCATCATTTTATGATTTGTCGTTCTTGTCAACAAATGGTACCAATCGATTGTCACCTTGATGAATTAACAACAAACGTCGCTAAACAAGCGCAATTTTTAATCACCCATCATGATATGACGGTTTATGGTTATTGTCACAATTGTCAGTTACTGCTAGATGCCAAGCGCGAGTGAAAGTAAGAAGCTGACGAGAAAAGCGAAACCAGCAACACCCAAACTGATCAGTGCCATTTCACTGAAACGTTTCTTAAAGCTATACTCTTTGACAACCGCAAGATAATAGTTAAATCCAGCGATAATCAAAATGACACTCGCAAGCATTATTCCAAGGGCAATCCATTTATCAACCGCGGGATTTACGCTATTCAGGAAGAGAAGATAAGGTAAAACGAGGATTAACACAGTCAGTAAATACGTCGCGCCTGTATAAAGAGCGCCCCGTAATGCCTTCGGGTTGTTTTCGGCCCGTGATGATAAGTAATCAGACGCCGCCATTGAAAGAGAGGCCGACAGTCCAGTCACCAAACCTGACAAAATCATAATTTTCATATTATCAAAAGCTAAGGTAAGACCCGCTAAAGCACCCGTTAATTCCACGAGGGCATCATTCATGCCAAGGACGATTGATCCAACATAGTTCAATCTTTCTTCATTTAACAGTCCAATTAACTTGTGTTCGTGTTCATCTTCATCTTGTTGGATCTTGGCAATTTCTGGAATTTCGGCAATTATTTTACCATAGTCAATTTGAGCCATCTCTTCGGATTTTTCCATAATCTTAATAGCAAATGTAAAACCAAATAATCGCGACATCAACCGATAAAAACGCACTTGGCCAATGCGGGGTTTCACTGCGCCGCCCGTATATTTAGCCAAGGTCTTTTCGTGGCCTTTTTCATCTTTTGAAATCCGTTCGACAATCTTGCGATTTTCATCATCTTTAATTTGCTGAGCGATATACCTGTAAATCAAATGGGCGGTTGCCTCATCTTTTTGCATCCGGACAAGCTGTTTTAATGTCGTTTTTGATATTGTGGATAATTCAGTCATACGTTACTCCTATGTTACCGTTTATTATACTATCGACACTCAAAAAATCGATAATCGAAAATGTCATTAGCGATGAAAAATTATTTTTACATTACTAATAATTTACTTGTAGTCTTTAAATATTCGTTGCTCACGAGTTTATTTCTTACTAAAAAAGAACTATGAAAATTAAAGCGCGATTTTTAATTAATATTTGTAAACATTTACATTCTTTTTTTCCTTGAATTCACATTTTTATTTGTGGATAATGTGGAAAAGCTACCCGCAGGTAGTGCCTGACAGTCAGATAATTTGACAAGGTTTCACGATTTCTTACCTTCTTTTCTTTACCCCCGACATCACACTCAAGGAGACACGATTATGGGCATGTTCAAAACAACCGATGAACTCATCGACAAATTCATTGGAAACGATGATGACAAACGCGCTGATTATTTGAAGCGCGAAAACTCCAATTTCGTCTACTCCTTGCCTTTACTTCGTAAAAATTTGTCCAACAAAGCAGAAGAAGAATATTTAATGTTGCACATTCTTCCCAAAAAACTCGTTGATCTTTATGAGGATGGCGTTGTTTATATTCACGATAAGCAATTAAGTTCGTATTGCCAGTCAGTGTCTTGTAAAGACGTGGCCACTCGCGGTCTTCCAAGTATTGCCAAAAACATGCTCGAAAGTGATGCCTCGAGTTCAATCCCGACACTCATTCGTCATTTTAGCAACATGGTCACCTTGATGAGTCAACAAGTATCCGGCGCTGTCATGCTTTCTCAAATGACAACGGTGATGGCTTCTTATTTATATGAAGAGGAACGTAACGGTCAATATTACACTGATAAAACATTAACCAAATTAATGTATCAACTCATTTACGAACTCAATTTACCATTAAGATCGGGTAGCGAATCCGCTTTTTCAAATTGTACCTTGGAATTTGGTAAGCCATCTGAAGAAATTAAAAACGAATATGTTGTAATCGGTGGCGAGGGCATGCCATATAAATATTGCGACATTCCCGCAATCTACTTTGATCGCATAAACATCGCCTTTATCGATGCGATGGCAAAAGGGACAAAAAACGGGATTCCGCTAACCTTCCCGCTCATCACCGTCCAAATTGACGATGATTTCAATTACCATAACGAAGTATTCCTTTACTTATTAAAGAAAATGTACCAATGGGGTGGCGTCTATTTTGAAAACTTCCGTACATCACCATTCAAAGACAGTCATTACACAAAACTTAACCCTTACATCAAGAGTAAAGACCCGTCAGTATCGCGAAGTCTCTGCTGCCGTTTGAATATCGACCTAAGTATTTTGTCGCGCGCTGGTGGCGGTATCTTTGGTTCTTCGGTCGGAAATGTAGGCGCCATTCAAGTTTTGAATTTGAATATGAACCGCATGCTCGTTGAATTTGGTCATGATGAACAATTATTACGAACTAAAATGCGTGAATATCTTGAAATAATGGAAGAAGGCCACATGGCGAAACGCGCTTGGGTTGAAAATCATCGGGAACTATATCCAACCTTCTTTGCCTTAAATGAGAACTTAAAGAACTATTTCAATGTCTTCGCCGTGACGGGAATGCATGAAGGTCTCATTAACGTCGGTTACCGCCAGGGTATGAATGATCCTGTTGGTAAACTTTATGCCCATGAACTCATGCAATTCATGACTGAAGTTATTAATGAATTCATCGTCCGTGACAAAGTTGCCTGTGGCATCGAATATGCTCCCGCCGAAAACGCCGGCATCAAATTAGCACGCAGCGATGTTAAATGGGCGAAGGCACACGGTCGCCAAATCTTTGTCCAAGGCGCTGATGACAATGTCTTTTTGACCTCAGGGTGCATGCTCCCCTTCAGTGAAGAAGACTTTACAAAACAAATCGAAAATGCGGCTGAGTTCCAAGGTTATGCCACATCTGGTTCGATTCTTCATCACTTTATCGAATCAGAAATCGAACCCGAGATTCTCTCACAATACCTCCACAACATCTTTACAAAACCAATCAACTACATTACCTTGACTCCGACGATTACCAGCTGCCTCTCCTGTGGTCAAAAAGTCGTGGCCAAAGACGCTAAATCAATTGAGATTTGTCCCGTTTGCCAAAGCGATGATATCGCCTCATACAGTCGCGTAATTGGTTATGTCCGCATGATTGCGCGCAAAAACATTCGCGTCGATGAAAAAGGTTACTATAAAGGTGATTATAATTTTTGGAGTAAAGCCCGCCGCCACGA
Organism: uncultured Staphylococcaceae bacterium; assembly: GCA_964639215.1. GTDB lineage: Bacteria > Bacillota_I > Bacilli_A > RFN20 > CAG-826 > UBA6120. The sequence goes on from CAZXCV010000012.1 coordinate 12,846, forward strand.
TTGGTCGCATCGACGTCGTTTCAATACCGGTGATGCACTCACACCAATTGATGAGCCAAAACCCATCACGCAAGATGATCAAGTATTACAATAAGACGATTCTTTCACTCTCAGAAATTGCTTCACACCCAGTCTTGCTCATTCACGGCTTAACCGGGTGTGCTTTTCATTGCTTCCATTGTTTTAACTATGATGAATTAATTAGAAATTCACCGAGCGAGTATCAGACAATTGACGAAATTATCCTCACCATCAAACAACAAGCTGCGCTTTATGAATATATCGTTTTTAGTGGTGGCGAGTTTTTAAAAGCACCGCTTGTCGATTTGCGCCACGATCTTACAATCGTTAAATCAAGCACCGACAAACCGTTAATTGTTTATACAACTGGGGTTGAATTTACTAAGATGAAAACTCTTTTTGAAGAAGGTCTCGTCGATGGTATTCACATGGATATGAAATTACCTTATCATCTTTTGACACATGAAGATTTTGATCTGATTGAATTGACGATGGGTGTGACGATGACTAATCTATCCTTATTTGATAAACTGCTTGAAGCCCTTGAATTTGTCATCGCTCACGATAAAGGTTACAATCGTGTCCGTAGCGTCCGTTATCCGTTTATTAATGAATCGGCATTCGAAGAAAACTACCGCTATATCTACGAACTGAATCGACGCTACGGAAAAAATGTCCCCTATGATATCAATCCGTTTATTTATACGGAAAAATCGGAAGTTCTGACTTAAAAAAACACGCAAATCCTGCGTGTTTTCTATATTTTGCTGAAATAATAAGCGCTGCGCTTATTGATGAGCAGTGCGATTGGAATCGTGATGATAACGTTAATGAGAATAATCGTTAACAGTGCGGGCACTTCACCAATTGGCGTTAGTAAAAAATAAAAGATTAAGCCATTTATTGCCAGAAATGTAAAGCCGCCAAATACAGCAAAGAGACTGGCAATACTTTGCTTAATAACTTCGACTTCATTCGTAAAGTTCAGTTTGGGAAAGAGTAAATTTAACAATGCATCAAACACAGATATCAAGATTCCAAATGTCAATGCCCATAAAAACAGCAACGGTACTTCAAGCCATGAAATTGAGAGTGAAATCGCAAATAACAAAATCGCAATCAGCGTCGCTGGAATGACTAATAATAAGTTGAACACTATTTTAGAAACGACAATCGTCTTTGCTTCGATTGGCAAGCTTTTAAGAATCCAAATATTTTTACCTTCGAGCGACAAGCTAATCGCTGGAGTATAAGTCATCGAAACACAAAAACCGGCGAAGATAATAATCGTGAGCAGCGATGATATCCCACCTTGGTTCAGCATCGGAAATATTTCATTTAGGGCATCGACATAAAAAAGGCTAATAACTGCGAAGATAAGCATGATTAAAATGCCAATCCCGCTGTTCATCGCGTAGAGTGGCACACTAAAAAACTTTCGGAATTCTTTTTGAATTAAACTCTTGTGAACACTTTGACTAACAACGCGATATTGTCCGTTGTTTTGGTGAATTGTCGTAATTTGATTCAGTTGATTTGTCTTGATGGCTAAACGCGCCACAAGAAATATGAAGCCGAGAAAAATGCCGATATGCGTGCTAACAAGCAATAAGAAATCAACCCAAGAACCTTGATGAACGGCTAAGACAAACCAGCGAAGTGGCCAATAGACAGCTGAAAGATTGCTCATTGCATCAACTTGTCCCAATAATGGATTAGCTTCACTTTGTCCTGTCGTTGTTAATGTATAAGTAATATAGCCGAGAAAAATTAAAATACTGAGTACGATGTTAATGATGTTCCGATGTTTTAACCGCGCACTAATGCGCGCAATTAATAATGACACAAAAGAGACGATGGCAATCGGCAATAATGGTACAGTCAGTAACCCAAGGATAAACATGACGAAATTAAGCGGCTCCAATCCTTGGTGGAAGAAATAGCTAAAGGCGATGGGAGCAATAATAAATAATGTAGGCACATACATCACAAGTAACATGATTGATAATTTAGCAGCCATAATTATTCGTGGTGCAATCGGAAGTGACCCTAAAATTTGATAGTCGCGATATTGGAATAAATATGAGTTTGCGCGTAGCAAAACCATCATCGCGATAAAGACAAACGCATAGACGTAAATAAAATTAAGTAAAATGCTCGTTTGGTCATATGTTTTTAATGTTGCTCCAAGATCAAAAAACATAAAGCCAAATGATAAAATCATCGCTGCAATCGCATATAAAATTGCTAATGCAATCAACCCGGTTTTCAGTTTATTGTCACGCGGTGAAAAGCCAAACAAACGTTTGAGCGAAAAATTTTCTTTTCGAAGAACGCGAAATAACGCGATGAAGGTCATGCGGTCTTATCGATCTCCATGAAAATTGTCTCGAGATTCTTATCTTTTAATAAGGTGTTCGTGTCGCCGACAGCGACTAATTTTCCTTTTTTGATAATCGCAATCTTGTTACAAAGCTTTTCAACAACCTCGAGGACGTGCGTTGAAAAGAAAATGGCGACACCGCGGTCACACATCGATTTGAAGACCTGCTTCAAGAGGAAACTTGCCTTCGGGTCAAGCCCGACAAATGGTTCGTCAAGTATTAATAATTCTGGTTCATGAATTAATGCACCGATAATCACGATTTTTTGTTTCATGCCATGTGAATAACTTGAGATGGGATTATTGAGTACCGTTTCTAGCTCAAACATGCGGGCATGTTCATTAATGAGCGCCTGTCGTTTGATGAGCGGGACTTGATATACATCGCCGATGAAATTTAAATATTGGATACCAGAAAGTGATTCATACACATCGGGATTATCAGGAATATAGGCAATCCTCTTCTTGGCTTCGAGCGCTTTATCTTTGATTGAATAACCACTAATTAAAATTTCGCCTTCCTCAAAATCGAGGATTCCCGCGATTGATTTTAATAATGTCGTTTTACCAGCACCGTTATGCCCGACAAAACCAAAAATATCGCCCTTGCTAATCTCAAGATTGATGTTGTCACACGCCTTGATTTGTTTTTGATACGATTTAGAAAAGTTTTTAATGATAAGCATGACTAAATACTACTACATTATTGGAAAAAAGATATTGTACATTTCGTAACCATCGACAAAATCTTCTTCAATTAGTCCAATGACATTACGCATATCAAATTTCTTTTTATTTTCTTTGAGCCATTTGGCGGCGGCTTCAGCAATTTTTTGATCCGCGTGATTTAATTCTTCTTCGAATTCGCGTTTACTAATCGTACATGTAAGATATTCACCCGCTGGTAAATGAACCAAGGTAATGGTTTTATTCACCTTAGTATCAGGTGTGACAACAGCGTAAATAATGTACGTGACATGTTCATGATTCCCATGACTGACTTTCATGCGGAAAAAATATTTTTTTGTCGCGTTTGGTTCATAGCCATTCGCAACAAGAAATTCATTGACAGTAGTTGTGGCCACGTTTCGGCCATCATGACCCTCGGCATATGAAAATGCCAGCGTCATTTCTGGTAATAGTTTGACGATCATATAACAATCTCCTTTGCAAGTTCCTTGCTGTGATTACTAAACCTATTAAACCACAGATAACGTTAATAAGGAAGATACAATGTTACCGCTTACATTTTAAAGTAACTATATATTTGTAAATAGTTCGGGAATTACATAATCCGAGGATGAGAACAAGCAAGAAATTGAAATTAAACCCGATGTATTCAATATTTAAATCCTATGACCAGAGGAGCCAAAGTAATCCGTAGCCCGTTAAAACCGCGGCCAAAGTCATCGGAACGCCAATCTTCAAGAAATCGCGCACTTTGACTTCATAACCGTTTTTGCGTAATATTCCGATGCCAGCAATATTGGCGCTCGCACCAATCGGTGTTAAATTGCCACCAAGGGTTGCCCCAGATAATAAACCAAAATATAAGAGCAATGGATTAACATCCATGCCAAGCGATAGTGTCGTCATTACTGGAAGCATCGTAGCCACATAGGGAATGTTATCAACGAAGGCCGAGAAAGCGACGGAAACAAAAACCACAAGCGTATAAATCACAAATTTATTACTACCACCAACCTGGAGGAAAAATGTGGCGATATCATCGATAATACCGACAGCGGATATCACGTGAATCAACACAAACAAACCCATCAATAGTCCCAAAGTATGAAAATCAATTTCTTTAATTACGGCGATTGTCTTCTTGCCTGATTTTGTCTTGATGGCTTTATAGATGATGGCGATCACGCCCATTCCCGCCGTAATGAATCCATTTGTTAAATCCGGTTTTGGTTCAATAAATGAAGCAATGACCAATAACAGAATAATCCCCAACAACATATATGTTGGAACATAGTCGTTAACAACCGCTCTTGTTTCACCACTAATTTTTTCCTTACGATTACGGAATATAACGAGCATGACGACGACGGCCATTAAGGCACCGGCTTGAACGATAAAGAAAGGTCCGGGACGTCCTTCAATCCAAAAGAACTCGATAAAATTCATGTTGGCGGTTGCCCCCAACATTACCGAAGTTGTATCGCCAACGAGCGTTGCAAAACCTTGTAAATTAGCGCTGACGGTAATTGCGATTATCGGAGCAATTGGTGAGATTTTAATGCGTTTTGCGATGGTTAAGGCAATTGGTGCGACAATAAGAACCGTGGCGACATTGTCGACAAATGCCGAAATAATTCCAGAAAAAAGCGCCAACAAGACGATTGCCCATTTAACGTTTGGAGCTTTCTCAATGATGATGTCGGCGAGTAGGGCGGGCATTTTCGATTCGATGAATAAGGCGACGACAACCATCGTCCCCGCAATAATGAGAATGACGTTCCAGTTGATTGCCACTTCCCATATTTCTTCGATGTTCATTAAATTGTTAGTTAGCCCCAAAATGACGAAGATGACCGCCATCGCACCAGCGATGTATGAGCGGTATTTAGGTAACAGGAGTAAAGCAACATAAGTGACGATAAACAGTGCGAGAATAATTGGTTTCATAATTAGTCCTTTACAATTGACAATGGAATTATTTTAACACAAAGTGTTAGGGCTTGTTGCTTGACCTAGATAATTACGATTGTGAAAACCGCTTTCTTAATCTTTTTCGTTTAAAATATTACATAATACCAATTATTATGAATTTCATTCTCGTTTCTCCCCAATTTCCAAGCACCTACTATAAATTCGCCATCGCCTTAAAAGCGAACGGATTTACAGTTTTAGGCATTGGTGATACACCATACGAGGAACTATCACCTCTCGTCAAAGATAATTTGGTTGAATATTATTATTGCCCGAATATGAATGATTATGCGGCGATGTTTAAGGCTGTTGCTTTCTACTCGTTTAAGTATGGACCAATTGCCTGGATTGAATCGCATAATGAGTGGTGGCTTAAAACTGATGCGCGTTTACGAACGGCTTTCAATATTACAACTGGAATTGGTGAAGCTGACATCATGCGTTATAAATCTAAGTCACTTATGAAGCAATATTTTGCTAAGGTCGGTCTCCCGTTTGCTCGTTTTCACCTTATTAATGATCTAGCGAGCTGCCAAATGTTTATTAAGGAAGTGGGGTATCCCGTCTTTGTAAAGCCCAACGTCGGCGTTGGATCTAATTCATCATATAAAATTAGTAATGACGATGATCTTCTTAAGTTTTTTAACAAATCACGAAACGAGCAATACATCATGGAAGAATTCATCGATGGTGAAATTGTCTCCTATGATGGTATTGCTAATAAGGAGAGTCATGTCGTTTATGAAGCAAGTAATGTTTTTCCGATGCCAAACTATCTCGTCGTCAACGATATGAGTGACGATATGTATTATACCGATAAAGATGTGCCCGCCGATTTATCAAAGATGGGGCAAGCAATCATTGAAGCATTTGAAGTTAAATCACGTATTTTTCATCTCGAATTTTTTCGTTTGAAACGCGATTATCACCACTTAGGCCAGTGTGGCGCGCTCGTGCCACTTGAAGTTAATATGCGCCCAGCCGGTGGTTACACACCCGAGATGATTTCGTTAGCTTCGGGTCGTTCGCTTTATCAAGCTTGGGCAGATGTCGTTACCTATAACGAAGTACGCGTCATCAAAACATCACCCAATATGTATGTGGCTGCGCCGGCCCGTCGTCATAAAACAAAATATGTTCACACACATGAAGAAATCCTTGAGTCATATAAAATGGCATTATTTAAACATGACCAATATCCACCGATTATTAGCGATGGGATGGGTGATTATTTTTATATGGCAAAATTCAATACTTTGACTGAGGTCAAAGAGTTCTTCAAGTTTGTGCTAGACCACGCTAGTTAGCGCTCGATTTGATAACCAAGCTTTGTTAATACTACGACAATACGTTCATCATCACTCGTAATTGTTTTTGTCGCTAATTCGATTTCGGCTTTGATGCCTTGAGCCTCAAATTCTGTATTTATGCGCTTCACACAGTGCATGCATGACATGTTGCTAACTTTATATTTCATATGTAAATCCCCTCTTTATTTAAGTTTTAAGCGATATAAACGCAAGGCATTCAAAACGACCGTCACGTCGCTGACAACCATGGCTACCGCAGCAATCACAGGTGACAACAAACCCATAAAGGCAATCGGAATCGCAAAGATGTTATAACTAAACGCCCATAAAAATCCTAGTTTAATATTTTTAAGGACAGCTTTCGATATTTTTAAGGTGTCGACAATAGCCATTAAATCGCTATGCAATAAGGTGACATCGCTACTTTCAATGGCGATGCTGCTTCCAGTACCCATCGCAATTGATAAATCAGCTTGTTCTAAGGCAATCGCGTCATTGATGCCATCTCCCACGAAGGCAACTTTCAAATGTTGCTCTTGGAGCGATTTAATAAACTCTGCTTTCTCAAACGGGGTCACACCTGCTTGGACTTGCGATAGTGGAATACCAACTTCAAGGGCAAGGGCGTTGGCGACATCACGATGATCACCACTTAATAAATATGTGGCAATCCCCTCTTTTTGTAGTGCTTGAATTGCATCACGCGCGCTTGATTTAATCACGTCTTTAATGGCAACTAATGTCGTCACTTCATCGTCAACCGCTAAGGCAATCGCCGTTTTTCCCGTTTGATGCCACTGATCGATGATGGTTTGCTTTTCTTTGTCAAGGGGTGCAAATGTCTCGATATACTTAATCGAACCGACATAATATGTTTTACCCTGGTATATCGTCGTTAAGCCAGCGCCTGCTTCTTCGCTGACGATTAAACCATCAATCAAAGTCAACTTCGCTTCTTTTGCTGCCGCCTGTATCGAATACGAAAGTGGATGCGTCGAAGCTTGCTCCATACTGGCAAGCATCGCTAAACCATCACCGATGATATCAGTCACAATTGGTTGTCCTTTTGTCAACGTTCCCGTCTTGTCGAAGGCAATCGCGTTAATTGTCGGTGTTTTTTCAAAAATTGTTCCATTTTTAAACAGAATCCCGCGTCTTGCCGCAAGTGAAGAACCGACCATAATACTCATCGGGGTTGCTAATCCTAATGCACAGGGACACGAAATAACCATGACTGCAATCGCCGCGCTGAATGAGGGATAAAATTGTCCTGGATTCAGCCAAAGCATATGAACGATAAAAGAAGCGATGGCAATCACGACGACTACCGGCACGAAAATTGAAGAAATGGTGTCGGCAATACGTTGAATTTTCGGACGTTGTTGTTGTGCTTCTTCAACTGCAATAATAATTTGTTGTAAGAGCGAACTACCGAGCTCGTGCGTGACTCGCATCGTAATTGTCGCACCCAAATTCAAGGTCGCGCCGATGACTTTTTGATCTACCGCACGAGTGACTGGCATGCTTTCACCCGTAATCATCGCTTCATCAATCACGGTTTTCCCTGAAAGAATCACCCCATCAAGTGGGATTTTTTCGCCCTTACGAACCCGAAGAATCGTTCCGACAGTAATTGCATCAATCGGTTTTAAAACTTCGTGACCATCAGTGACGACAACCGCTTCTTTTGATGCGAGTTCCATCAACTCTTGGAGTGATTTACTCGTTCGTAACTTCACTTTGTGCTCAAGATAATGACCGATTAAAATAATCGTAATAATTACCGCCGACGCTTCAAAATATAGTAGCCCATCATGATGACCGGTCATGACGATATGATCAAAATTTAAGATAATGACATAAACCGAATAGAAATAGGCAATCGTCGTCGCCAAAGAGACTAAAACATCCATGCCAATCGTCTTTTGTTTGAGATTATAAAATGCCCGCTTATAAAATGTATATCCAATCCCAAATTGCACCGGGGTTGCTAAAGCCCACTGTGTAAATGGGTGCATCAACCATGACGGCACCAGGATATCAACCACGCTCGTTGGTAATCCAGCGTGGGCGAACATCGTCCATAGCAGTGGTAGTGACAAGGCAATGCTAATAATGAGCCGGACTAAAAACCAATTAATAGTCTTTTGGTCTTGGAATGCTAATGGTGTATAACCACTTTGACGAATTCGTGTGGCGATTTTATCTTCATTCCAAACGAGTTCATCATATTTAATACGCGCGTAACCTTCTGATAAATTTACAGATGCAGACATAATTCCCGCTTGATCGACAAATGCGTTTTCAATTGACTTGGCGCACATGGCACAGTCCATGTCAGTTACTCTAATTTTTGTGATTTTCATGTTATTTGAGTAAACGAGATAGCAATGTGTTTAATTCCGCAATCTTTTCAAATTGCCCATTCGAGATGTCTTCACGAACACAGTGATTAATATGGTTTTCAAGTAACATGGTTGAAAGTGATAGGAGTGAAGCCCGAATTGCGCTGATTTGCGTTAAAATTTCCGGACAGCTCTTCTCGCTTTCAATCATGCGCTCGATTCCTTGCACTTGTCCGACAATGCGGTGGATGCGCGGTGTGGCGAGATGCTTAATATGTTTGACGGCAGATGTATGTTCCATAATATACCCCCACGGGTATATATATTATGTAACAGTTGTTCACTCGATGCAAGTAAAAAGCATCGGGTTAACGATGCTTATTTACCATAGATTTGATAGATTATGAACTGGGTTAATTGTCGCGGTAAGATGCGACTGAGAAATACCAATACTTTATAACTGAAGCCAACAGTCACCATCACCGGTGGATGTTTACGATATAGGAGCCGACGAATTACGCGACTGACAGTTTGTGGATCTTTGCCGTTTTTTTCATCTTTCTCCATCACGGAAATTGATCGTTCAAGTCTCGCTCCATAGAGCTCATCTGGGGCTATCTTCTCGCGCCTAACTGTAAATGATGATTTAGTATCTCCCGGTAATATGGTGACAACGCGCACATTAAACGGTTTCACTTCAAGCCGAAGTCCTTCTGAAAATGTTTGGAGAGCGGCTTTAGACATTGAATAAAATGTTTGAAACGGAATTGTGATTGGACCAGCGACCGATCCAATATTATAAATAATGCCATGAGATTCTCGTAATAATGGCAAACTATATTTGCACATATGAAATGCGCCAATTACATTTACATTCATAATTTTGTGTGCTTGAGCAAAACTCATTTGTTCGATGGCGCCACTAATTCCGATGCCAGCGCAGTTAATTAAGACATCAAGACGCCCATAATCGCACTTAATCTTCGCCACCGTTTCTATAATTGTGGCCTCATCAGTTACATCTAATTGGAGATATCGAAAAGCATATGGTGAACTTGGTTCTCCACGCGATAAGCCAAGCACCTGGTGACCAGCCTTATATAAATCATCAGCGAGGGTACGACCAATGCCCGAAGATGCACCGGTAATGGCAATTACAAGACTACTTTTGGTCATGGAGCATTCCTAATAATTCATCGTCAGATTCTGGAAGTGAATTTAATACTTCACTAATGATTGTGACTGCCTCATCCATTAATGCGTGCGAATGCGTCGCCGTGTAACTTGTCCGAATCAAACATTGACCTTCAGGAGCGGCTGGAGGCAATACCGGATTAACGTATACACCCCGATCAAAGAGCATTTTACTAGCTACTAAAGTTCTCAGTTGCGAATAAGTATAAATTGGAATGATTGGTGCAATCGAATGATCCAATATTTTCAAACCTTTTTCGATTAATTTTTTTCGTGTGTAAGCAGCAATGTCGAGCAATGCTTTGGGGCGGCTGGGCTCTTGGCGTAAAATGCGCAACGCTTCGAGGGCACTTGCGGCATTAGCTGGGGCAATCGCGGCGCAGAAAATGAAGGGGCGGGCTTTGTGACGCACATAATCGACGACTTTCTCATCGCCCACCATATAACCACCAAGACTGGCCAACGATTTCGAAAACGTCCCCATAATAATATCGACGTCTTTTGCTAAGCCGAAGTATTCAGGTGTCCCGCGACCAGTCGCTCCTAAAACACCAAAACCGTGGGCATCATCGACCATCACGCGAGCTTCATATTTTTTAGCCAAGCGCACGATTTCCGGAAGATTGGCGATATCACCACTCATCGAGAAAACGCCATCAGTAATAATGATTTTGCCTTTTTTCGGATCGGCCTGCTTTAGAAGGTTTTCTAAATCAACCATATCATTATGGTCATAACGAACGAATTGGGCGTAACTCAATTTAGCTCCATCGTAAATCGAGGCGTGATTTTCACGATCACCAAAGATGATGTCACCATGGGCAGCAATCGCTGAGATAATGCCAAGATTTGTTTGAAAGCCGGTTGAGAAGGTGACGCACGCGTCTTTATGTAAAAATTCAGCCAACTCTTTTTCAAGCGTCAAATGAAGTGTCGTCGTGCCATTTAAAAATCTGGAGCCCGAAACACCAGAACCGAATTCCTCAATCGCTTTAATTCCGGCTTCCATCACGCGTGGATCACTCGTTAATCCAAGATAATTATTGGAGCCGATCATGATTTTTCGACCGCCTTCCATTTTAACTTCGATATCTTGACGCGTTTCAAGCGCGTGGAAATACGGATAGATGCCCAATTCTTTTATCTGATCAACAGCGATATAGTCATAGCATTTTTTAAAGATATCCATCTGTGTCCTCCAAGCGCCGAGGCGCTAGACTACTATATTCTATGGTATCGTCTTATTAATTTATATAAAAAATTAATTGCCATCTCTCAAAAGCATAAAAAGTGAAGAAACTCTGAATCAAAGTTATAATGTAAACCATATGCTTACGCTCGTCCTTCAAAAACAGAAAGAGAAAAAATTCATCTTGATGAATCTCTTCTTTTTTACTTTCTTTTTTACACTTTACACGCTAGTTGATTCTTTTAATATGAACTATGCTTTGATGGCGAATTCGTATTCGGTATGGCTCGTGGTTTTGAATATATTTGTTAACGTAGTCATGGCGCTAATCAGCACCATCATGCTGACATTTTCAAGCGCGCAATTTAACTTTATCGGTAAAGAAAGTAAAGCGAGTAATCTTTCGTTCGTCAGCATTCTTTTTGGTATTTTAACGTATGGATGTACGCCCTGTGTCATTTCCTTTTTCGCCGCGATCGGTATCACATTTGGTGTCATCGCGTTACCATGGGCAGGTTTTCCATATAAACTCATCTCCTTAACGATTCTTCTCTTTGGTTTGTGGTGGATTGTCACACGTTTAAGAAAAACCACATGTCCGTTACCTCCACAACATCCACCTGAAAAATAAAAACCACACAAATGTTACGTCAGTGTGGTTTTTTAATAGTTATAAGTGGCTTTCTATTCGGGTTTTGACTGATCTTCTTTTTTCGGCTCGGCCGCTTTCTTTTTCGGCTTTGGTTTTGGTTCTTCTTGTGGCTGCTCAGGTTTTTCTTCAGCTTTTGGGGCTTCCACTGGTGGTTCCTCGGTTGCTGGAACTTTTGTTTCTTCCTTTGTAACTACTTCAGCTTCAACTACATCGGCTTTCACGGGTTTCTTGGTTTCCTTTTTAGGTTTTTTTGGTTCATAAGTACCTAAAATGGCATTTTCAATCACGTTGGGAATTGATGTAAATACCACAAGCGCTAAAAAGTGTAATACGAGTAGATAGAAACCGACGTTTAAATGAACGTTCACAATTGTAATAAAGGTTGAAAAGATGCCAAATGTTTGTAGAGCAACAGCAATATAAATTGCTTCAAGCGCGATGAGAAAAATTCTAAAAATGAGTGTGAATGGTTTGAGAATCGTCAATCGTCCAAGCCCATAAAGTAGTAAAGTTCCAAACCAAACAACCATAAAGATTAATCCGTATAGGAACGTAAAATCAGAAACAATAAAGTGTGTCGGAGGTGTCGTTCTGGCCGTAAAAAACGGGAGCCACACCAATCCAAAGAACAGTAGTGGCAACACGAAAAAAATCAGCTCAACGAGAAATCGTTTTGAGTCTTTCAGTAATGCTTTAAAATTTCCTGCAATAATTTTTGGATCAAAATCTGCCATTTTCATATCTAAGTCTCCTTTAGTATTAATTTATTTTATCATGGGAGAAATCGTTGATAAATATGTAGCAAGCGACTTTCGTTATAATGTAATTAGTAGAGGACACTAAGATGAAAAGTAAAATCAACATGTCACCATGGCAACATTACATCACAAAACAAAATGGAACCGAGCCACCATTTCAAAATGAGTTCTGGAATCACACCGAACTAGGAATCTATGTTGATATATCGACTGGCGAACCACTTTTTACTTCGCTTGATAAATTTGATTCCTCGTGTGGTTGGCCAAGCTTTTCTCGACCGATTAAACAAAGCGAAATTATCGAGAAGATTGATGAAACGCATGGGATGATTCGAACAGAAGTACGCGCCATTAGTAGTGACAATCACCTCGGTCATTTGTTTGCTGATGGTCCTCGCGATCGCGGGGGTCTTCGCTATTGCATCAATTCCGCAGCATTGCGCTTTATTTCACTCAAAGATTTAGAAAAAGAAGGTTATGGCCAATATTTAGATATGTTTAAAACTAAATGAAACCGCTACCAAAATATGGTGTATCTCCACGGTCACTTATTGTATAATGTAGTCGATATTCGTACATAAGGAGAAAAAAATGAGCGATTTCAAAGTGTTTGATTACATGGCCAAACACAATTATGAGCAGGTCGTCTTTTTTTATGACAAGGCGACTGGATTGCGGGGCATTACCGCGATTCACAATACGACGTTAGGTCCAGCGTTAGGTGGCACCCGCATTTGGAATTATGAATCCGAAGAAGCTGCGGTGATGGATGTGTTACGACTTGCGCGTGGGATGACCTACAAAGCCGCGGCTGCCGGCTTAAACCTTGGTGGGGGCAAAACCGTTCTAATCGGGGACGCCTCAAAAGTCAAATCAGAAGCTTACTTTAGAGCATTAGGTCGCTATGTCCAAAGTCTCAATGGCCGTTATATTACAGCTGAAGACGTGAACACCTCAACCCAAGACATGAGTTATGTCCATATGGAAACCGATTATGTCGTTGGGCTTGAAGGAAAATCTGGCAATCCCTCGCCAATGACGGCGCTCGGTGCTTTTAATGGCATCAAAGCTGCCCTCAAATATAAATTTGGCGATGAAGATATTTCTAAATACTCCTTTGCCATTCAAGGTGCTGGTCAAACTGGTTATTACTTAATTAATTACTTAATCGAGGCCGGAGCCAAGAAAATCTATTTTGCCGAAATTAATCAAAAACACATCGACCGCATGGCCAAGGAACATCCTGATGTCATAAACGTCAAGCCCGAGGAAATTTATGGGCTTGATGTCGATGTTTTTAGCCCCTGTGCGTTAGGAGGCGTTTTGACATCAAAGACAATTCCACAAATTAAGGCAAAAATCGTCGCTGGTACTGCTAATAACGTGTTATTAGATGAAGATATCCACGGACCAATGCTTATGGATCTTGGCATTCTTTATGCCCCAGATTTTGTCATTAACGCCGGCGGTGTCATTAACGTCTACCATGAACTTCATGGATATAAGCGGGAAAACGTCATTGCCGATGTTAAACTAATTTATAATCGTTTATTAGAAATTTTTGCGATTGCTGATGAACAAAAAGTCCATACGCAACTCGCCGCAAAATTATTTGCTAAAAAACGAATTGATACGATTCAAGCTTTACATTCTAACTATATTAAAAGATAAGGAGATTACCCTTGAAACAACATCGATTAACATTTAATAACGTCGCCTGCAAAGGTTGTGAGTTATGTAACAACGTTTGTCCTGTCCACATTCTTGTCATGGATGAAACGCGCATGAATCAGTCGGGATATCGGTTAGTGTCGGTCACCGACATTAGCAAGTGCATTGGCTGTGCTTTCTGTGCGATGATTTGTCCCGATTCCGTCATAAAGGTGGAAACACTTGATGAGTAAACAATTACTAAAAGGCAATCAAGCGATTGCCCTCGCTGCGATTAAAGCAGGCGTTGATGCTTATTTTGGCTATCCGATCACACCACAAAATGAAGTGCCTGAGTATTTGAGCAAATACTTGCCCGAACTCGGTAAAGCATTCGTCCAAGCCGAATCCGAAATTGCTGCGATCAACATGGTCTATGGTGCTGCTGGGTGTGGTAAACGGACGATGACTTCTTCTTCTTCAGTTGGTATTGCCTTAAAGCAAGAAGGCATTAGTTATTTATGTGGTTCGGAGCTCCCGTGTCTCATCGTTTCCGTCATGCGCGCCGGACCTGGGCTTGGTGGTATTCAACCATCACAATCTGATTATTATCAAGCGACACGCGGTGGTGGTAACGGTGATTATCACGTCATCGTACTCGCTCCAGAATCAATCCAAGAAATCATTAATCTCATAAAAGAAGGGTTTGACATCGCGGATATTTACCGAAATCCCGTGATGATTCTCGCTGATGGACTCATCGGTCAAATGATGGAGGCCGTCGATATCGACGCTCCTTATAAGAAACGTCAAGTTCCATTAAAAGATTTTGGAACGACTGGAGTAAAAAATCATCCTGGTCACCGAAATATCATCAGTAGTATTTATCTTGATCCACTCAGCCTTGAACAACACAATCGTAAACTTGAAGCAAAGTATCAATTAGTCAAAGAAAATGAGACGCAATATGAAATGATCCAAACCGAAGATGCTGAGTTAGTCATCGTCGCTTATGGTTCGGTTGCCCGCATCGCGCGTAGCGCCATCGAATCATTGCGCCGTGATGGTATTAAAATTGGGATGATTCGTCCGATTTCTTTATGGCCGTTTCCTTATCAAGCTTTTGACGAACTACCAAAAACAGTCAAACGAATTCTCGTCAGTGAAATGAGCCTCGGCCAAATGCTCGATGATGTGAAAATTGGTGGTCATGGTCGCTGGCCCATCGCATTCTATGGTCGCGTTGGTGGCATCGTGATTGATCCAGAAGAAATTCGTCAAGCCGCAATCGATTATGAAAGGTGGTTGGTCAAATGATTAAATACGAAAAAACCAAAGGTTTAACCGATAAACCATTCCATTATTGTCCCGGTTGTACCCATGGCATTATTCATAAAATCGTCGCTGAAGTTCTCGAAGAATTAGAGCTATTAGACACAGCGATTGGTGTGGCAAGTGTTGGCTGTAGCGTCTTCAGTTATGAATACTTTAATTGCGACATGCAACAAGTTGCTCATGGTCGCGCCTGCGCCGTGGCAACCGGCATTAAGCGCGTTTCCCCAGAACATCCTGTCTTCACTTATCAAGGCGATGGCGATTTAGCTTCAATTGGGATTGCTGAAACAATTCACGCTGCCAATCGTGGTGAAAACATCACCGTCATCTTTGTCAATAACGCCATCTATGGGATGACCGGTGGTCAAATGGCGCCGACGACATTGCCGGGTCAAAAAACCACAACCTCACAAAGTGGTCGTAATCCGCTACTACAAGGAAACCCAATCCCAATTTCTGAAATGATTGGTCAAATCAAAGGAGCGGCTTATGTCGAACGCGTGGCGATGACAAGCCCCCAGAATTATCGTAAAGTTAAAGCCGCGATTAAAAAAGCGTTCACTTATCAAATGGAAAAACGCGGCTTCTCAATGATTGAAATTCTTTCAACTTGCCCCGTTAACTGGGGGATGGATCCGATCGAAGCCATGCACTGGGTTGATAATGAGATGACAAAATATTTCCCACTTGGGGTCTTTAAGGATGTGCAAAAAAATGATTAAAACAATTCGTATCGCTGGCTTTGGTGGTCAAGGCGTCATGCTGATGGGACAACTGCTCGCCGCTACCGCCTCTAACGAAAACCTCAACAGTGTTTGGGTTCCGACTTATGGACCAGAAACTCGGGGCGGAACCGCAAACTGTCTCGTCACCATTTCTGATCAACCGATTTATTCACCCGTTTTCTCTGAAGCTGATGATTTAATCGCATTAAATGAACCGTCATTTTTAAAATATGGTCCACTAATCAAAGAACGAGGTTTGTTACTTTATAACGCTTCGCTTATTAAGAGTGTTCCAAAACAACGACTAAATCGCCAGATTGGTGTCACCGCAAACGAACTCGCAGCGACGCTTCATGAACCGAAAGTCATGAACATGGTCATTTTAGGAGCGTATTTGGAAGTAACAAAATTATTTACGGATGCCGCCATTATGAAAACACTCGCTCAGTTCTTCGGGGAAAAGAAAGCACATTTACTTCCCATCAATCAAGAAGCCCTGATACTGGGACGCCAACAAGTCTAATTCGTTATTAAAAACAGTTTGGTCCACCAAGCTGTTTTTTTATGGCTTGATATCATAGGCGATGATGCGCGAAAGCATCGCTGAATAAACAAAACTTGGTCCAGCATCGCTTAAAACATAATTAGTCATTGTCAATGTGAATGAGGTAATATCGGATTGTTCAAACGTTATAGGTAACCACTGATTAAGGGTGATGACTGATAATGTGGTTTCGTCAATTCTATTCTTTTGTTCATCATAACCCGCACACGTAAACGTGGCTGCGTTTGTTGCTAAATCAATGCCACCTTCGATAGTAATACCTACGAATAGCAACGAGAGTTCTAAGTGACCGAAAGTAACAAAATCATGACTTTGTAGTTGCTCACCTACATGGCTGAACAATAGTGAATGTGTCCCATTTTCAAATACCAAATCTGCGGAGGTTTCAACATCGTTTGGTAAAATACCGCTACGAAAATCGTACGTAAAAAGAAGCCGGTTTTGCAGACTATTTGCTGAGAAAAACCAAAATAAAGCAATAATTAGCATGCTAATTAAGAATAGTAAAAATAGCGACATCGAAATATTGAGAAAATGTTTATCACGATTATGGTCGTTTGATTCGCGTGATTGCATAAATAATGACACTCATGAAAGGTATAAACCAAAGCCATAACATCGACATTTCATTTTGATTGGTTGCTTTAGTCGCTTCGATTGACGATGTGACGAGTTGGTGGTTTGAAACAATGAACTCAAGCCGTGATCGATGCCGTGTCCCATCACTCATCACCGCTTGGTCAAATGTCGTTTTTGCGCTTGAACTTAATGACTGATATTGCCTTAACAAACTCAAAGCGGATTCCACGTTTGTTATCTTGAGTCCGAGTGTATCTGTCGCACATGGTGAATACTCACTCACGAGGGTTTCTAATAGTTGACTCTCCTCAACTTCGGCGATTGACTCATATGCGATTGACAATTTTGGATTTCTAATGTAGCGGTACCCGATGGTAACATAATGGGTTAAAATCCCGACCTTCAGTCGCAGTCCCGCAATTGGTGATGTAAAGGTGTGGGTCGTTCCTTGATCAGTATTTCGCACTGAGGTTGCATCAAGCTGCCACGATACTCCATCGTCGTGTGAATAGATAAAGTATATTTCTTGATATCCATACTTTGAATCATAGGAAAATGTTAGACTTGTTACCCTTGTTTTAAGAAGCGGCGTGTTTAAAACAATGATTGTATTCATATTGTTCTTAAGTTGTCGGAAGGACGTTAGTGTTGCATCGTTAAAATTATGTTTCACAACCATATCGCTATTAAGTGAACCGAGGACTGGTTTTTCGCTATTTTGCATCACGCCAGCCGAATACAAAAATTCAAAATCACCATCTTGGATCTTAAATGGGGCTTTGGTGTAATCAGATTGGGCATTAATCGTCCCGTCGACTCCTGTCCACGCGTTTGAATCAAATGCTGTTATCAGTGTGTTACTTGATGCAATGACTGAATTAATCGGTGTCGTCGCATTAAATCCCACAGCAAAAACAAGAGAAATAACGCTGACGTAAAATAGTGGTCGGTGTGTTGGTGTTAACATAAGACAATCTTGAGATTATTGACCTTATGCTAACATGAATATCTTAAATTGTAAAATTATTAAAATTCGTTGAGGTCTGATTGCGCTCGATGATATTCTAAGCGTCGTTCGAGTTTCTCTAATTCATGCATTAACTCGTGCGGTAATTTTTCACCGATCGTCTTATAAAATTCACGAACAGATTGGGCTTCATTAATCCAAGCATCAACATCAACTTCGGTTAATTTATCGAGTGCTCCAGGTGATAAAGGCACACCACGAACATCAAGATCTTCGGGATATGGGACATAGCCGATTGGTGTGAGATTGGCGCCAACCGCATGGTCACATCGTTCAAAAATCCATTTAAGAATCCGGGAATTATGACCAAATCCAGGCCATAGGAATTGATCATCTTCACCTTTTCTAAACCAATTAACATAATAAATATTTGGTAAATATGCATAATTTGATTGACGACCGATCTCAATCCAATGATTTAAGTAATCACCGATGTGATAACCAATGAATGGCAACATCGCAAACGGATCGCGCCGTACTTGTCCAATCTTATCGCTAATCGTCGCTGATGTTATTTCTGAGCCAATAATCGAACCCATAAATACGCCGTGTTTCCAACCAAGGCTTTCATGGACTAATGGAATCGTGTTCGGACGTCGGCCACCAAATAGAATTGCCGAGATGGGAACACCTTCGGGATCGTTCCATTCACTCGCGAGGACTGGGCATTGACTCGTTCTTACGGTGAATCGTGCATTTGGATGTGATGGTTGTGATGTCATGCCGCTGGTCCAATCTTGGTTGCGCCAGTCAATTAAATGCGACGGAATCGGTCCATCCATACCTTCCCAGTAAACATCACCATCGTCAGTCAAAGCGACATTCGTAAATAGTGCATGTTGACGGACTGCCATCATCGCATTTAGATTTGATTGATATGATGTGTTTTTAACGACACCAAAAAATCCATATTCCGGGTTGATTGCATATAAGCGTCCATCTGGTTTCATCCAAATCCAAGCGATGTCATCACCAACTGTTTCGACTTTCCAACCAGGAATTGTCGGGACCATCATTGCTAAATTAGTTTTTCCACAGGCGCTTGGAAAAGCACCAAGTACAAATTTTGATTTTCCCTCAGGATTCGTAATTTTTAAAATTAGCATGTGTTCGGCTAACCAGCCTTCATCACGGGCGATTGCGCTAGCGATACGTAACGCAAGGCACTTTTTTCCCAATAAAGCGTTACCGCCATAACCCGACCCATATGACCAAATTGAACGTTCTTCCGGGAAGTGGGCGATATATTTTTCATCAAGTGGCGCACATGGCCATGATCGATCTTTTGTTCCTTCATTTAAAGGATAACCAACGGAGTGGAGGCAAGGGATAAATGACCCTAATTTTTCTAGCTCTTTTAAAATGTGACTACCCATGCGCGTCATTAAGTGCATATGCACGACCACGTAGAGGCTATCGGTTAACTGGATACCAATTTTTGAAAGTGGTGATCCAATTGGTCCCATGATAAACGGCATCACATACATCGTGCGACCAACCATCGATCCATGATAGTGCTTTTTTAAAATTTCTTTTAGTTGGACTGGGTCCATCCAGTTATTCGTGGGACCAGCGTCTTCTTGACGGCGTGACGATATAAACGTGCGCCCTTCAGTGCGGGCGACATCGCTTGGATCACTAAAAAAGGCATAGGAATCTGGTCGCTTGTTATCATCGAGTTTGACACCTTTGCCTTCGGTAACTAGTTGGTCTAAAAAAGTGTGATATTCTTCATCACTGCCGGAACACCAGTGGATATTATCCGGCATGCATAATGCACGCATTTCTTCAATCCAGGCGTTCATATTTTGGTATGAAATCAATGCTTGTTCCTCACCATCTTGATGTTGCTGACGTTAGCTATATTCTAGCCCAAATCGTTGGAAAGGGCAGAATATTTTCACAATAATGGTAAAATAATAATATGTGTGGCCGCTTTACCTTGGCGTTATCGCTTGAAGATTTAAAAACGATCGTATCCGCACGATACGATATCTTAAGTTTGGATTTGTCTAATTACACACCTCGATACAATATTGCTCCCTCGCAACCAGTCTTATCGATTATTAATGATGGCTCGCATGATCGTCTTGGCCACCTCAAATGGGGACTCGTGCCCCCTTTCGCTGATGATCAAAAAGTCGGGTATGCCTTAATTAATGCTAAAGCTGAGACGTTAGTTTATAAACAATCATTCAAGCCCTCGCTCGAGAAACGGCGATGTCTCATTCTTGCCGATGGCTTTTATGAATGGCAGAAAACCGATCGGGGTAAAATTCCGCATCGTTTCATTATCAAAGACGAACCGTTAATGGCATTTGCCGGGCTTTGGTCAATTTTCACAACCAAAGATGGACAAAAGCTTTATACATGCGCGATTGTTACAACACGTGCTAACAACATCATGGCCCCGATCCATGACCGCATGCCGGTTATTCTTTCTCGTGAACAACAAAAAATCTGGTTGAACCCACGTCAGCAAGATCTCCAATTATTAACTTCTTTGCTTCGACCTTATGAAGAAAAAATCATGGCACGTTACCAAGTGAAAACAGCCGTTAATAATCCATTTGTCGATTATCCCGAGTTAATTGAGCGCTAACTTTAATATTGATTAAATTTAAGTTAATCAGCAATTGTGATAGTTGGACTGGTTTTTTTCACTGATACAACCACGCTACTATAAGAGGGCATCATGATGGTGTTGCCATTATTTGTAACCTCACTCTCATTTGTGCTTATACCAGCAAAAAATTCGGTAAAATCACTAATATCAAATGTTATCGCTTCATTATTGGTATTGTGAATAACAAGAAGTGTTTCATCATTCCAAGTTGCTGTATAGGCTTGGAGTGTTTCGACTCCGGTTGTTAGCGCTTTGAGCGTCCCATAATATAACGTTTCGTGGTCATTTTTAAAATTTATTAACGCACGATAATGATTGAGCATCGATGTTGCGATTGTCGCTTGGGCAGTGGCGGATTTCAGCGATATTGTCGTCGAGTTATAAGTAGCCGTGATTCCATAATTACTTGGGACGGTTTCATAATCATCGCCCCAAAGCATTGGTGTTCGATGACTCCGATCATCAGTGCTCGAACCACCAACACCGCGTAGACCAATTTCATCTCCATAATATACAAAAGCATTACCAGGCGCTAATATCTGAAGCGATGCCGCCATCTTCAATCGGCTCTCATCGATGGTTGTGCTAGTGATGCGCCCCTCGTCATGATTGCTTAAAAAATAAGCTTCAATCGCATCGAATTGATATGCGCGGATCCCTTCTTGATATGATGATAGAAAATCGCTATAACCATCATAACGATTAAGCGCGGCCACCACCATTTTTCTCGTATCGAAATTAAAGGCGCTGTCAAGGTTTGAAGCGTGATAACGTTTGATTTTTTCTAATTGTGTCCACATTTCTCCAATCAAATAGACATTTGGATATTCATCCTCTAAAGCTCCCTGAAATTCTTGCCACCAGGCGATATTTTTATCATAGATATCACCATTCCATTTATCGCTGACTGAATAGTCGGTAAAGATGTGCATCGCCGCATCAAGTCGGAAACCAGCCACCCCTTTATTAAGCCAATATTTGCCGATATTGATGATTTCCTGACGGACTTCGGGATTATCATAATTTAAATCGGGCATCCCATCCCAAAAAATGGCTTCGTAATAACCACCATCGCCACCACTAGAATATTTACTTGAATACGTTTTTGAAAAATTATACCAATCGCTGTATGGGGATTCTCGATTCGCCCGATAAGCACCCCTGCCAGCCACGAACCAAGGATGATCGCGCCCAGTGTGATTAATAACTAAATCCATAATAATTGAAATATCATATGTTTTTGCTTCAGCAATCAAATCATCAAATGTATATCCATCAACTTCATAAGCTTGGCGAATCGTATAGTAATTAGTCACGTCATAGCTATGATACGAACTCGCTTCATTCACGGGTGAAAGCCATAAACCTTTGATGCCCAATAGTTGTAAATATGGTAGTTTAGCCGCAATGCCTTTAAAATCACCAATCCCATCATTATTGCTATCCGCGAATGAATAGACGAGTAATTGATAATAGGTACGATATTTATCGGTAATTAAAGTTTCATCATTTAAGACATCATTCTGAGAACCGCAAGATCCCAATAATGACATCGCGACAAGTGTAAGACTAAGTAATTGATGCTGACGTAATTTCATAACATGCCTCGCTACTATTATAAAGAATTAACATTCATTCGTGCCGCTAAATGTTTTACCTATAATCAATGTTTATGCTCAGGTGCATATTTCATCGCTACAAAAACATTACCTTGATAATACCGTGCGATAAATGTTCGAGCTTCATAAACGATAGCCTTAATCACAAGAAGGTTGCTACAATAACATTAGAGGTGCTTCAATGAAACAGTACAAATGTACCGTCTGCGGTTATATCTATGATGAAGCCGAGGGAGATCCCGACAGCGGATTACCACCAGGAACATTATATGACGACATCCCTGATAACTGGATGTGCCCCATTTGTGGTGTTAACAAAGATCGTTTTGTCTTGATTAACTAAAAAAACAAGGATTACTCCTCGTCTTTTCCAATTCGTTTTAATAGTGTTTGCAACATCATTTCTTCATCATGCGTGAGCCGATTTAACCGCTCGCGCAGTATTTGTTGATGAATCGGGTAGATCTGACTAATAAATTGATGCCCGCTTGACGTTAGATTAAGATGGTAGACACGTCGGTCAATCTTGTCACGCTTTTTAGTAATTAAACCCTTTGTTTTTAATTGTTCAATCACATAGCTGAGACTCGAGTTTGGAATAAGTATTTTTTGGATTACTTGATTAACCGTCAATGAACCTTTGTGATATAAAGCTTCCATGACCATGAATTCGCTGAGACTGAGACCATGAGATTGAACGTCGTCTTTGATGATTTCTGCGAGTGTATGACCTGATCTTAATAAAATCGTCACTGTTTTTAAATCACGTTCCATCTTAGTACTCCTTTGGAAACTCGCGGTGACTACGCATGGTATCAATCGGGCGCACAATCGCTTCGATTTTCGATCGCATATTGCGAAAGCGCGGTGGTAATGCAAGTGTCTCTCCTAATATTTCATATGTCTCTTCATCATCAATAAAGCCAGGTCCGTCAGTAGCTAGTTCAAATAATATCGGTCGATAAAGTCGCGTATATAGTGATTTAAAATAGAAGCGGTCGACATAACCGGAGTTTGGGACACCAATCGCATTAAAGTGATGTGTCCACTCATTCAATTCGTCACGATCTTCGATTCGAAACGCGACATGATGAACAGCGCCATAACCTTGAAATCCACGAGGAAGATGATCGATTTTATGAACGATCACCGATGCGCCATTGCCACCTTCGCCCATTTCATATAAGTGATAGTCCCCTTCTTTTTTAACCGCCCTCATTCCAAGTTGTGTGACTAACTGTTCATCGATTAATGCTAAATTACTGACACGGAGAAAAATTGGCCCCAAACCATAAATCGAAAACTCATGAGGAATCGGTCCTTTGATCCAGGGGATGCCAGGGGCGACACCGGGAATACCATCATCAGCGAAAAGCGCATATTCTTGGTGATCAAAATCTTCAAAAAACAAGACTGAGCGACCAAGCAATGTCTTGATATCTTCGTGAACGATGTGCTTGCTTTCAAAGCGTCGTTTCCAATATCGCAGTGAGGCTAAATCCTTCACACGTAGACCAATGCGCCCAATCTCATCGGTCCCTTTACTAGCAGGACCACTATTAGGAAAATCAAAAAATGTCACATCGGTACCAGGATTGCCTCGATCATCAGCAAAGAACAGGTGATAAGTATGAATATCATCTTGGTTAATTGTTTTTTTCACAAGTCGTAAACCGAGCGTGTAAGTAAAAAATTCATATATTTTTTCAGCGCTGCTTGTAGTCGCCGTGACATGATGTAATCCCTTTAAATTTCGCATTCAATTAACCTCTAGCCTAACTATATTTCGAAATAGAAATATTATCAAATCATATGCTCATATAATAAAAAGCCCCACGTAGTGGGGCTAATCAGCTATTATGATGTTTTAATACTCGGGCATCGGTGGCATCGAGGGTTTGGTTTCGTCAATCTTGACCACGGCCGCCTGGCTCGTGATGAAGAGTGCCGAAATCATCGAGGCATTTAAGATGGCAATCCGCGTAACTTTCGTCGGATCGATAATGCCTTGTTTCAGTAAGTTGACCCAAGTTCCAGTTAAGGCATCAAAACCAAATTCAGCTTTTTGACGCTTCTGCTCTTCGATGATGTCTTGACCATTAAATCCGGCATTTTCGGCAATCTGATATAGAGGTGTGCTCAAAGCGTCTAAGACAGCTTGAATGCCCCGCATGACATCGGGATTATTATCTTTAAGCGACTCTTTTAATTCACGTTGGATTTCAATGAGAATTGAGCCACCGCCAGGCACGATTCCTTCAAGCACCGCGGCTTTGGTCGCGTTAAGGGCATCTTCGATTCGAAGTTTTTTATCTTTGAGTTCGGTTTCGCTCATCGCCCCGACTTTAATCACGGCAACGCCACCACCAAGTTTCGCTAATCGTTCTTGATATTTCTTCTTGTCGTAATCCGATTTAGCGTTTTTGAGCTGGGCTTCGATTTCATGGATCCGAGCATTAACCTGAGTGGATGAGGTGTGGCCTCCAATCAATGTCGTTGTGTCTTTTTTAACGATGACGCGTCCAATCGTTCCTAAATCATCAATCTTCACTTCACTCAATTTCATGCCAAGTTCTTTGGCGATAAATTTCGCTTCGGTCAAAATGGCGATATCTTCAAGTTGTTCCTTTTGATTATCGCCAAAACCCGGAGCTTTAGTCGCTACGACATTAAATGTGCCGCGCAGTTTATTTACGATTAACGTATTCGTGACTTCCGTTTCAACATCATCAGCGATGATGAGTAACGCCCGATTTGATTTAACGATTTGTTCTAGGACTGGTAAGATATCTTGAATTGTTGAAATCTTTTGGTCAGTCACAAGCACATATGGATTTTCTAATTCTAACGCCATTTTCTCACGATCGGTGACAAAATAATGGCTGACATAACCCTTATCGTATTGCATCCCTTCGACGACATCGAGCGTGGTATCGAACCCTTTGGATTCATCAACGTTAATCACGCCGTTTTTTGATACTTTTTCCATCGCTTCGCCGATGATATGACCGATTTCTTTGGAGTTTGCGGATATTGAGGCAACGTGTTCGACATCTTCTTTCGTGGTGACGGGTCGAGATTTTGCGAGTAACTTTTCAGCAACGGCTTTACCAGCCCGTTCAATCCCTTCACGGACAAACACCGGATTAGCACCGCTATCAACGGCTTTAAACCCACGATGGATAATTGCTTGAGCTAATACGGTGGCGGTGGTTGTCCCATCACCAGCGACTTCATTTGTATTACTGGCCACCTCAGCCACAAGTTTAGCACCCATATTCTCATAGCGATCTTTTAACTCGATTTCTTTAGCGATCGAGACACCATCGTTAATGATAATCGGCGCGCCATAATCTTTATCGATAATGACGTTACGGCCTTTAGGTCCTAATGTAATCTTGACGGTGTCGGCTAATTGATCAACACCGCTTAACAATGCTTTCTTGACATCTTTGTCAAAACGAATTTCTTTGGCCATGATTATTTCCCCCTTATTCAATAATTCCTAAAATATGTTCGGCTTTCACTAAAAGCCGTTCTTCGTGTTCTAACGTTACTTTTGTTCCTGAATAAGTTTCATAGACGACACGGTCCCCTATTTTAATGTCGGTGACCTTTGGTCCCAGTGCCAATACTTTACCGATTGCGCTCTTTTCTTTGGCTTCTGAAGTCAAAATGATGCCGCTTTTCGTGGTTTGTTCTTCCTTTTCAAGCGATAAGACGACATAGCTTTCTAATGGTTTAATCATAACTACCTTTCCTCCATTAATCTTTTAGCACTCGCGTTATTGGAGTGCTACCAATGTATATTTTAATCAGTTATCAGCGCTTGTCAAGAGTGATGGCTTAAAAGATGAATAAATGATAAATATTCAAAATTATCGTGTTATATAAATGAAAAGCGACCGCCGTCACGATCGCTTGAATTACTATTTTTCGTTCTCGTCTTTTTTAGCCAAGATCACTGCGTTTTTATCAACGTCGACACCTTCAAGACTGTCGATAAATTTGCCGAACTTTGAGAAACCAAAATCTTCAACGTCAAAATCGCTGAATTTTTGTTCAAGTAGTTTCTTCATCTCTGGTAAGGTGATCCGTTTTGTTTTCGAGGTGGTGATTTTTCCAATAATGTATTCGGCAATCTCGCGGTCGCGTCGCGATTCAACAATCTTAACGTACGGTTGTTCTTTCTCGTAGGTGATGTCGAGTGATTTAATCGCAGAAATAAGTTTTGATAAACTGCGAGCGCCATAACGCCTAGGATCAAAGTCGGATTGGAGGTTTGTGAGAAGGATACCGAGATGACTCAATAAGATTTTTCCATCCGTGCCACTTTCAATAATAAGACTACGAATCGTACTAGCGAGATCCGTCGTTTCAACATCTTCAGACTTCTCACCATCAATCAAGTAATCGAAATATTTAAATTCATTGCACGATGATACAAACGCTTTACTCGCTTTTTGATCACCGATACCAATGACGAAGGCGCCTTTTTCCCGTAACTTAATGACAAGGGGTGTAAAATCGCTATCAGATGTGACGATGATGAACATATTCACAAGCCCTTCATTCATGATTTCAAGGGCATCGAGACTCATGGCCATGTCAGCGGCGTTTTTCTTAACGGCGACGTTATATTGGTGGACCGGACGGATTGCAAATTCTGAAGAAATGCGGCGCCAGTCATCGCCAATCGCTTTGATGTCAGCATAAAACCGGCTCGTGATTGCGGTTCCGTATTTTGCCATTTCCTTGATGACAGCAGCCATCCGGTTGACTGGGACATTTTCGGCATCGATTAATAAGGCGATGCGATTATTAGTATTTTCCATTGAAAACTCCTATTGATGTATTACCTACTAATAATAGCCGATATGCTCTAAACATGCACTGATGAGTAAAATCGGCATATTGACACAATGAAGAAAAACTTACGCTACAATAGAAGCGAGGTGTCCATATGCTCTCAAAAAACGAAATTCGCGTTGCAATGATATCAAAACGAAATGCATTGACAGAGGAAGAAGTAACTAAACGTAGTTCCCAGTTAGTAACTCGTATTATCAATGATCCAATATTTATTAATTCATGTGTCATCGCTTTATACGAACCGATCAATCACGAGGTTGATTTACGCGCATTATTTCAAGTAAATAAACGATTTGCTCTACCAAAAGTTAGTGGCACCGAACTGCATTTTTATGAAATTAACGACAAAACCCGCCTAATTCGAAGTTCGTTTGGTATCCTCGAACCAGAAAATGGATTAATCGTCGATAATGAAATTGAATTATTGCTAGTGCCAGCGCTTGCCTTAGATCATCACTATTATCGCGTCGGTTTTGGCAAAGGTTATTATGACCGTTTTTTAGCAAAACACCACCCGTTGCATACGCGTGGTGTTGTTTATGATTTTCAGTTAGTGGATGATTTTCCACTTAACGAGCATGACATTGCTCTTGGTGGTGTTTATATCGCTTAATGCTTCTTTTGATGGGTCATCACAAACGTTGTCACATCAAATGCATCCATTGGTTTAGCATATAAATAACCTTGGATTCCATCAACGCCACGTTCGAGAAGATACTCTTGTTGATGGATTTCTTCAACGCCTTCAGCAATGACCTTGAGTCCAAGCGCGTGCCCAAGATTAATCATGAAATCAATCATCGGAAATTCATTTTTGCCACTGCCCATCGCTAAGATAAATGACCGATCGATTTTTAATATATCTAATGGTATTTGCTGGAGATACGACAATGATGAATATCCGGTGCCAAAATCGTCAAGCGCTACTTTAAAGTTGAGGCTTCGTAGAAATTTAATCCGTTCAATCCCAAGTTTGAAATTTTCAAAAAAGAGCGATTCGGTGATTTCAAAAATAAAGTGCTGACTATCAACGCGGTGTCGTTCCATCGCGCTTTTGAGATATTCGACGAACCCTTCTTCGAGAATGAGTTTCGTTGACAAGTTAATCGACACTGGTGTCGGGGCGGCGCCATCAGTAATTAGTTCGTTGAAATAAGCAAAGCTTCGTTCGACGACGTGTCTCGTTAATTCCTTGATTTGGCCACTCTTCTCTGCAATAGGAATAAAACTGAGCGGCGGAACGAACCCGCGTTTTTCTTCCTTCCAACGCAGCAATGCCTCCATCGCCATCAGTTTATGTTTCTTCGCGTCGTAGATTGGTTGGAAATAAACCTTGATTTCTTGGTTTTCAATCGCCATGTGTAACAAGTTACTTAGTTCACTCTTTTCAATAATGCTTTTCTCAAAGCTTGGTTCATAAATAACGACGGCTCCAGGATGGCGATCTTTTGCCATTTGGAGTGCCATCTCGGCGTGGCGCATCAATGTCTCAATGTTATCGCCGTCATCAGGATAATAAGCAATCCCGGCGGATACCGTGAAGAAAAAATCATCACCATCGATTGGAATCGAACGTCTTACTTCTTTAGTATATTCGGCGATGAGACGGTCCATATCTTGTCGTGACCGTACGCCATTAATCAATAAGACAAATAAGTCATCACTAAAACGAAACACCTGGTGTTTTGAACCAAGAATCGCTTGATATTCACGTGCGAGCGTCGTGATTAAGAAGTCGCCAGCGGCATAGCCTTTAACTTCATTAACACCCTTGAAATTATCAATGTCGACATACACAATCCCAAGTGGTTGCCCCTTTGATGTTTCAAGATGACCCTTAACAAGTTCGCGGAAGCGGTTTTTGTTTGCTAAACCCGTCAATCGATCATTATAGGCCAATTCATAAAGCCGATCTTCCAGTTTTGTTAATGAGTCATTACTCGAACTAAGATCAATATTCGACTGATCAAGTTTTCGTAATGTACTGACATATAAATCCATTCGCTTTTTAATAATGAAGAAAAATAATAATGCTGTCACAACAACATAAAAGATGCCCTTGGCAAGTTGTAGTTTTTCTATTAAGGCTGCGTCATTGCCAGTCAGCCACTCGACAACCAAATCCGAGGTAACAATCCAGGTGATACCGATCAGAACATAGACGATGACAACGCCTAATGCATTGCGCGCAGGCGAAAGGCGCGTATCTTTTGATGTTAACTTTTTAACATATGATGCGTTGTCTTTTTTCATCGCTGTTACTCCGGTCGTTTTTTTACTACTAATTCCAAATCATGCAGTTTTAGGCGATCGCGTTCTCGTTTAATATCGCTTCTTAAATTATAGTAAACGAGATACTTATAAAGGAGCCATTGATTTTTTAGCGCGAGAACATTAAAAGTGTGGTCGTCTTTAATGACACTCAGGGGTGGCAGTTCAACCAATCCAGCGGCTTTGACCCAATACGACCATGTCGCTATTTCAATTTCAAATCCATGTTTCTTATAAGCGAGATAAGGTTTTTCAACCCGACGAAACCCCGCTTTACGCAACAAGATTTTCAAGTCGTCACTCTCGGCGATAGCATCAGGAAGAATGATGTCAATATCGTGTGCATCATAATCTTTTGATAGAGCTAACTCAACACCAAGGGAACCATAGACGATTGGCAATATATGGAAACGACTGTCAATCAGGCGGTTCACTTCTGCTAATACTTCATATATAACATCGCTTTTATTTTTCATTGATCACTAATTAAAATCCGCGCGTTTCCAGGCGCTCTTAGTCGCTTTTTTAGCAAGATAAAGTCCCGCGTCAGCCATCCGATAGAAGGTGTCAAAATCCGTTGTTTTATCAGGGACTCTTGTGGTAACCCCCAGGCTAATGCCAACGGTAAGTTGATGCTCACTAAATTTTTGCTGTTGAATTAAATCTAAAATATATTGGGCCATCTTGTTCGATGAAGCCACATCGTGACCCGGTAATAAAATCGCAAACTCATCGCCACCGAAACGGCCGACTGTTTCGCAACCACTCGTCACATTTTTGATGCATTGGGCTAATTCTATGAGTAACTGATCACCCACAATATGACTGTAGTTATCATTAACTTCTTTAAAGTTATCAAGATCAAACATAATCATCGACACGGGTTGTTTGGCTTCGCGCGCTTTGTTGATACATTCAATGCTTCGATCGACAAACGTTTGTCGGTTGTTAATTTTGGTTAATGGATCGGTCGTCGCTGCTTCAATTAAATACACATCGGTTTTTTCTTTGCTGATTAAGATAAAACCAACATTCGTGACAATCATATGCACGAATAGTAATAAGAAAATAATTTTGTTATATATTCCATCAGAGAAAATCGTTAAATCAACCCAATTACCATAAGCATTAATCGCCCTAAAGAGCAGTAATACCGATACTAGTAAATATCCAATTGCAAACACACTCTCAAGGAAAGAGCGTGATTTCTTGTAAAAGATCAGCACAGGTGGGGGTAATAATATTAACCAACTTAATAGAGAAAATGTGAAAAGACGATTGGCTTCAGTTCCTAAAAATAAGTAAATCAAAGTAAAAATAACGATGGATGAAGGGATACCAATGTGGTAGATTAAACGTGCTGTTTTGTTTGGGCGTTCCTCAAGTCCAATGATTGCCCAAGCTTCTAAACCTAAGCCAAATAACATGAATAAGTTTCCAAAGAGCACAGCCGTTGATAGGGTTGCAACGACAAACTGATCGAGTGAAAATAAAATCCACCCGCACGATTGTGTCAGTTTGGCTAGTAGAAAACTGATCTTATTTCGTCTCGTTTGCTTCTTAAAGATATACGCAAGGACAAAAAGTCCGGTGAAAAGATTCCCGATAGTAATTAAAATAATCGTCGTATTAATATCAATCGGCATAGGTATCCACCTGTACTTATATAATTATAATGATAAATGTACTTCTTTTTGAAATAATTTACTATTTTTTCTTATATATACCGGCCCATTTCAAGCATAATTTATACATGGGAGGAAGCGAAAATGCCCGCCCTTGACCCAATTAATAAAACAATTATTACTCTCGGACCATATTGCACCGATGATCGTTTTGAATATCGTAGTTATTTACTCACTTTGCGAGACCATCATTTTTTAATCGACACCCCGCCACTTGTAAACTTTGAAGCTTGGGTTTCACAAATTGAGCAACACATTCGCGTCGCGAATATTGATTACTTGATCATACAAACAATTAATATGACTTATTGTGGTGTCATATCCTTGTTAGTAAAGCGTGGTTTTGTAGGTCAGGTAATCACTACCTATTTATTTGGGCGACCATTACTCGAACTGCACCCTGATTTAAAGTTACAAACGATCGATGAATTATCGCATGAACTAAGAATTGAGACGCGTCCAACGCTAAAATTTATACCGCTGTCTTTTCTCCCTTTTCCACAAATGTTTATGACATATGCCGTGCTGGAAGCAGTTTTATTTTCAGCCAATATTTTCGGCTCACTAAAAATAAACGGTAAGGCGACTGACAAAATACTCGATCAGGCCGTATTTGATTTTCATAAAATCACGATGCCAAGTAGTGAATACATTAAGGAACCACTTCGCAAAATCACACATCTTCCCCTTAAAGCCATTTATCCATCATACGGTCGTGACTATCAGGGTGACGCGCTTATTAAGGCACTTGAACGGGAATACCGCCTCGATTTTTATAATACACACCAAGTTATTCGTTATG
>CAZXCV010000013.1:0-35881 GCA_964639215.1 uncultured Staphylococcaceae bacterium
GCCTTGATAATTGTATCAAAGCTTCACTAGGCAGATGGCAAAGGTTGTTTCAATTTATACAAATATTAGGGTAAACGTTCAATCGTGCAACCCTTCAAAGAAATCGCTCAACTATTGAAATGTAGCAATTTAACTATAAATAATTGATCGTGGCATTAATGGTCGTAATTGGCATATATGCGTAGAGCGCTTGAATCGTTGGTTTGTTTGCTTTGTCATCCGGTCTAAAAGAAGCATAGACATTCTCACCATAATAGGCATTTACAGATTCAAAAGAATAATTATCATTTACAACAAAATATGGATAAAGTCTATTTGAATAAAATGCACTCACAAAATCATAATTATCTGAGCCCGGAACGCCAAGCAGTGAACCCCTAATGATTATCGCTCGAGTTCTTCTCACGTCAAGAATTGTCATCCTAGATGTATCTACTTGACCTGGATATGTCATTTTGATTACAACTTCGCCTCGATAATATATTTTAAATATATCGCCGGCAATTACCCGAGTTTGAATACTATAATTTGTCATATCGAGGAAAAATATGTTGCCATCCAATAAAGCTGTCAATCTATCGGGAATATGAAACCCATAATCATAAGTTACAACCATTGTCTCTTGATAAATTCCTTTATCTTCATCTTGGCAGATGATATCAAATGCATTTGTAAATACTTTGATTTTATCAGCATTTAGCGTTGTAAACTCATCACTAAATGTGGATGACATCATTGGATTCCGACGTAATAAATATCCACTATCGATTTCTAGGAAGTAAACCTTGTCGTTGTCAGTTTGTTCAATTTTAAAACTTAAATCATACTGATAGTATGTATATGAAAACGTATCATCTTCTTGTATTGGAAGAAAAGATAATGATTTAATCGTGTTAATTATATTGGCACTTTCTCTGCGAGATAGATTAGTTTCAAGTGCTTCATCATTATGAAAGTAAACTGCTTCAGTAATCTTCGTGCCTTCTCCAGGAGTACATCCAATTAATAATAAGGATGATAATAATAACAAGAGTGATTTTCTATACATAAACCTACTTCCTTCTTAAAATGAGTAATTCGTATCAGCTCTATTTAAAACAAATGATTATGCGACCATAAAATACTGTGAGGCCGAATTTATATTTTGAATGCTTTCCTTAATTTTATCTTTTTGGCCAAATATATACCGCTATGAAAAGAATGATAACTCGGAAGCTCTAGTAATCCCATAAAATCCGCCGCTCTTCTTTAAAAATCCATACTATTAAAATTTAGTAAAAATTCTTCAAGAGATATAACTAATATTCCCATCACGTTTGTGAAAGAAAGAATAGATTTATTAATAACCATTATTTTTTTAAACGATCCAGGTACTGAGAGTAAGGCATCGTACTCATTGTTTAAATGTTTCCCAGTGGGTATCTCATCCATTATTTGAATGTAATATTCTTTACTTCCCATCCGGGCAATAAAATCGACTTCTGATTGAACATAGACATACTTTCCTTCTTTATTTTTCTTTTTTTGTTCTATGAAACCAACATCAACGCGATATCCCCGTGTGATTAATTCGTTATACACGGCATTTTCGATTAAAAAACCTTGATTTGGCTCCCTAAAATTGATTCTGACATTACGAAGCCCTATGTCTGCACAGTAAAATTTGGAAGGAGTGTTTAAATATTGTTTGCCTTTAATGTTGTATCTTTTCACTTGATCAAACAAAAATGCGTTGGTAATACCCTCAAAGAACTTGGCAATTGTCTCATTGTCTATTTTAATGTGCTTCTCGCTAGATAGATAATTGGACATGTTCAGTGGGTTAGTTAAGCTACCAGTCGTTGAACATAGAGCGTCAACCGTTGCTGATAATTCATCAATCAAATAAGTATTGATATTCTTTTTGATATCATCAATATAGACTTTCTTCATCAAATTATCTAAATATCTCTCTTTTGCTCGATCGGTTTCTTCTTCAAATAACCCAGGCATACCGCCTAATTTTAAATACTCATCTAACGCAAATCTTTTATCCTTTTGATAAGCTTCAAAGTATTCAGAAAATGATAAAGGCCGCACATTTATTTCTGTACCTCTATCTTTAAATTCATCATTGATGTCTTTTGATAGGAACTTGGAGTTGCTTCCAGTTATGTAAATATCAAAGTTTTGATGTTTATTTAGTGAATTAACTGCACGCACAAAATCTTCTGCCAATTGAATTTCATCGATAAATATATAATATTGCGCGTCGTCTCTATTGGCTTTTTTTTCAACGTATTCGCGCAATTTTCCTTTTTCTCGCAATTCATCATTTTTTTCATCATCGAGTTCAACAATGAAAATTTGCCAATCCTCAATCCCGTTTTTTAGCAAAAAGTCACGATATAAATGCGATAAAAGATAGGATTTCCCAGACCTTCTTAATCCTGTGATAATCTTGATTTTTGATGAATGACGTTTAGATATTAATTGGTTTAAATACAAATCTCTTCTGATCATAGCATTTCCTCATGTCCGCATTTTTACAGCATATTCTGGTTTTTTGCGATTTCATTATAACATAAAAAGTTCGATATCAAATATTTTTATCTTTTTTACATTGAGCTATGTCTTAAACAGAAAATATACAAAATACTTATTCTCTTCACTTGTCAGTCTCATTAAAAATACCCCATAAGTTCGTTTCTTATTTTGCGACTGAACGCAACATAAGTCCAACTT
Organism: uncultured Staphylococcaceae bacterium; assembly: GCA_964639215.1. GTDB lineage: Bacteria > Bacillota_I > Bacilli_A > RFN20 > CAG-826 > UBA6120. The sequence goes on from CAZXCV010000013.1 coordinate 2,725, forward strand.
AATGGGGTATCTTCAGTTGCGCTGGCAGGAGTGGAGGGATTACTCACAATTAATTACGCCGGTCTCCTTTCATAAGCAAATGACTGTTTCGCCCATTTTCTTAGATGTTTATTGGTACTTATGTTCACAGTGCACTGCATTTTTATTATGTCGTTATTATTCTAATCGCCTGTTTGATACGCAAAAATTCTTATTTGTAAGAGTTATACTTTTTTGGTTTTTAAAATGAAAATGGATAATTTTTTTGTTCACTATATCTCTTGAAAAACTGTTACTTTGTTTGTGAGTATCCGAAACCAACTAAATATTTACTCTATAATTATTCAATTCTTGATATTCATCGAATCGTTCTCTTTTAAGGTCTAGTCTACCCATTTATATTTAAAACTCTCGGAGGTTTATCTTACAACGATGACGTTTTCCTTAAAGTATATTTGGATATGTATGCGACTATCGACCACCATATATTTTCATCAACAACAAAAACAAAAGATATCCACCGATTGCGGAGGACAATAATCCCACTGCGAAACCATACCATGCGCCTTTGATTGTTCTTGATTTTTTCATGATTATGGCGATGACTAGGCCAATAAAACTAAGAAAATAACCGAAAAGAAAGCCGGCGACGATTGATCCTGCATCAATTCTATTGATATTTTCCTTACTACTTTCTTGTGCTATAAAATCTTGTTCCATGAGTTATCTTTCTAGGATGAGTAAAAATTATTTAATTATATCGAAATCTAGTAAGAAATCGATGATGCCGATAACCAATATTCCTTCTTCCGTCAACCATGGTTTAATGTTATTTTTGACAATCATTACTTTTTTGAAGTTATCCGAGATATTCATCAAAGGCCGTTGTTCTTGAACCGTCTTCTCTCTCGTGTCTAAATTTGAAGCCACTTGAATATAATAACGATGCCCGGCTTGGTTACAAACGAAATCTACTTCAAGCTGTTTCTTGTCGTCTTTTTCTCTGATCTCGACAATGCCGATGTCAACATTATAACCTCTTCTTATAAGTTCGTTATAGACAAGGTTTTCCATAAGATGATTTTCCTCTTGTTGCCGGAAGTTTAACCGAGCATTTCTAAGTCCAATATCGGAAAAATAATACTTCGCCAAAGATTGAATGTATCGTTTTCCTTTAACGTCATAGCGGTCGACTTTTTCGATGAGAAAAGAGTCACAAAGATACGTTAGATATTGAATCACCGTATTTTTCGATAAACCCTTGTTACCATTACTGATAAATGAGTTAGTTAGTCTTGTCGCACTGGTCAAAGAACCAATCGAAGAGGCCAGTATATTTACTAACGATTCCAATACATCAATCTTTTGAATGTTATTTCTTTCGATGATATCTTTGAAATAAGTAAGTTCTAATAAGTCTTTGAGATAGCGCGATTTTTGCTCGTCACTAGCCATCGATACAATTAGTGGCATTCCTCCGTAGCGAATATAATCTTTGAATGCTTCACTTTTTTCTTTCGTGTTTGCTTCATAGTATTCTGAAAATGATAATGGATAGACTCTTATCTGTTGCCCTCTTCCTCTAAACTCAGTGATGATATCAGTCGAAAGAAATTTTGAATTACTTCCAGATACGTAAATGTCTAAATTTTTCATGTTTAAGAAACCATTTAATACGGATTCAAAGTCTTTAACTAATTGAATTTCATCAATAATCACGTAATAAATCAGATTATCTATAATTTTGCTTCTGACAAATTCATCTAGTTTGTCCGGATCGTGATATTGTCTATTTTTTCTATCATCTAAATTCAACTTAATGATGTGATCCTCATTAATCCCATTATTTAATAAATGGTTTTTAAAAAGTGGATCAAGCAAGTATGATTTTCCACTTCTTCTGATTCCGGTCACAATTTTAATTAGACCATTATCAATTGATGCCACCAGTTGCCGTAAGTACAGATCACGGTTGATTTCTTTCATATGCACCTCACTGAACATATTTTCCGTTTATGCCTTTTTTGTTCAATCTAATTCTAATGTTTAATGCTTCTATATGCAATAAAAACTAGCCGGTTTTTCCGTTTTGGTAAATCTTGTTCACTATGTGCAATTGACGAATCTTCATCTAGATGATCTTTGAGGTGAAAAACTTCTTTTCATGGTAAATCATTTGATACCTTTGTAGCATAAAGTAAACATTTGTGGCGATTTTTGATACTCATTTGATACGCAAAATATACAAAAAGCCGTCTTAGACGGCTTTTATCTTGTAATGGCAGGAGTGGAGGGAATCGCGTTACTGCGCTTAATTCAAGACCATACTTAAAATAATGGTTTGATCTTATACATATCATTTAAATCAATAAGTGTGAATGTCAAAAATGGTAATAATCGAATGGCACTTATATTAATGGATTATGTTTGAGGATGACTATATCGCTCGCTCGTGCTTTAATAGCTTTTCTTTTAAATCAATATGGTTCTTACCGGAATAACCCGTCATCTTCCCATCAGTACCAATAACACGGTGACAGGGCACTACTAATCCGATTGGGTTATTGCGACAAGCTTGACCGACCGCTCGAGCGGCATGTGGGTGTCCAATTTGACTGGCGATGTCTTGATATGTTCTTACTTCACCTAGTGGGATCGTTAGTAATGCATTCCACACTTTAAGTTGAAATGGTGTTCCTGATTCAAAATGAACGGGAAATGAAATTGGCTTTCTTTCTAAAAAATAAGCATCAATCCGTTTGGCGAGTGTTGGATGTTCTGGAAATTCCTCTTGGTCTCCATCTACAAAACTCATTGATGTCAATTCATCATCAACGAGTGACATCCGTAATAATCCGAGTGGTGTCATTTGATCGCATGTTGCAAGTTTCATGTTTACTTACCTCCTTAAGATAAGTATGGGGCAATATATTGGATGTGAATCTCAAAAAAATCCCAATTTTACATTAGACATACGTCTTGGCCGTATCTTTTCCGAATAAGACCGCTAAGACAGAATCATTTAATGCTTGTAATTCTTCTTCTCCCGGACTGACAAAGACTGGTGCAATCCATTTAATCCGGTCAATCACTTTATGAGTGAAGAGATGGCTGTGGCAAATACCACCTGTCAAAATAATTCCATCAACTTCTCCATTAGTGATCGTCGCCATCGCGCCGATTTCTTTCGCGACTTGATAAACAAACGCTTCAAATAAGAGAGCAGCATCTTGATGACCTTCTTCAATCATCTTAATGACTTTGCGAAGATCATTTGTTCCTAGATATGCTTGAAAACCGCCATTACCGCGTAAAATACCACGGAAAAACTTTTCATCGTATTTGCCACTCAAAAATAACTCGATTAACAGTTTTGTTGGGAGGGCACCAGACCGTTCTGGTGAAAACGGTCCTTCGCTAATCGCGTCGGTCACATCAATGACACGACCATGATGATGCATTCCTATCGAGATACCACCGCCGATGTGGGCGACGATGAGATTTACTTTTTCGTAATCAAGTCCATGAACTTTGCAGTGTTTCTTAGCAACCGCTTTATGATTTAAGGCATGAAACGTCATCGGACGTTTAAATAGCGGATGTCCTGATATCACGGCAATATCTGTCGCTTCAAATGTACTTGGCGGGTCAGTGATAAACGAGGGAATGCCATATTGTTCACCAAGTGAAAAACCGATTAACGCTGTTAAGTTACTTGGATGTTTATAGGTTGAGTGTTTCGAGTCTTCCAAAATTGCTTCATTAATGCGATAGACACCGCTTGGCACTGGTTTTATGATCCCGCCGCGACAGCTAATCGCCGCAAATGATGCTAAATCAATGTTCATGCTTTTTAGTGCATCGTCGATGACTTGCCGACGAAAGGCAATTTCTTGTTCAATCGTCGGATATTTTGCTAACTCTTCGCTTGAATGCATGAAATTGGATTCGTGAATGAGCTTTCCATCTTCAAAGATGCCAATCTTCGTCGATGTGCTTCCGGGATTGATTGCTAAAATTTTAAACATAATGAACCTCTGGTTATTATTTTATATGATTCAACCAAAGATGGAACATCAAGCAAAGAAAAACCAGTGTCTCCACTGGTTTAAAGGGGGTAGACAAGTCGAATGTTATCGTTGACCTATTTAAAGATTAACATAGCGACCACATTTTTCAACCCCGATATTATTTAAGAATCAAGTAATTAATCATTTTCATTGTTTATGGTTAGTGGTTGCTAAATCAAATCTGGTCTGTCACAAAAAAAAGAAACGTGCATCACATTTCTTTCCTGGTGTTAGTAATACTACCTACTTCTTCAAACTATTTATAGCGTTTATAGCCTTTGACACTGTCGATTGGTAACGAGAAGATAATACCGCTATCAGGTCCTTCAAGTGAGCCAACGACACCCTCGATAATCTTCGTGATTTGGCTGACTTGTTCATCTTGGGCGACTAATAACAATGTCTTTGTCTGGCGATTGTTATTGGAGAAGAGACTTCTTAATGATCCAAAGATTGAAAATTCATCGGCTTCCGCTAATTCACGGCCCATCCCCGTGCTATCAATAATCGTCGCCCCTGAGATTTTCTCATCGGCTAAACGTGATAATAACAACTGCAGCAGTTCTGTTTTAATCAAAACATAGACAACGAGTTTCATATTGTGCTCCCCACTTGATTTTAACATGATTATGATTTAACGGCCTCGCCGCTTTTGAATAACATAATCTTTAATAAGATTGGTCCAAAGATTTCACTGATGAACACCGCACCGATAACAATCACGCGAATGAGCATGCCATTATACGTCGCCATTGGTCCACTTTCGGCAACTGGAAGTATTTCCATAATCGCTAAACTCAACCCTAAAGCAATCCCACCTTGAGGTAGTAACCCAAAGCCTGCGTATTTTCGGACAACCTCAGGTGCCTTGGATACACGCGCCCCGATATACGTTCCGAATATTTTTCCAGAAATCCGTGTTACAAAATAAATCGCGAGTAAGGCCGCCGCAATCCACGATAACGAGCTAATCTTTAAATCGATGCCACTCATCACAAAGAAAATAATGACAAGTGGGGGTGTCACCCGTTCAATTAACGGGACAACGGTATCAACCGTCTTCGAAAGGTTTGTATATACCGCTCCAAACGCCATTGCCATCATCAAAGATGAAAGACCAATATCGAAGGTAAAGTTAACGTATCGTGCGACACCAATCATTAAAAATAACATCGCCACGACAATCGAGGTGCGATTACCACGCCCTGTGAACCATTTCATTAAGACGACATTGAGCAAGCCTAAAAGCCCACCAATTATTATCGATGCTCCGATTTCAATAAACGGCAGTGTTAACGCATAGGCAAGGTGAATGTCGTGATTACCAACAAGAATGCGGATAATCGACACGGCGATGCCAAAGAAGATAATTCCCGCCGCATCATCAATCGCGACAACAGATAAGATCGTTTGAGCTAACGGACCGCGCGCTTTATATTGGCGAATCACAAGAATGGTCGCCGCTGGTGCCGTCGCCCCACCAATCGCCCCCATCGCCAAGGCAAAATATAATGGGAATCCAAACGCCCACACACCCAAAGTAATAAAGGCAACCGCAAAAAACGCTTCAAGGAACGCAATAATAACCGGTGAAGGACCAAGCCGCTTAAAATATTCGAGTTTGAACTCCGTGCCAATCGAGAAAGCAATAAAAGCTAGTTCGATATCGGCGACGATTTTAATTGCTTCCACATAGTCATAACCAATGATGCCTGGAAATTGCGGGAAAATGAGCTGGATAATACCCGGACCAATAAGGACACCGCCTAAGATATAACCAGTGACATTTGGAATATTTAGCCGTTTTGAGAGTTTGCCAAATAGTAAACCCGTAAAGAGAATAACTGCTAAACCCAGCAGTAAATTAAAGTCATTATGAGGAAGAATTTCACCAATCATCGTCGCTACCGCACCCTTATATCGGCAATATTATCCGCCTTTTTTAATAGAATGCAATTGTTTTTATAACAATTCGCTACGAATCAATTTTTGTGGTGATAGAAGTTATTTTTAAGGTAAAGGATACTTAGCAATGAGCCGTTCAATGATGCGATCGAGGCGCTTGATGCGCGTCGCTTCTAGCTTAGCGCTGATATAGTAGCCAACATAAGCGCGGTATGAAAATTTACCAAGCACCATTAAGTTTTGATATGCTGGTTCTTTTTCTTTTAACTTAGCTAGTAACGTCGCTTCAAGCGTCTGATCTACCCGAGTATCTTCCTCGTAACGAGCATGTGCTTTCGCATAGTCAATCGCTACTTGGCCATAACTCGTCATTCGTCCTTCTTTAATAAGGTGCGTTATTGTATCTCGGTTTTTCTTTGAGAAAAAACTTCCGTTTCTTCTTGGTGAGAAATAGCGCATGTAGGTTGCATCATCAATCCGCTTGACAATGCCGTCAATCCAACCAAAACATAATGCCTCTTCTAAAGCTTCTGCATATGTGATTGAAGGAAATTGCCCTTGCTTTGGTCCAATAATCCAAATGCCATTATCGTGGACATGTGTAAAGAGCCAGTCACGGAATGCCTGACGTGAAGCAAAGGTAAGCTTATCTGCAAGATCGGTCTTATTCATCGCGCCAAAAAGTGTGGCAGTTAGCCTTGTCAATCATGTTATATTCAATCATCTTTGAGAGTAGTTCATAAGGAACATCTTGTTCATTTTGAATTTGAAAAAGCATTTTTGAAGTAACGTAGCCCGAATTGATTAGGTCATCTTTAAATAGTGCGATGCCCTTTTGTTCGGGACTGACTGAGATATGGTTTTTAGATACACTAAAAGCAATGATGAACGTACCATGATCTAGCCACATTGGTTGCTTCCATTTAATTTCAAGTTTTAATTGCGGAAACTTCCGATGAATCCACGCACTTATTGCTTCAATTCGTTCAATTTGAGCCTGGTTTGATAAGGTTGTGGTAAACTCTGCTAATTTTTCCATGTCCTAACCTCATAATCAAATTAATTATAGCGATTGTTATTAATTATTTCCTCCTATCGCTTCATCTTCTAATCTGCTACCCAATTTATTTAAAAGTTGCTAAACTTGTAAGGAACACACATGAACGATTGAATCCTGACCTCATAAAATTATGAGCGTTCATCACTATATGAACGATTATCACGGCATTCGCACCATGTTCATGGAGAAAGTGACAACGACAATATGCGTATCTTGGGAACATTATTCGATGCTTATCACATGGGATATATTATTATCTCGCTCGGACTAACGTCTTTATTTATTTATCTCGGGGTTAAATTTATCAAACACGAAAAATACAAAGATATGTATTTGAAGTTTTGGGCTTGGGTCACATTTCTATTACACCTTTCACCGTTATGGGTGGAGTTCCTAAAAGGAAATCCGGCGATTGCGGCTGATAACCAGTTATTCCCAATCTACTTTTGCAATATGTCGATGTATTTATTACTCATTGTCGCCATCTGGGGCAATAAGAAGACCAAAACGTTTAATTATCTAGCAACCTTTGCCGCTTATGCTGGGGCGCTAGGAGCATTAATTTCACTTTTCTATCCCGAGTATTATCTTGGCGAAGGCGCTCGAATGTTTGAGTGGGGTGTATTTAAAAGCATGCTCTCCCATAGCACGATGCTGATTGGTTCAATTTATCTTCTCGCGGGTGGATATTTCAAAGTCGATAAGAAAAACGTGATTGCCTATGCCGGCGGGTTGCTCGTTTATGGTCTCATTGGCGTCATCGTTAATGTTACCTTCCAGCTCGCTGGTCTTTACGAACCGAATGCGATGTTCATGCAACGACCTCCAATTGAAGAGGTACCCTTCTTAAACTTTTATGTCATTGCCATCATGATGTTGCTTGTTGTGTTTATCACGTCATGGCTTTATGAAATTGGGCGTGAGCGATATCATGCTCATGCCACGCTCGTTAATTCAAAACAACATTAATTAAATTCCCGACTCGACGTCGGGATTTCTTTATTTATTTAGCAGTGATTCGTATGTTTTTTTAAGCGCCATTCCAATATTTTCAAGCGATCGTTCTTGGGCGAGCTGATAGCCGTTTGTCACCACTGACGTCTGATCGCTACTCATGATGTGGCGTAGCTTATGCGAAAATTCGGTGTTATCTTTTGCCTTATGGCAGTGTGTCCCATCAGTCAACCAATCAGCGTAAACCCCAATATCACGACATAAAATTGGGCATTTGGATGCTAATGCTTCTAAGACGACGATACCTTCTGTTTCTTCATAACTCGTAAACATTAGACAGGTCGCATAGTGATAGGCACCTTTAATGATGTCATTATCGATATAGCCGGGCATCAAGGCATTATGTGGGCGTTCCTTAATCGCTTTCTTGATCTTGTCGCTTATAAGTGCGGGTTGAAGATGTCCAAACCATATGAAGGTAATATCGGGATTAGCCCCGGCAATTTCAAAAAAGTCGTGGATTCCCTTTCTAGCAAAAAGTAGTCCTATTCCAATCACGACTTTCTGATTGGTGATGTTAAAGTAATCTTTAAAGGCCTTAACCTTCGCCTTATCATACGCATATTCACTTAAATCAATCCCATTAGATATCCGAATGACCGGTACGCCTAATTGATATTGATTGATCAGCTGTTTAGAATAATTGGTCGGTGTCACAATCAAGTCGGCATGACGATAAACTTTTAATAATTGCCGATTAAACCATACGGCCATCAACTTATAACCCTTAAAAGAATTGCGAAAATCTTCTAACGTCGAATGACCGTGAACGATGACGGGAATACCTTTTCGACGACAGCGTTTCACAATCGCATAACTGCGAGGGAAAATCGTGTTTACATGGGCGATATCATAAGGATCTTTGGGATTCATGGTGAAAGGAACACCGACATTCGTTAAAGCTCGTTGTTGGTGGCGCATTGCGCGTCCAATCCCCGAGACTTTCAAGGCTTTCTGGTTTTCAAAATATAAGAGTACGTTCATTCTCAGCAATCAGATGAGACGCTAAATAATCTGTTCGTGTGCGTCATATTCTTCTTTTAACATACTGAATAGGCAATCATCATGCGTAACTTCGTTACACTTGACCGCTCGACGTAACATTCCTTCAAGCGTAAATCCAAGCGAGATGAGCATGTGTTGCGACCGCGGATTGTCGGCAAAGACTCGTGCCGACACAAGCGTTACTTTCTTCTCGTTAAAACAAAAAGCGATTGCCCCTCGTAATACTTCTTTCATATAACCTTTACCTTGATAGGCCGGTAACATGTTATAAGAAAACATCACACAATCAACACCGTGGCGGAGTGAATCGCGTTCAATGTTGATTTCCCCAACCATGACATCACCTTCTTTTAACGCCATTACAAAGCGATAGGGATGCTTATCGCGTTCAGAGATACCTTTATGAATATCTTCAATTGTCAGTGGCGGATAACAATTGAATTTGATGATGTCTGGATCGGTGACTAACGCTAACATCAACGGTGCATCTTTCATTTCTGGCGGTCGCACGACCAATTGTTTTGTTTCAAATAACATATATGTTCCTCTTATTTTTCTCGTCTTATTGTCGATCATTAACCTTAATATCTATTGCAAATCGGCTCTTTTTTTATTAAAGAAGATGTTTGACTACGAATTTAGTGGTAGCACCATGAAGACGCTATCAAAATACTGATTACCAGCGTGGATTTGATTAGGAAATACGCCTTGGCGTACAAATCCAAATTTTTCATATAAATGAAGCGCATGTGTATTCTTTGTGACAACGTGGAGCGTTATTTGCTGTACATGTTTATATGTTCTTGCCTTATGAATGAGCGCCTCCAGTAGCGAGGTCGCAACACCCTGATGCCAATAAGCTTGTTTGACACTGATACCAAGTTCCAGAGTATGTTTTAATCTTGGTCTGATTGACCCTGATAATGAGCCAACGGCGATTATTTCTTCACCCAAAAGAGCAAGTAACATGATCTTGTTATTTTCTTCATTAATTGTGGTTATGTATTCTGCTTCTTGTTCAATGGTATTTGGATGTCCCTCGGTTCCAAATGTTAGGTAATCGGTCTCCCCGCCGATGATGCGAAGGTACTCTAAAATATTCGCGGCGTCACTGATGACGGGCGTGCGGATAATTAAGTTGTTTTTGAGATTAGTTACCATACTTATCTTTATTATTATAAAAGACGGTGAGGTCCGCCGTCATTAAGTTTAGGTGTATCTCAGTGTATAACTAAAAAATAATGCAAAGTAATTGGAAGGTAATGACGATAATCGCTAATGCAATCGGATAAGTTGCCGCATAGGCCGTGGCCACATCGTCGGTTTCTGCCGTGCGAATCAATGTACCAAGCGCTGGTGTGCTCGTCATCCCGCCACATATGGACCCGAGGCTATTAAACATACTTAGTTTCAGCAATTTAAGCGCCACGACTAACCCGATGATCATTGGAATTAATGTCATCAGTGCGCCATAGACAAATAACATCGCCCCTTGTTCAACTAACACAGCCACAAAACCAACGCCAGCTTTTGTGCCCGCTCCGATTAAAAATAAGACGAGACCGAGTTCGCGTAACGAGACGAGTGTTTCTTTCTTCATTGTCAAATCAATCTTTTTAATTGAACCGAAATGCCCAAAAATAAGACCGGTGATCAATGGACCACCCGATGTTCCGAGTGCAAATGATACGCCGCCTGGAAGAGGGATTGTAATTTTGCCTAATAGGATGCCTAAGGCAACCGCTAGTGCAAAAATAAAATATCCAAGCGGATCAAACTGAAACGCTTTGGGTTTCGTCGTGACTGATTCGACCACAATCTTTTGATATTGCTGACGTTCCTTTTGCATATCGGTCTTAAACATCCGCGGTACTAATTGGACGAAGAGCACAACTCCGATGACTCCAAATGGATAGGCGAGTCCATAACCAATGGAAGCCATATTACTACCCGTGGCTTCTAACGCCACCGCAAGTCCTGGCGTTGTCGTTAATGCTCCGGCAAGCAAACCAACGGCCAGTTCAGTCGGAACTAAACCAAAGCCAATCAGCGCAGCGCAAATTAAGACACCGATGAAAACAATGAATATTCCAAGCACGATAAAAGCAATTGCATTACTTCTAAAATTTCGGAAAAACATCGGTCCCGCGATAAAACCGACTGCAGTGACAAAAAGCGCTAGTCCAATATTTTGAATGTCCGCAGACACTTGAATATTAAAATGACCAAATACTAAAGCGACAAGCAAAACCGCCGCCGTCCCTAGACTTAAGCCCTTAATGCTAATGCGCCCAAGTCCATAACCTAAGACGGCGATAATAAAGATGGTGAGAATCGAATTGGCTTGTAAAAATTCAATCATATGCGTTACCTTAATTTAAAACTTAATCCCGCGTTCACGCAATGTCGTGAGGACGGTTTCACCAATTTTGTCAGGTGTTATTACAATTTGGACCCCCGCCTCTTTTAGTGCCGCTATTTTACTATGAGCCGTTCCTTTACCACCCGAGATAATCGCACCAGCGTGCCCCATTCGTTTTCCTTTGGGAGCTGATTGTCCAGCGATAAAGGCAATCACTGGCTTTTTCATGTTCATAGCGATATATTCGGCCGCTTCTTCTTCACCAGATCCACCAATTTCTCCGGTCATAACAACAGCGTCAGTGTCCGGATCTTGCTCAAACGCCGCTAAGGCATCAACAAAACTGAGCCCTTTAATCGGATCGCCACCGATACCGATAACTGTTGATTGGCCAATATTCCGATCACTTAGTTGTTTGACCGTTTCATATGTTAATGTGCCAGATCGCGAGATAATACCAACGCGTCCTGGTCGATGAATATAGCCCGGCATAATTCCAATCTTGCACTCATTTGGAGTAATGATGCCGGGACAATTTGGACCGATAAGTTTTGTGTGATATTTTGCTAATACTTCTTTAACCTTGATCATGTCTAAGACGGGAATTCCTTCGGTGATACATACGACAAGTTCAATTCCCTCTTCCGAAGCTTCGATGATAGCGCTAGCGGCATACTTAGGTGGAACAAAAATGACTGAGGCATTCGCATGGGTCGTTTCTTTTGCTTCCCTGACCGTATTAAAAATTGGAATCTCGCCTTGGGTTAGTCCACCTTTCCCTGGTGTCACACCGCCAACGATCTTCGTGCCATATTCCATCATCTTCGCCGTATGAAAAGCACCTTGTTGGCCTGTAATCCCTTGAACGATAACCCGCGTATCGCGATTGACATAAATGCTCATCTAATTGATCCTCGCGCGGCTTCGATCGCTTTAATCGCACCATCAGCCATGCTAACTGCGCTTGTTATATCTAGCCCCGATTGCTTTAAAATCTCGCGACCTAAGTCGACATTCGTTCCTTCGAGCCGGACGATAATTGGGACTTTAACGCCTATTTCTTTCGCGGCCATAATGACACCAGTTGCAATGACATCGCATTTCATAATGCCACCGAAAATATTGATAAAAATCGCCTTGACATGTGGGTCTGACAAGAGGATTTCAAACGCCACTTTGACACGTTCAACTGTCGCGCTTCCACCGACATCAAGAAAATTTGCCGGATTTCCGCCATAGTTTTTGATAATATCTAATGTCGCCATCGCTAACCCGGCTCCGTTAACAAGACAACCGATATCGCCATCAAGCGTCACATAACTTAAGTCATGTTGTGAGGCTTTGTATTCTTTTGGATCTTCTTCGTTAACATCTCGTAACCCCAGTACATCAAGATGGCGAAAAAGGGCATTATCATCAAATGTGACCTTAGCATCAAGGCACAATAGTTCATCATTTGTCGTAATCACCAGTGGATTAATCTCAACTAGTGTGCAGTCTTTTGCTAAATATAAGCGTAGCATTGCATCGAGCAATGTTATAAGTTGTTGATGTTGGCTTTCATTTAATGCGAAACCATGAGCGACGATGTCAATTGCTGAATGTGAAATGGGTGCCTGCGCTGGTATCGGTATCTTGATTATGCGTTCGGGGTGGCTACTAGCAACATCCTCAATTTCAGTTCCTCCATCGCTTGAAGCAATGACCATAAGTCCAGCGTGATCATAATCACCGGCAATCGCGAGATAAAATTCTTTTTGATAACTAATCGCTTCGGTGACTAAAACTTTGGTAACAACTTTGCCTTGTGGACCCGTTTGTTGATTAATGATTTTCATTCCTAAAATAGCTTGAGCAACCTCAAATGCTTCCTCGCTATTTTTGGCCAGGCGAACGCCACCGGCCTTACCGCGTCCACCTGCATGAACTTGGGCTTTAATGACGGTTTTCTCGTAATGTGTGGCAGCGATTTTTACGTCTTCAGGTGTAGTTGCGACAATGCCAAGTGGAATCGGCGCTCCGTATTCCGCAAGTAATTGTTTGGCCTGATATTCATGAATTTTCACCGCTGACGAACCTGTTTCCAATCATGGGCCATCGTCATGCCAGTTTCGAGGGCTTTCATATTAATTTGTTCGGTACCTTTGGGAATATGCATTAAGACCGCTTGTTCCATTGTCGCTTGGTCAACAATACCTAAATAACTATTAATGAACCCAAGAGCGACGATATTCGCTGTTTGAATGCGCCCAATTGTGTTTTTAGCCGTGGCTAAAATTGGTAGTGATATGATTTGCGATTCTTTGATGTTAGATGGTGCTGCTAAACTCGAATCCATCAGAACAAGACATTGCTCAGGAATGCCTCGCGTATATTGGTCAAGCGCTTTTTGTGTAAACGCTAAGAGTAACGTTGGAGTTTGGACTTTGGTATAACCTATTGGTTGATCAGAGATGAGTGTTTCCGCTTTACAAGCGCCGCCACGAGCTTCGGGTCCATATATTTCACTTTGTGCGGTGTATTTACCAGCAAGAACTGCCGCTTCCGCCAAGATGATTGTGGCTAAGTTCACGCCTTGGCCACCACTACCTGCAAGTCGAATTTCATGACGATTGTGTCGATTCATTTTATAGATATTTCCTTATTGATTTGATCGCGCATTTCTTGATAGGCTTCGCTAAACTCTTTTGCTTCGACTTTATGAAGTAAACCAATGACGATTTTTCCATTAAGTTGTTCCTTCGTCATCGTTTTCGCTTGTTCGACGTTAATGCTATGATGCTGTTGCCATTCAAGCATTTCAACGCCATCACCGAGTTTATTTTGACGGCCATAATAAGTCGGGCACGTGCTAATCACTTCGATGAGTGAGAAGCCTTTGTGCATGATACCATCTTCAATCAGTTTCACCGTTTGCCGCACGTGATAAGCCGTACCCCGCGCGGCATAAGATGCGCCAGCCCCTGCGGCTAATTTAGCAATATCAAACGGTCGATCAAGACTCCCATATGGGGCTGTTGTCCCATGAAGTCCGGTCGGTGTTGTCGGTGAATATTGGCCACCAGTCATTCCGTAAATATTGTTATTCATGACGATGACTGAGACACCAATGTTACGTCGAGCCGCATGGATGAGATGGTTACCACCAATCGCTGCAATATCACCATCACCGGCAATCACGATGACTTCAAGCGATGGATTAGCCAGTTTGATGCCAGTTGCAAATGCAATCGCGCGACCATGAGTCGTATGAATCGTATTAAAATCGAGATAACAGGCTGCACGCGAGGAACAGCCAATACCCGATACAATGACTGTCTTGGCTTGGTCAAGTTCCAGATTCTTAATCGCTTGGACGACATCGCGCATGATGATGCCATTACCACACCCCGCACACCATATTTGAGGTAAATACTCGGTGCGCATATACTGATTAATGAGTCGTGAAGCTTGAACGTCCATTTTTTTTATTTCCACGATGTCTTCCATTATTTGGATTCCTCGAGTTTCGCTAGTATTTCATCTGGAGTAATGACGCTTCCATCGTATTTACCAATAAAGTCAATCGCGCAGTCACATTTAACAATCCGTTCAACTTCTAAAACCATTTGGCCGTAGTTGTGTTCAGCGACGATGAGGCGTTTAACTTTTTTGGCAACGTCTAATAGTTCCCGTTCGGGGAATGGCCATAACGTAATCGCGCGGAATATTCCGCATTTAATGCCACGTTCACGTGCTTCTTCCATCGCGGAAATGGCCGCGCGCATTGTGCCACCATAGCAAAAGATGGCAACATCAGCGTCGTCGATATTCACCGTTTCATATTGGACGATATCATCATAATTATCAGATATCTTATGCATGAGGCGCGTCATGAGTTTTTGTGCCTCTTCGTTCGAATTGGTCGGAAAGCCATTTTCATCGTGCATCAGCCCGGTAATGTTATAGCGTTGACCACTTCCAAATGGAGCCATTTCAGGAATGAGACTGCCTGGCGCCAATAAATATGGTGGTCGTTTTGGATCGGGATTTATCGCGGTCGGACGATTGATAATGTTAATTTTATCAGCATCGAGCAACTTCACTTTCTCGCGTAAATGCCCAATAATTTCATCCATCATAAATAAGACTGGCGTGCGATATTTTTCAGCAAGATTGAATGCTCGAATAATTAATTCATATGTTTCAGGAACCGATGAAGGTGTTAAGGCAATAATTGGATGATCGCCATGTGTTCCCCAACGCGCCATCATGATATCGCCTTGTGAGGGTGATGTTGGCATACCGGTTGATGGTCCCATTCGCTGCACATCAACGACGACTAAAGGAATTTCCGCGAACGCGGCATAACCCAAATTTTCTTGTTTAAGCGAAAAGCCAGGACCACTTGTCGCCGTCATGGCTTTTAGACCAGTGACTGATGCGCCAATGGCGCAAGCAATCGAGGCGATTTCATCTTCCATCTGGATAAAGGTGCCCCCAACTTGTGGTAAGCGATTGGCTAATTGTTCGGCAATTTCAGTCGATGGCGTAATCGGATATCCAGCGTATAGACGCATCCCGGCGACGATGGCGCCTTCGGCGCACGCTTCATCTCCTTGCATGAGCACTACTTTGCCCATTGGTTACGTTCCTCTTTGTTATCGCTAATGTAGATGGCATAATCGGGACAGCGAATTTCACATAGACCACACATCACACATTTATTTGGTTCTGTTAAGAGTGCCTTACCTTCCACCATTGAAAGGGCGCGTGTCGGACAGAAGGCAACACAAATACCACAGCCCTTACACCAGGCTGGGTTAATCAAGAGTTGTTTTTCGTCTTGGTCCACCAATCGTTTTCTCCTTCGTGCTGATACATAAAAAATGGGGAAAAGGTCCCCAATAATTATTGTTATGCTTCGATAAAGTAAGAGTGCATGATCGATTTCATCTAGTTAATCATTAATAGTATATCGCGAGCGCGTCCGTTTGAAACTTAAAATTACACATTTTAGACATTTACTTGTAAGCGCTTTCGAAATCTAATGAAATTTATGATGTTTTTATGCATTGTACATATTCCTACAATAAAAAATTTTCATCTTATAGAATAACTTAAAGAGATGCCAGAACATTCGCAGAATAATTTATTGTGTCTATTTAGAGATTGATGTTTTCAACAACAATAAAAACGATTTTTATTCGCGAAAACCTTGTGCAGGAAAGCGCTTACCTATGATAAAATATATTCGAATTGACATCGTCGAGGTAACAATTTGCGAATTAAAGACCACCCAATCTTGACATTCCCCGTCAAGAAGGACATCACATTTTATTTCGAGGGCGCACCAATAGTTGGTAAAGAAGGCGACATGATTGCCTTTGCGTTACATAATCACGGCATCAAGGTTATCAGCTACAGTTTACAGTTATCACGTCCGCGTGGTTTTTTCTGTGCGATCGGCAATTGCTCTTCGTGCAAGATGCGTGTTGATGGGGTTGATAATGTGCGCACATGCATCACACCCATCAAAGAAAACATGCGTGTCGAAATTCAAAAAGATAAAGGTACCATCACATGATTGAAAAAGATGTGATTATCATCGGTGGTGGTCCTGCTGGATTGTGTGCCGCAAAAATATTGTCTGAGCAAAACATTAGTGTTCTCATTGTTGATCGTAATCTTGCTCTCGGTGGCCAACTCGTTAAACAAACCCATAAGTTTTTTGGATCTGAAAAACAATATGCGAAAAACCGGGGTTTTGAGATTGCTAATATTTTAATTAAAGATATTCTCGATCAAGCAAACATTGAGATATTGATGGGCGCTAATGTTGTTGGTTTATATCAAGATAACGTAATGACCGTTATTAAAAATAACCAATATCTTAAATACAAGGCTCGGGCTTTCATTGTAGCGACTGGGGCATCCGAAAAAGCTTTGGCGTTTGAAAATAATGATTTGCCAGGAATATATGGGGCTGGTGCGATTCAAACATTGATGAACGTTTATGGCATCATGCCTGAAGATGAAGTTTTAATGGTTGGTAGTGGTAACATCGGACTCATCGTTTCCTATCAATTAATACAAGCCGGCGTTAAAGTCAAAGGCATTGTTGAAGCGGCTTCCACGATTGGTGGCTATAAAGTTCACGCTTCGAAACTTAAACGGTTGGGCGTCCCTTTTTATATGCAACACACCGTCAAACGGGCGCTTGGTAAAGCGACGCTTGAAGCGGTGGAAATTATTAAATTAACTGATGATTTTAAACCAATTGCAACACAAACGAGCATCATTAATGTTAAGGCGCTATGCATCGCGGTTGGTTTATCACCTTTATCACAACTGCTCGGAATGGTTGATGTGACGATGAAATATGTCAAAGAGCTTGGTGGCCTCGTCCCCGTTTTAAACGAACTGCATCAAACATCTAATCCGAGTATCTTTTCCTGTGGTGATGTCAGTGGCATTGAAGAAGCCTCATCCGCGATGATGGGCGGCTATATTGCCGGACTTGGTGTCTTAAAGTATCTGAACCAACCGCACAAAGACCATGATCGTCTACTCGCTGAATATGAACACGAACTGATGTTATTACGTCTCTCAAGTTACGGTGAGAAAACCCGTTTAGGACTTAAGAAGCTTGGAGGTCCGTATGTTAATTAAAACCGGGGTCGCGACAAGAGATATGATTTTATCAAAATTCCCAAGCTTGGATAAATTGCAAAAACCAAAAGCGATCATTGAGTGCTATGAAGCAATTCCATGTAATCCATGTGCTTCTAGTTGTCCGCATGATGCGATCATCATCGAAGATGGCATGAATGATATTCCACGACTAATTACTGATAAATGCACTGGCTGTGGTCAATGTGTGATTGCCTGTCCTGGTCTAGCAATCACTGTTGCCCAAGTCTTAAACAATCAAGCACTTTTTAAAATTCCCTATGAATTATTACCCTATCCACAAAAAGGAGAAATATGGTCGGGCGTCAATCGTGCCGGAGAGGTTATATGCAGCGCCGAGATACGTCAGGTCGTTACCTTTAGTAAAGTGAAGACGGCTCTTGTTACTGTATTGATTGATCAATCCTATTTACACGAATTTGTGACCATCAAACGATATGAACGATAATAAAAACATCATCATTTGTCGTTGTGAAGATATTACCTTAGCGCAAATCGATGAGGCAATTGCGAAGGGTTTTACAACTTTTGAAGACCTAAAACGCGTGCTTCGTGTCGGTATGGGACCATGTCAGGCAAATACGTGTGGCCATTTAATTCAACAGTATTTAGCAATGAAACTGAAACAGCCAATTGAAGACATTAAAACGCATCGCGCTCGACCAATGGTTCTTGGCGTAACGCTCCAAGATATCGTGGATGGGGGCGACAAATGATTAAGAATGTCATCATCGTTGGCGCTGGTATCAGTGGTGTCAGCATCGCTTATCATTTGGCCAAAAAAGGCGTAAAAAACATTCATGTCATTGATAAAGGATATTTTGCTTCAGGCGCTACTGGAAGATGTGGCGCTGGTGTCCGCTCACAGTGGGCAACACCACTTAACTGCATTTTAGCAAAAAAGAGCATTGAGTTTTTCGAACACGCAAAGGACGTGCTCGCTTATGACGATGACATCGAATTCAAACAAGAAGGATATCTTATCTTAGCGACTTCAGACACCGAGGCAATACAATTCATTGCAAATGTTAAACTGCAAAACAGTCTCGGAATACCTGCAAGATATCTCAATCAAGATGAAGCATTAAAAATCGTTCCTCATTTAAACCGCGAATCATTTGTCGCTGCGACTTTTTGTGAAAAAGATGGGCACCTTAATCCCTTTAAAATGACTGATGCTTATATGATCGCCGCCAAACGTCTTGGGGTTACTTTTAGTTTTTTTGAAGAAGTAACCGAAATTTTAATAGATAGACAAAAGGTTCAAGGTGTTAAAACCACGAAAGAAACATATTACTCCGACATTGTTATAAATGCAGCCGGAGGTCATAGCCATGAGATAGGACTGATGGCTGGTATCGACATTCCGGTCTATTCTGAAAATCATGAAATCTTAGCAACTGAACCAATTGAAAAAATCCAAGGTCCCATGGTCATGTCGTTTTCTAAAAATATTTACTGTCAGCAAGTGCCCCATGGTTCATTTTTGATGGGTAGAAGTAATCCTGAAGTGAAACCCGGTCACAACACCAACTCATCATGGCAATTTTTGGACGAAATGTCCAAAACGGTTACCCACATCATGCCAATACTTGGTAAATTAAGAGTGGTGAGACAGTGGGGTGGTTCCTACAACATGTCACCCGATCGTCAACCAATCATTGGTGGCACCCCGGCATTAAAGGGCTTTTATATGGCGTGTGGCTTTTCTGGCCATGGCTTCATGCTCGCCCCGATGACGGGTCTCCTACTCTCGGAAATCATCTTACAAGAAAAGACAACGGTCGATGTGACGACGCTTGGAATCGAGCGATTCGCACGTCAAAAAACCTTTAATATCGAAAAATCAGTTGTCTAGCAAAGGAGCAATGCATTATGTCAATTTATCATTACAAAACCGAACCATTAGTGGATTTTTCCAAACCAGAAAATATCACGGCTTATCAACAAGGGCTCAAAACCGTTTCTAGCTACTTAGGTAAGCACTATGACATTGTGATTGGCGGGAAACGAATGACAACCAAACACACATACACATCAATAAATCCTGCGCGGATCAATGAAGTAGTTGGTACGATTAGTCAAGCGGGTCTTGATGAAATCAAACTCGCCCTTGATGTTGCCCTCGACCGTTTCCAAACTTGGAAAAACACCGATCCAAAAATGCGCGCGGACATCTTATTCAAAGCGGCGGCCATCATCCGAAAGCGTAAATTTGAATTTTCAGCCTTAATGACTATTGAGGCTGGGAAGCCATACGCCGAAGCTGATGCAGATACTGCAGAGGCGATTGACTTTCTTGAATATTATGGTCGACAAATGCTCGAGCTCACTGAGATTGATAGCAAAGTACTCTCAAGACGCCATCTCGAGCGCAATGAATATCGCTATATTCCACTTGGAGTCGGTGCCGTCATCGCTCCTTGGAATTTTCCAATGGCAATTCTAGTTGGAATGACGAGCGCGGCGATTGTTTCCGGAAATACCGTGTTACTCAAACCAGCGATGACGACACAAGTAATTGCCTATAAGTTTTTTGAGGTGCTTGAGGAAGCCGGTCTTCCGACGGGTGTTGTTAATTTCGTACCTGGTAAGGGATCAGAAATTGGCGAATACATGGTCAATCATCCGAAAATTCGCTTCATCTCATTTACCGGATCAAAAGAAGTGGGTATCTCGATTTATGAGAAAGCGGCAATTGTTCATGATGAGCAACTTTGGCTTAAACGCGTCATTGCCGAGATGGGTGGAAAAGACGCGATTGTCGTTGATGAAGACGCCAATCTCGATTTAGCCGCTGATGCAATCACTAAATCCGCCTTTGGTTTTTCGGGTCAAAAATGCAGTGCTTGCTCACGAGCTATTATCCATGAAAAAGTTTATGATGAAGTCGTATCAAAAGTAGTGAAACTAACAAAAGCACTCAAAGTCGGCGACCCAACGCTTGCTGACACTTTTATGGGTCCTGTCAATGACGAAAAAGCTTTTAAGAAAATAAATGAATATATCGAGATTGGTGGACAAGAAGGCACTATTGTTGCTGGTGGCCATAGCGATGGAACGATTGGTTACTTCATTGAACCAACCGTGATCAAAGATGTCGATCCCAAAGCTCGCATAATGCAAGAAGAAATATTTGGTCCCGTCCTAGCAATCGCCAAAGCCAAAAGCTTCGAACACGCCTTAATGATTGCCAATGACACGGAGTACGGACTAACCGGTGCGGTCATCTCCAATAACCGCGAACATCTCGAGTTAGCGCGTCGCGATTTCCACGTGGGTAATCTTTATCTTAACCGTAAATGCACTGGTGCGATTGTGGGCTATCAACCGTTTGGTGGTTTCAATATGAGCGGGACTGATTCAAAAGCCGGCGGTCCCGATTATCTCATTTTGCACATGCAAGGCAAAACAATATCCGAAGCTTTCTAGATGGCTTATATCATAAACAAAATAAACATTTTGTTCTTCATCTTCTTGTTTTGTTTCTAAATAATCGTTTTATTTTGTAAATCTAAACCAAGCGCTTTTTGCAGTGTGTTTTGTAAATATCGGTATGCATGATACAATAATGCTGATATCTTATAGCCGATATATGAACGAACTAATGTAAAACATGAAACAAGCGAATGAATAAATTATTTTTGACTTTATCAATGTTGCCACTACTACTATTATCAGGATGTTTTTTAAATGGCCATCCTATTTATATTGCACAAATATCATGTTATCAAGACGAACAGATGCTAAGTGGTTCGCTAAAGTATTTTGTTGATGAGACATGGCGTGATTATCCGCCCTCAAGATTAAAAAGAACCAACATCTATTATGCCATCAATGTTAATAAAAATCTGCCACTTAGAATCTCGTTTGTCGTTTATAGTCCTGATGTTACGATTCAATACATGCATCTGACATTAAATAAAAATTTTATTTCCGAAACATATAATTCTGCATTGGCCACTGTTAACGAAAAAATTGACAATCTCACTTACACAGATTACTTAATCGATAATATTTCGCCCTATTATAATGTCGTCAAGGTTTATGGATGGCGGACAGACCAAGGTCCAAAATACCTTGGTGCGCTTTCCCCAAACACCAATTATGTCTTAAGTGGCGTTATGATTAATATTGCTGCTTGAATGTGATTGCGGCATCATCGCTAATTCGAAAATATGTTTTCGAACTAGCTTATCAACAACCACTATTCAAAGATGTTGAATTGAAAAACATTAATATTAAGGCGCAATTGTTTATCATTCATCAATCAAAATGTTAGGAGTCACTTTGTTGATACGGTTAAATAACGATGATTGTACCCGTATTTTCTGAGTTCGTAATCGTGATATCGCCAACTTCGTTTCCGACTAAACCGGCGACATAATTAGATCCGGTAATACTTCCACGATTGAAACAATTATCAATTGTCGTAGTGCTACGCCCATACCCAATCAACCCGCCGACGGAGTTGATGCCATAGACGAAGCCGTTATTGTATGAATTAGTGAGTGAAGTTGTAATTCTTGCGTAACCGATGAGACCGCCAACTTGGTATTCTCCATCTATCGTCCCGCGGTTATAAGAATTGATGATCGTAATCGTAATTCGGCCATAACCGAGAAGACCACCGACATTATATGAACCACTAATTTCCCCGCGATTAGAGGAATCGATAATCGTTATCGTGTGTCCATACCCAATCAGCCCACCTACGTGATATTCACCACTTACTGTTCCGGCATTATACGATGCGCTCATCACGATATTTTCGCCATATCCTAAGAGACCACCAACATGATAACTACCAGAAACTGAACCGAGATTATATGAATTATCGATAACGCTTTCGCTTAGTGCACTTCCTAATAACCCACCCACATAACTCATACCGGTAACCGCACCATTATTATAAGAATCAGTCAGTGTGCTATGCTCACCAGAATATCCAGCAAGACCGCCAACATGATATATGCCACTCACAATGCCTTCGTTATATGATTGATCAATTGTAATTATTTGGCTATATCCAACGAGACCACCAACTGATAACGTCCCCGTAACATTACCATCATTAAATGAGGTTGTGATTATGACTTCTGCGCTGTTAATCCCCAGAAGTCCGCCGACTGATTCGGTTCCAGCAATCGCGCCATGATTATTCGAGGCGATAATATTTGTGATGCCGATTCCAATACCCATTAAACCGCCAACTTGTTGTTGACCAGTAACGACAAATTCATTATATGAATCGACGATTGTTGTTGTTTGTCCTTGTCCGAGTAAACCGCCAATTGACGTGAGTCCAAACACCGATCCACCGTTATAAGATTGGTTGATATTAGTCGTGCCTGCTCCAATCCCTAAAAGACCACCAACGGATAAGCTTCCAGTAACCGCACCAAGATTATAAGAGTTGTTCATTGTCGTGAGACTATCACTACCACCAATGAGACCACCAACGCGATTGGTTCCTGAGATTGCCCCTTGGTTATATGATTGATTAATGGTGGGGCTATTTGCATAACCAATCAGGCCACCAATTGATGTTGTACCACTAATCGATCCCCGGTTATCTGAAGTGGTCAATGTTAGTGCATCGCTTCCATTTCCAACGAGGCCACCGATGGCTTCATTACCCGTGATTGCCCCGCGGTTGGATACTTGAGTAAGGTTAATAGATTTAAGACCAATTCCAAGTAACCCACCAACGTGATAGACACCACTAATCGCTCCTTGATTATAGGTGTTGTTGATTGAAATCTCCTCACGCACGAAGCCCATCAAGCCTCCAACTGAACCATTACCTGTAATTCGGCCGTGGTTAAATGAATTACTCAAAGCACTAATACCAGTTTGAATGCCAACAAAGCCGCCGACATAATCAGCGCCACTAATCGTCGCCCTATTTGATGAATCTTTAATTATCGTGGTGTCGCTGGCGATGCCAACGAAGCCGCCGACATAATGATGACCACTCACAGTCCCGCTCGTGTCTGAATTTGTGAATGAAAGTGTATAACCCTCACCGATAAGCCCGGCAGCAACGTCAGGGCTATTAACCGTGCCACCAAATGACGAGTTTGTAACCGTCGCTAAATGACCGTATCCAACGAGTCCTCCGACTCGAGCGCCACTTGAATTAACCGTTAATATACCTGTAGCGCGGACATCGTTAAGAAGTCCATAAAACTCACCTGCAAGAATCCCTACATAGCTATATCCGCTCGTTTCAATCGAAAGAATCGCGCTATTAATAATCAAGTCGTCGACATAACCATTAAGTTTACCGAAAAGTCCGTAATACTGATCGTCGGTATTTTCATTTATTTCGGCAATTGTTAAATTATCGATGCGATAACCATTGCCTAAAATAACGCCATTAAAATTACGGGGAATCCATGATTCAAGACTTAAGTCGAGATTGCCCATCACCTCATAAATATAGCCATCTTCAAGGGTGAGCAAGTCAGCAACTGAATTAATTTGACGAATGAAATCGTTATACACCGTCACGAAAATCGTGCTGTTCGTAAATGTTTTGTTCCAAACATCGTCACCAGGTAAGCCATACTCGATGCTGAGAACACTGACCGTGCTCGAAAGCGCCGAGGTCCCGCCGCGCCACTCTAAACGGAAAGTCGTTTGATTGATTTTTTCAATCTCGTGACTAAGATAGGTAAATTGACCATTTCTTGAATAGTTGACAACGACTTCGGTGATGTCATAATCGGTCATATTGTCAAATTCAAGGTATAAATAATTACTATGATTTAAAGCGACGATATTATCATTTAAGTTATAGGCATTAACAAATTGGATGTCACCCAAAATAACGATGTTATCGCTAACTAGCGAAGAAATTTCCTGTGTTAAAACTTTACCGTAACTTACATATGTCAATGCTTCAAGCACAACTTCATAAACACCACCTTTAAAACCAAGTGGCACAAATTCAATATCCGCGGTTGTCTTGATGTTTTCATCAATAACGCTAATATTTTGACCATCTATCACAAATGATCTAATGACGATATCCGCGGGATTTGTCAGTGTGATGCGTACACTGATTGCTTGCCCAATCATCGGATTCACTGGATTGAGTATTGTGATATCAGTCACCGTGATTGTTTCGACTAATGTCGGATAATTATAGAGGATGTACGCTTCTTGAATGCCTACACCATCATTCAAATCATAGATGTAAGTAACTTTTAACGTATACTCAGTATTTCTAATTAATCCTGAAAAAATAAACATGTTCGGCCAGTTGTCATTATCAAAGTCATAAGTATCGATTAAAGTATCGTCTTGATAAATTTCAATCAGCGTGATTTGACCGATATGATCATCATCAAGGACATCGATATCAAATGTGACGCTTGTTTCGGTTGAAGATTCATCAAAAATGTCGACTTCAGGTGCCAGTTTTGCCTTCGTAATTGTTTCGGCAATCGCTACCATTGTTCGTGGACCAAAACCATCGTTGAGATTATAAGTATACGTCGCTTTGATTTTATAAGCGGTGTTTGATAAAAGATTAGCGAAGATTGTATCTTCGTAAGACGTCATCGTTTCAATGACTTCACTACCTTTTAATAACTCAATCTTCGTCAAAGCGCCAACCCCGGCACTATCCGTTACCTCGTATTCAAAGCTGATTGCTTCTTGCTCCGGCTCAATGACCGTAAATCCAATATTGGGTGACGCTTTAATGAGCGTTCGTGTGTTGGCTTGGACAATGAGCAAAACCGGTCCTGCCCCATCATTGAGGTCATAAGTATATGTGGCTTTTAAAGTATAATCGCTATCGGTCAGTGTATTGTAAAATGTCAAATCGGCGAATGTCGTCATCGTTTCAACGATGTCGTTCCCTTTAAATAAATCGATTTTCGTCAAAGTTCCAACTTCATCAACATCACTAATTTCATATTCAAAGGCAATTTGTTCTAAATCAGGAGTAATTGATGTAAATGCAATTGTTGGAATTGTTTTGGCTAAGGTTCTCGTTGTGGTTGTGGCAACGATGGTGTGCGTTCCACCACCATCATTAAGGTCATAAGTGTATGTTGCTTGGAGTGTGTAATTATTATTTGTTAAGACACCATAAAACGTCGGGTCACTAAAGTCTAAGAGCGTAGCGACAATCTCGCTTCCTTGCAATAAATCAACTCTTGTTAAACTACCCGTTTCGTCAGCGTCGTTCTCAGTATATTCAAACGAAATCTCTTCTTGGTCCGGAACGACTGAGGTGAATGAAAAAGTCGGTGTTAATTTTGCTAGTGTGACAACCTCGTATTGTTCAATTTCTTGATACGTTGGTCCGTCATTGACAAACTGGTATTCATAGTGAACTTCAAGAAGATAGGGGGTATTACTCATTAAATTTGAAAAAGTGCCGCTTGAATTATTAACTTCAGAATCAACAAGCGTTTCATCTTGATATAATTCAACTTTCTCCAGTTTGCTTGTTTCGGTGCCCCGATCAATTTCAACTTGATAGGAGATTGAGGTTTTGTCGCTCGTTACTTCGAGATGAAGATACTGGGTTGTTGTAAAAGCCCGGGTACCAAAAAAGCGAACAATCGTGCCTCTTCCATCTAAAACGTTCAGCGTCGTCGCAATTCCGTATTGATAAATCGTTTTCGAAGCGAGTTGTTCAAAAACAATCGTGCTTTCACCGGGAGTTAGTGGTTGACTTAATAAATTCTCGCCATCAAACAAAAACATTAATAATGGATTCGCGTTGTCTTCTAGTATATTAATTTCATCGTAAACGCTTACTTCAAACGTTGCTGTTGCTGGAGTTAATGAATAATCAGAAACATAAACATATGGAATCTTTGTTGTCCCAATGCCGATATTGACTGTGACGCTACTTGGCATGATAACATCACGAATAATTCGTAAATGGACATATTTAATTTGTTCGAGCTTGAGTGATTGCACTCCAAATAATCCTTGGACTGGAAAATCAAGTGTTACAGCCGTTGGAGACGAATCAGCGGCAAACTCAAAACTTTGATATCGTCTTCCATTCAGGTTAAATGAGCCAATTTCATAGTTGCTCGGATTATCAAGATTAATGGTGATCCGTACTGTTTCATATGCCGTCGCATAATAATCGAGCATAGGATCGACAATATCTTCCATAAGGAGGTCGCTTACTTGTGCCTCTAATCGCTCAGAAATGGGCAAATCAAATGGGTTGTTTTGATCGATTAAGTTATGGCGGTTAATACGTGCTTCATCAGTGCTAATTTCTTGTAACTCCGAAACGGTGATGCTTTGAAAAACCGGAGTGTCGGACGCGGGGGTTTGACTTCCGCATGATGACAGGAAAAAAACGATTGCCATTGATGCAAAGCTAAGATGACGCAACCATTTTTTTAATTTCATCAAAAGTTGTCCCTTTAGCAAGTTTATACTATTAAATATTATTTTATACAACAATTAGTAATAATTATAAAAATTGATATTGGAGCAGATATCATTGTTTAGAATGAAAAATAAGGGATTTTGCTTTTTTACATAGCCAAATAAAAAAATCCACTCAGTTACTATTTGAGTTATTAAGAAATATGCACTTAGATATCCCGCAGAGGTTACTCATTTATCGTGGTCTTCATTTTGACAGGCGGACGAATATAATCACCAATTTTTAAACAACGTCATCTAACAATCATTAAATGTTCAACTGACGCGTGTGTATTACGCTATTTTCCATCCCAAACAATTACCTATTACTTGATCGAATTACCAGCGATTCACGGCGTGCTCGATAAAACCAAGGACGTCAACGAATTTCTTTTGCCCTTTGGAAGTATCAATCTTGCCAGAAAAATAACCATAGATTTGGTGACAGTGGGTATCAATAATCACGAATCTATTTTCCGTATAGTTATCGAATAAAGGCGTAAAGGTAAACTCGATTTTATCTTCTTCATCGCGTATTTTCCAAGGAGACATGTAATCGTTCTCCTTCATCGTTACATCTAAAACACCCAATTTATAAGCTTTTTTGTCATAGAAATACATATTTTCAGTCGCATTAGATAAAACGCCGAAACCCCATCCGATGTTTAATCCAAACTTAACCCCATCAATTTGACTCGAAACACTACCCCAAAACCATTGATGTCGATATGGCCAGATGCCTCTTCCCCAATCTAGTAGCCCTGTCGCTCCAGTAAAATCGAATTTCTCATCATCGATGAGGACATAACCATCAGCCTCATAAAAGTTTTCTTTATAGTTAAGATAGAATTGTTTTTTATGCTTAAATGGGGTCGCGATGACCATCTTTTCATTCGAAATATCATTGTTAACACGTAAGTTTACTTCAAAATTTTGATATTGCTTATTCGCACCTTTAAAAGACAAAATCCGTTCTTGTCCCGTGACATTGAACGATATGATGAAGTGTTTGGATTTAAAGTTACACTGACTATCAGTTTCCGGATTAAGTTCCATGTTTGGGATAAAAAACCATTGCAAATCGCCGATACTTAGTTTCTTGCCGGTCGTTAAATTAATTAACGTCGCGGTAGCTGAAGCAGCATAAGACAAATGTCCAATCGACAGTTGCATGACTTTGTCGCCTTTAATGAACTGGTAAAAATCCCATTCCTTGAGTTTAAAAGGAAAGCTCCGGGCTTTTTCCCGATTGTAAATATAGTTCATGCTCCGAGCATAACCCGGATTAACTAATTCTCCCTTATGGTTAAGGAGCAGCGTCTTATCAATAATCTCAACCTGCTTCATCAATCAAGGTCTTTTCTTTTTCGGATGTTAGCCGTTTGTTGTATGTTTTCCATGCAAATACCAAAGGGACAATCGTTACAAGGACCAAAATCCCGGCGAACAAGAATAGGTTTTCCTGTGGGACATCAATCGGATGCCCATATAAATCAAGTTCTTCAAGGTGTGGTGTGTTCTTGATGATAAAATTGCCAATCAAGGTCCCAATCAGCATCGGAACCAGGGTGAAGAAAAGAGAACGGATTCCTTCAAACTGACCCCGGTTTTCTTCGGGGAACAAGTGCCGAACCCAGATCATGCACGTTTGCGTGATTAAAACATAACCGGTTCCGACTAAGAAGACCGCTAGAAGGAGCGGAAGGTTTTTAGCAGCAAGGAAGGACGTTGCATCAACGCTACTACCATCTTTGACGAAGAAGAAAAGAATCAATAACCCAATGGCATTAGTAAGCACGGCCATCAAGGCTACGAAGGGAATCTTGTTCTTGTTGATAAGTCGGGCAAATGGGATCGTTACTAAAACAGCGAAAAGGAGGGCAATCCCTTGAATGAGACCCATGTCTCCTGCTGTGAAACCGATGTCGTAGATAAGCCAGTTGCCCATGTGCACGAAATAAAAATTAAACGGTATAAAGAAGAAACAAGCCACAAAGTTAGCTAAGAGCATCTCTTTATTATTTGGATTACCTTTTAGTTTTTTGAAATTGAAGACATTTGCAAATTGTTTAAAGTACGAGCCTTCTTTGTTAGGTTTGGTTGTCGGGGCATCCTTCATGATAAAGATCGAGGCGATGGCGATTAAAATGACCGCAATCCCCAAAGCCCAGAAAAGCAGCTGATAGTTATCTTGGCTTGGATCGTAAGAAGCGGTTCCGACAGTTGGGTTTCCAATATTGACCAAAGCCCCGCCGACAACAGTACCAACGACGGTGCCAATAACCGGTAGAGCGGCTAAGGCAGCCCCAACCTGGCCTTTGTTAGTCGCGTTGGTATAGTCGTTGACCCAAGTATTATATCCAGCATCGAATGCCATCGAACCGAAAAAACTCATGATGGCGTCAGTTAACACAACCAGAAATCCGGATAAGGCGACCAAGGCGCCGATATTCGAACTCTTAGCAAATTCTGTCAGTCCAAAGATAATTGTCGCGACGCCCCAGAGGATGTAACCGATTGAGACAAAGCGTTTCCGCTTTCCTAAGCGGTCTGACAAAGTCCCAAAGATGAAAGTTGATAAGGTGGTGACTGTGGCGCTGACAATGACCATCCACGTGACAACACTGACATCACCACCAATTTTTGCGTAGACAAAGGTGTTGAACCATTGGTTTTCCATGTTCCAGCAAAGATGCCCGGCCAAACCCATGGCCGTGATAATGAACCAGAAGCGGAAACTTCCAAGTCCGTAGTATTTCTTTTTCTTATGTTCGACATTTGCTTTCATAAATGCCTCCTATGCATCTTTAATATTGTCGGCCATCGAGCCGGCTTTTTTCCATAAACGATCGACGGTCTTTTTCCATCTGAAGTAATCATTTGGATCTTCGGGGAATTTTTTATAGTGCTGCTCAAGTTTTTTGCCGCAACCCGATGAGGTCATTAACGCCATCAAAGCCTTGAATGAGAATTCACCTTTGAGGACTCCTTTGATCAGAGTACAAGTGATGTTTGTGGGTTCGGTCTCGTCGTCAGATCGGAACACGATGCCATGCTTGAACATGTAGTCGTTATCGCGCTTTGACATGTTAACAGCGCCGATGAGGGTTGCCCGAATGTTAGCAAACTCAGCCCCCTCGCCTCGTTGATACAAAGTATTGATTTTCCATAGTGATTCTTTGGTGGGGTAACCTTCGTCCTTTAAAGCTTCTAAGACGACATCTGCGGCTGGAGTGCACTGAACCCACGCTGAGGTTACTCCTTCTCCATTCATCGGTTTGGTAAGACAAGCGGCATCACCAATAACCATAAAGCCGTCAGTCACAAAACTAAACGGTGGTCGTCGATATGGGGTGCAGCCAGTTTCTTCATATTGTAGTTCGTATTGAGGTAAGGAAATGCTATTTTCAAATTTGTCCATGCATTTTCGAGCGTATTCAAACGATAGATTAGCACCGACTCCAATAATCGCCCCGTTTTGGGTATGCTGCGGTGCAATCCAACCTTTGTAGTATGGCCAACTGGTTGACACATCGATTTTTTCAGTTGAATCAAGAAGTTTAACGTACTTCAACAAGACATAAAATTTGTCTTTCGGCCCAATCTCAAAATTTTCGATATAGGGATTGTCAATCGAACGTCGGACCACTGATGGAATCCCAGAAGCGTCGATTACGAGTCGGGCTTTGATATTTTCCCCTGCTGAAGTATAAATGCCATCGATTCTTTTATGATCATCATAAAGTAGCCGTTCAAACCGCGTTTCAAACCGGAAGGTGACTCCCGCTTGAAGGGCTGATTGTCTGAGTCGTTTAATAAATAGCGGTAGATGCATGACTGCCACTTCGAGATAATTGGTCTTCAAATGATTATCAAGCGCTGATTTAGAATAGACAAGGTTAAAATCGCGGACGAATTCTTGGTCACCTTTCTTTGATTGCTCAAGATCATAATCCTTGAAGGATTGCCGTGTGAAATGGAAAATATCCAATCGTTTGGAAAGGTTTTCTTCCGAATCTTGGTCTATGACCAAAACCTTAAGTCCTCTTTTTGCCAGCAAATGGGAAAAATATGTCCCTGCAGTGCCGGCTCCCACAATAATGACATCATAGTTGGCCATTGGTGTCGTCCCTTGATTAGTGCGTTACTATTATGACTTTGTTATTATTCTACACTTTTTAGTGCGTTGATAACCAGGTTATTCAATCCTGTTAAACATTTTTCACAAATCTTGTGGATCTTGATTTTTCTAACTTAAGATTGCTTTGATGAGGATATTAGTAGCTAATTACTTTCTCTTAATTACAAATTTTACTTAGAAAATCTATTTTTTAGTGTTTGGTGTTGACGATATTCAGATATTTAGATTAATTAGAAAAAGTAATTTATTTTATCAAGATATAAACCTATTTTTAATATCCTTCATAGATATAATAAAAGTAGATGAGTGTCTCGCCCAATAAAACCATCATGTTACTATCACTTATCGCGGTGACGCTTTCTGCATGCACCAAGATACTTGAAGTTAATGAAACGATTATAAATGAAGCATTTGATCATCTTTCCATTAATCTAACCCTGATGGTTGCTAACGATCGAATTGATAATGAGGTCGCCCCAAAATACGATCTCATCGAGATGGTTGATGCTCGTGATCTGGAAAATATTTATTTGTTCTCGTCGGTTATAAATGAACTTCTCCAGATTAATCAAGAGCGAATGACATATATTACACCCGCATATATTTACACATATGAAGATGATGATATGTCGCGGATTGATAACCCCTACACGATAACAAGCACAAGTTATTATGCCGATATATTATTGGTATATACGACACTATTTGATCTCGAGTCGTTGTCGTTAGAAATATTTAGGGCACAAGCGTTAGCAATCACTAACCCGAGTCTAACGAAAACGAATAACCAATATACACTAAAAGGACCGATTGAAACGGCATATCCTCTTGGTGAAGGAGAGTTGTTCCAGCGGGAACTAGTTTATACCGACACCAGTTTGTTAATGACTAGCTTAAGTCGCCGATACGACTATGAATCCACTCAACAAAAAAGCAATTTCATCTCGGGACTCGAATATTCATTTGGAGAGACAGCGATTCCAACATTTCCACCACTTGACGATTTTGGCTTTTAAATAACAATTTAGCTCTTTCTAATAAGGTTTACGCTAGCGCCGTTGCTACTAATTTAATAACAAAAACACATATTAATTTGCCATATCACCAAGAAGTTAAAGAGCAAATTGATGAATACTTATCGTCTAATATTTCACAATCTCGTGGTTCTTGTAGATCTTGGTGGAAATCACGAATTAATGTATGGATTCTTAATCTCTTTCGCAGATGCTTGAAAAAGGATTGTTTCTCTCCCGAATGAAGCACCTTATTTGATGTCAAACGATGGTTTTTCATCTGTTTTGTGTCTCGACATGACTTTTAAATAGAAATATAACGACTATTTATCTCTTCAAATATTTGGCATTTTTGAAAGTCCCGATTTTTATTATTTGGTTCTCTTTGATTAATTTGGCTATCGTGGCCTCTATTGTGGTTGTTGAAACATCAGGAAGCCATTCTTGAATATCAGCTTTAGAAATGGGAACGATGCTTACCTTTCAAAGCGTACAAATAATGGTTTTTAAGCTTAAAAT
>CAZXCV010000014.1:0-30811 GCA_964639215.1 uncultured Staphylococcaceae bacterium
TTTCATCACTAGCAATACTAAAATCAATCAGTATGTATGATTTGTATTCTTTTTTCGCGAAAGCTTCAACGACTGTACTTTTTCCAACACGTCTTGCACCTTCGATCAGTAATGCTGTTTTACCATTTTCATTTTTCCAGGAAAGCAGTTGTTTATATATTTTTCGCTCCAACATAGTCATAATCACCTCTTATAATTCTATTATACACGTATTTTGATTTTTTATTTAATTTATTTTACACGTATTTTGATTTTTTAAAGTCATTTAATCTCACGTTATTGGAATTTTACTTGCAGGTATTGATATACTCGCTCCGAGTTAATTACCTTCAAAATTGTATAATCGTGTGAATAATAGAGTTAACGTGTAAATAGTTAAGTAATCGTGTAAATGATTAAACAGGAATTTCATACAAATAGAGAAAAAGCATTATTTCCATGTAATAAATGATTTAAAAGAGTACGCAAATAGGGGAAAAACTCCCTTTTTGCATGAAAAAAGGCTTGATACTCTTGTATCAAACCTATGCTTCTTATATGGTCGGGACGATGGGATTTGAACCCACGGCCTCTTGCTCCCGAAGCAAGCGCGCTACCAAGCTGCGCTACGTCCCGTTATCAGCTATAAATTGGCAACGTTATCTATTTTATCTTAATAATCGGTAAATGAGAATAGTGAAAGTTGATTCGACTCATCAAGGTGATCCAGCACTTTTAGTCTTGCAAGATCTTCGAGATTCGTACTCGATAATTTAGTACGTGACAATAAATCATCGCGTGAGAGGAAAGGTCGCTCTTCACGCGTGGCCAAGATCGAGTTAGCAGCGTTAAGCCCAATTCCATCGACGACAATAAACGGAGGAATAATCGCTTCATTCTCATAGTCGACTTTAAATAACGAAGCATCGGAATGTTCCAGAGAAATGTTAGCAATCTTATAACCGCGTTCAACCATTTCAAGTGCCATTTGTAACGTATATTGCGTTTCTTCTTCTTTCGGTGTCAAGCCACCTCGACCTTTAGTCGAGACGCGCACAAAATCAATTTTTTCCAAAATTTCTTGCGGTGGTCGCATCATCGTCGCTAAATCAAATTGTTTCGAACGAAGTGAAAAGAAGGTCGCATAGTATTCAAGTGGATAATGGACTTTAAACCAGGCGACGCGCACCGCCATCGTCACATAGGCGACGGCATGGGCTTTCGGGAATAAATAGAAGATGCGGTTACACGAGTTAATATAAAAATCAGGGACATGGCAAGCTTTCATGATATTCGCGTATTCAGGTTTGACTTTCTTGCCTTTCCGGACATCTTCCATAATCGCAAAGGCCGTTTTTGGAGGAATGCCTTGTTCAATCAAATACGTCATGATGTCATCGCGACAACCGATTACCGTGTGCAAAGTTGCGGTCCCTTCACTGATAAGCGGTTCGGCGATGAGACGCCACAAATCCGTCCCATGTGACAAACCAGAAATGATGACGAGATCACCAAATGTCTTTGGTTTCGTAATATCGAGAATGCCCATGACGAATGACGTGCCAAATTCAGGAATACCGAGAGCACCGTTTGATAATGCACGTAGTGATTTGATGCGACGTTTAAGCGCGGTTTCACTCGAAAAGAGTGATAGCGCCTCAGGATCATTAAGTGGAATGTCTTCGATTTTGACGCCGGTTAAGTCGGCCATCATCTTCAAGGCGAGCGGGTCAACATGCCCGAGTAAATCCAATTTTAATATATTGTCATGGACGGCGCGGAAGTCAAAATGCGTCGTCATCGCATTACCATCGCTTTTATCAGCAGGATATTGGACGGGTGTGAAGTCGTAGACATCATACCCGGTTGGAATGACGACGAGACCGCCCGGATGTTGTCCGGTCGTTTTCTTGACTCCTTGACAACCAGCCGCAAGGAAGGCGATGTCGGCATTCGGAACTTTTTCTAAATCGAAGCCACGCCGTTCAAAATATCCTTTTGCATATCCAAATGCTGTTTTTTCGGCGACTGTTTCGATTGTACCAGCTCGATAAACATTTGCTTCACCTAAAAGTTCACGTGTATATTCATGAGCGCGCGATTGATAGTCAGGTGGAAAATTCAGATCGATATCGGGAACTTTTTCAGCTTCATATCCGAGGAAAGTCGCAAAAGGAATATTTTGACCATCCCGGGCCAGTGGTGTTAAACAATTAGGACATAATTTGTGAGGCAAATCAAAGCCAGACCGAATTCCTTTATGGTCGCTAAAATCACTATACTGACATTTAGGACATACATAATGTGGTGGTAATGGATTAACTTCAGTGATGTTAGCCATCGTCGCGACGAGGCTCGAACCAACTGATCCGCGAGAACCAACAATAAAACCATCCTCATGCGCCTTTTTAATAATCATATGGGCAATATAATAAATGACCGAATAACCATTTTTGATAATTCCATTTAGTTCGGCTTCAAGTCGATCTTTAACGACGATTGGTAATGGGTTTCCATAAACTTGTTCAGCTTTTGCTATGCAAATATCACGAAGATACGACTCTGAGTTTTCAATTTTTGGTGTGAATAGTCCTGTCTTAATCGGAAACACTTCTTCAATTTGACTAGCAATCAGATTGCTGTTTTTGACGACGTATTCATAACTCTTTTCTTCGCCAAGCCAAGCAAATGCTTCAAGCATCTCGGTTGTGCTTCGGTAATGTTGATCAGGATTTTCAAACGGTGCTTGATTGTCGCGATTATAAGGCATCAGTGGATGATTGACACCTTTTAGACCTTTGGCGTAGACATACACATCGCGAAAGATCTTATCATCAGGATTCACGTAGTGGGCATCACCAGTGGCCACAATCGGTTTGTTAGCCTTCTCAGCTGCATGAATCAGACGGTGAAG
Source organism: uncultured Staphylococcaceae bacterium (assembly GCA_964639215.1). Classification (GTDB taxonomy): domain Bacteria; phylum Bacillota_I; class Bacilli_A; order RFN20; family CAG-826; genus UBA6120. The sequence continues at coordinate 2,894 of CAZXCV010000014.1, forward strand.
CACGATGTCTAACCGATCAGGTGTTAATTCTCCCATATCGATTAACCAGCGGTAGTTTTCTTTCGGTTGTAATTCGATATAATCATAAAACTTAATCGCTTCGTCAAGTTCACGTTCTGTTCGTTTGCTAGCAATGTCGAATAACTCACCATTAAAACAGGCGCTTCCAATTAGTAGATGCTCGCGATATTTGTCAATCTCTTTGCGTGGAATCCGTGGTACATCAGCCCAATAAGATGTATGTGAAAGCGACACAAGTTTAAATAAATCTTTAAGACCAGTAGCGTTTCTCACGAGGGCAATCACATGTTGTGGATAGAAATTTTTAAGCATCGCTTCGGGACGGGGGAGTTCGCTAATCGCAGCATGCGTCTTAATATGGTGGGCTTGAATCTTAATTAAAAGCGACATCCAAATATGTGCGAGCACTTGGGCATCGTAATCAGCCCGGTGAGCTTTGCCTTCTTCATAGACAACCTCGACTTTACGTGCGAGCGAACCAAGGCGGTGTGAGGAGGCATCGGCAAAGAAATTACGTGATAACTTCAAAGTGTCGATGACGGGATTCGTTAACGGTGGGCGATTGAGACGCTTTAACGCTTCATTAAAAAAGCCAATGTCGAATTGGGCGTTATGACTGATCAAAATATCATCACCCATAAATTCAAGGATGCGTGGCATCGCTTCATTAAGAGTTGGCTGTCCTCGGAGCATGGCCGCATCAATTTTAGTAATTTCGGTAATTTTCTTTGGGATGACAACACCTTTGCCAGGATTGATGAGCAAATCAAGGGAAGCTGTGACCATGCCATGACGGATTTTAACCGCACCAAATTCAATGATGTGGTCATCGCTAATTGATAAACCCGTTGTTTCGAGGTCAAAAGCCACATAAGTACTACCTTCAAGTAGTACATCGCTTGGGTTTAATACATAGCCAGGATCATCATCAATCATATACATTTCGACGCCATAGATCATTTTTAGCCCATGCATTTTCGCCGCCATTTGCGCTTCAGGGAATCCTTGGGCAACGCCGTGATCTGTGATGGCGATTGCTTGATGACCCATATGCTTTGCTAACCGGCAATATTCTCTAATATCACCAACCGCATCCATGGCTGACATCTTGGTATGCAAGTGTAGTTCAACCCGTTTTGTCGTAGCGGGATCATCACGAAGGGGAGCGGGTGGTAACAAGTCGATAAAATGAGCCATGACCACGAGTTCGCTTGAATAGCGATCAAGATCAGAGGCCCCACGGATACGAACGTGACAGCCAACGGCGATCACTTTCATCTTTTCACTCGTCAATGTTCGTTCATCTTCAATTACCTTAACGGTCACTCCATGCCGCAAAGCACCAACACCAAATGTATGGATGACGCGTCCACGATTTGTTTCGCGTCGCTCATGCGTATAGACAACGCCATCAAAATCAACATTGCCTGACCGTTCACTAAATTCACCGATGGCCACCGGACGATAGTCACCGCGTTTAAAAATCGATTTCTGACGTCGTTCTGACTCCATTAATTTATAATTAGCTTCTAACTCTGTACATAAGGCCGTTTCTGCTAAGCTCCGTCGCTCGTCATGATCAATCGGTGCTTCCATAAACGGATCATCATCGAGATCCATCACTTGTTCGGCTTTTTTATTCAGCTTTTTTATTTCTTTGGTATCCACCGTCAAAATAGGGGTGTGCACAATATGTTCGATTGGAAAATCATAATGTAAAAATTTCAGTAACTCGCTATAATCAAGAAACACCTGATCAAACTTCTCTTTATGCTCTTCGCCAATATATTCAAAGATGAGGACGTTTTCTTCGAGGCGCGCCTCGAGGTTCGAGGGCATGCGGTAATTCGTTTGATACCACTGTTCGAATAAAATAAGAAGATCTTGTGATGATAAGCGTTTTTTGTAATGGAAAATAAACGAACATGAGTAATCAATCCGATTGATTGCTTCGAGAAATTCACTAAGTAACTCATAATTCCACGGTTCGTCTTTCACGATGACCATATCGATTTGTTCACGTTTAAACGGATTGCGGTTTACAACCTCAAACGCTAAATCAAAACGTTCAAAATCGGTAATCCCAATTGAGGCGAGAAATCGCTGCATTTTGTTGTCTTTGTTTGACATTAAAAGAGGTTAAAAATATCCTTTACTAACAATAAGAGCATCAATCCCAACAAGAACATCAATCCGACCATCGATACGACATTTTTAACTTTGGCTGGTATTTCTTTTCTGGTTGTCGCTTCAATCGCGATGACGGCTAATTGCCAACCATCAAGTCCCGGGAATGGTAATAAGTTGAACAGCGCCAAGTTTACAGAAATAAGACCCCACATGAAAATATATGGTCCAAGTCCAAGATTTGTGAAGACGGTCGCACTCGTATCAAAAATCGCAATAATGCCACCGACTTCATCTAAGCCTTCGCCAACGAATAAACCACCAATCGCCCGAGCAATGAGTGTCGTCCCGTCGAGCCATTGTTGACCAGCCTTGGTAACCGCTTGACCGAAATTGTAATTAAAACGATGCAATAAATTAATACCGATATCTTCAAATACCAAATTTTCATCATCACTAATTGCATTCAAAGTGATCATATTTGAACTCTTGACTTGCTCATTTTCAGTGTTAAAGGTGATGATTGGTAAGGCGAATGTCGCTGTTTCACCGCTAACGGATGGTGTATAAATAACGGGATCATCACCAACATTCACATAGAAAATAAGACCGTCAATCAGTTCATCATCATATGATTTAAAACCCACAAACTTCACATAATGCGGATCATCATCGCCGCTTAACGTGACGGGAATATCCCCAGCTTCTAGGGCATTGATATCAAGAAGAATCCGGTCGCTTGCTACACTTGAAACAAGTCCAGCAGTAGCCGCTGGTGTTCCACTAATAACGTTAATATCACGACGGAATTCCTTTTGTTCAAACGCAATGTTCGATACGAAGAATAATAAGAACGCTAAGACGAAGTTTAAAATAATGCCAGCGGACATAATAATAGCCCGGTGGAATTTCTTAATTCCGAGCAGGCTACGTTCTTTCGGAATGTTAACGTCTAATTCGTTATTTTCTTCACCGACCATCGCCACATAACCACCGAGTGGTAAAGCCCGTATCGAATACTTCGTTTCGCCTTTTTTAAATTTAAATATCGTTGGTCCAAACCCGAGTGAAAACTCGTGGACATAAACCTTAAATGCTTTTGCCGCGACGAAGTGTCCAAGTTCATGAATAAAAATGAGTACGCCGAGCGAAACTAAAAATAATATAAAAGTCCAAATGTTCATAACATCCACTCCCTCACAAGTTTCGCAGCTTGGATTCGCGCATTCTTGTCTGTTTCTAATAAATCTTCGTAGTTTGGTTTTAAGATAAGGTTATGATTTTCAAGCACCGATTCGACGATCGGCTCAATATAGTCAAACCGTAATTTGCCACTCAGAAATTGTTCAACGGCAACTTCGTTAGCGGCATTTAACACGCATGGATACGTGCCCATCTTTGCAAGTGCAAATCGTGCGAGTCGCAAAGCGGGAAAACGTTCTTCATTCACACGTTCGAGTGTCAATAATCCGAGTGTCTCAGGATTTGGTTCATATTTTAAAAACGGTAACTTGACGCGCTTACGTTTAAATAAGGCGTAACTAATCGGTATGTGCATATTATTTAAACCGATATCGGCTAGTAACGTCCCATCGATTAACTGGAGCATGCTATGAATTTTAGAGGTCGGGTGAATCCAGACATCAATTTTGTCACTCGGCATATCAAATAAATGGTAAGCTTCGATAATTTCGAAACCTTTGTTCATCATGGTGGCGGAATCAATCGTGATTTTTGGTCCCATTTTCCAAGTCGGATGGGCTAATGCCCCTTCGAGCGTGACATGTTTCAATTCATGACGGGGCAGATGATGAAAAGGTCCGCCACTCGCCGTGAGTATTAATTTATGAACTTCTTCCGGCCGAACACTATGGAGCAATTTATCAAGCGCGACATGTTCTGAATCGATGGGATAAAGCTGACGGTTATTTTTACTGAGGGCATCTTTGACTAGTTCACCACCCACGACGAGCGCTTCTTTATTCGCAAGCGCAATGTCATAGCCACTATTAATCGCAACTAATGTCGGTGCTAAGCCCACGAATCCGACGAGCGCATTCACGACCAAATTGACTTTGAACTGCTTAATCATATCAAGCAATCCTTCAAGGCCGGCAAAAAACTTGATGTGCGGATATTTACTCGAGAAAGCGCTGACGATGGTCTCATTCTTGACACTGACGGCCAGCACGCTTGGATGCGCGGCAATAATCCCATCAACAAGATGTACTTTTTCCCCAACAGAAAATGAGATTAACTTAAAATCAGCAGGGAATGATTCGATGATATCAAGTGTCTGTTTTCCGATTGAGCCAGAAGCTCCGAGCAAACACAATTTCGTCATGCTAAAAAGTTCCAGCCACTATTAATGAATGTGACGAAGATGGCAACAAATAACGACGTGATTAATAGTGAATCAATCCGATCGAGCATACCGCCATGTTCTTGTAAAATCGTTGAGAAATCTTTGATATCGAAATTACGTTTAACCGCCGAGAAGAGGAAGTCACCTAAGTTTGCAAGTAGTGGCATCAGCAGTGAAATCAATAAAATCCAAAACCATTCAGTGGTCGTCATAAATGGCAAAATTGAATAGCCGAGTGCGCTGACGATCATCGCAAACGCAAAACTGAAGCCACTCGAAAAGATCAAACCGCCGAAAAAACCTTCCCATGTTTTTTTCGGTGAGATGCGCGTGTTCATTTTATTGCGACCAAATAAGACCCCGACAAAATATGCGCCAATATCTGACATAAAATTACCAATGAGGACGTAGATCAAAAGAAAACTCGTTGCCCACCATGGGATATCGATATTCCATTCGTTATAAGAGTAAATCGGGAAATAGCGCAACACTAAAAATGATTGGAAACTTAAACCAACGAGGATGACCATAGTGATAAGATAGGTCGCATCGTCAATTTTAAAATTTTGATTTAAGATGCTGCTCAGAAATAAAACACTGACAGTGACGGCAATTCCAATCGTCGAGACTTCAAGTTGCTGAAGTGCCGTGTCGAATCGCCATTTTGCCAAATCAAAATCAAACTCGCGTAAATTATTCTTGATAAAAATCCAAAAGACAATCGAGAACGTCATAATCATAATAAACAAGTGAATAATTAATCTATAACGGTTATGTGGTCGTGCATTTGTGAACTCATGAATCGCAAAAAACAAGGCAATGGATACAAAAGCGATTAAAAACCAAGAGCCAAACAGCACCGCTGGTAATCCTATCACGGCTAAAATGATACCGACGACAATACGGTTTTTCATTTTCTTTTGTGTATCATGACTGATTGAATTCATGCTATAGCCCTCCATAACGACGCATTCGTTGACCGTAATCAATCAAGCACTCGTAGAGTTGTTCTTTTTTAAAATCTGGCCAAGGCGTGGGAGTAAATACCAGTTCGCTATAAGCTAGCTGTAACAACATGAAATTACTCAAGCGTATTTCACCCGAGGTACGAATTAATAAATCAAGTGGTGGTAATTCAGCGGTATAAAGTTTCCTACGAATCGTATCAAGTGTGATATCTTCGGTTTTTAATTGTTTGGTAAGCACATCTTGAGCCACGGCTTTTGTCATGCGCACGATTTCTTGTTCGCTACCGTAGTTAAGGCAAATATTTAATAGGTAGGTTTGGCAATGCTTTGTTTTTTCTAGGGCAATCATCAGCGCCTCTTGTGAGTGTTGTGGTAATCTTAACATATCGCCAGAGACGACTAACCGACAATCATCGTTCAGTAATGAATCGAGTTCCTTCTTTAAGAAATGATCAAGATAATTAAAGAGAAAATCAATTTCTGCCTGAGGCCGTTTCCAATTTTCAGTTGAGAAAGCATAAAGTGACATACATTTTATTTTAAGATCACGACAAGCTTTCGCAATATCTTTGACACGCTTAAACCCTTCGCGATGTCCATAATGACGTGGCTTGTTTTGCGCTTGCGCCCACCTTCCATTGCCATCCATGATGAAAGCAATATGAGTGAGACCAAATGGGGGTCGCTGACTCAGAAGTTGGTGATATTGATCATTAAGGCTCGGGTTCTTCATGTGGATTACTCCATATTATACATGATACGCTACAAAGGGGACACGACGAAAACATTGCGTTCTTTTTTATGAAAAAAGAAACCATAAGAAATGTTCGTTAGATTGTCATGATTTCTTGTTCTTTTTCTTTAAAGGCGACTTCAACGGCTTCACTTGCCTCATCAGTTACTTTTTGGATGTCGGCGGTGATCCGTTTTTTCAAATCTTCGGAATACTCATCGTCAGATAAAAGGTCAATATGTTCGTGGCGGATATTCCGGAGCGCGACTTTGCATTCATCAGCATATTTCTTGGCCAATTTCACAAGTTCGCGGCGGCGATCTTCGGTCAGCACCGGCAAAATTAGGCGAATCGAAGTGCCATCGTTAATGGGGTTAATTCCGATATTACTACTTGAGATTGCGGCGACGATGGCTTTCACGTCGTTACGATCATATGGTTTGATTAATAATTGACGTGGTTCGGGGACCGTGATACTTGAAATTTGACTGAGTAAAATTTTGTCGCCATAATAATCGACTTCAATGCGGTCTAGTAAGGCGGCATTAGCTCGACCCGTCCTTAAAGTATTGAAATTGGCATGCAAGGCTTCAAGTGATTTTTGCATTCTGCCTTTGGCTTCTAATGCTAATTCATCCATAGGTTAGTCCTTTCTAATGACCGAGCCAATGTCCTCACCATGAAGCGCCCTTAGGAAATTATCGGGATCATTCATGTCAAAGACGCGAATCTCGATATTTTTATCATGTACGAGTGAAATCGCCGTTAAATCCATAACTTTGAGATTACGGCGGAGCATTTCCTCGTAAGTAATATGTTTAATTAATTCAGCCCCACTATCTTTGGTGGGGTCGGCAGTATACACGCCATCAACACCATTTTTGGCAATAAAGATGACATCGGCTTCAATTTCCATCGCTCGTAAACTCGCGGTTGTATCGGTGGTAAAATATGGGTTGCCAGTACCACCAGCGAAGATGACGACACGCCCTTTTTCAAGGTGGCGAATCGCGCGGCGGCGAATGTATGGTTCAGCGACTGATTTTACTTCCACGGCCGAGAGCACACGCGTCGGAACGCCAATATTTTCTAGTGCATTTTGCAAAGCAATCGAATTAATGATGGTCCCAAGCATGCCCATGTAATCGGCTGTAGCAGCATCGATACCAATTTGGGTTGCAAACTTGCCACGCCAAATATTGCCAGCACCAATGACAACACCAACTTGAACGCCTTCAGCCACCATCTTTTTAATAGCCTCGGCAACTACGAATAAATGATTGGCTTCAAGAATCATCTTATCGCGTTTGCTCGCTAATGCTTCACCTGAAAGTTTGATAATCACGCGGTGATATTTGTTCATGTTACATTGCTCCTCTTCTTATTATAAAAAAAACACTCAAAAGAGTGTTATTTTATTTGCGCCATGACTTCTTCAGCGAAGTTATCAGATCGCTTTTCAATTCCTTCGCCAACAGCGTAACGAACGAATTTATGAACCTTGCCACCAGCTTTTGTCAAGATGGCGCTAACGCTAGCGCCAGCCTCATCCATTAGATAGGCTTGCTCACTCAGCGTTAAGTCACGGAACACTTTACTGACTTTGCCTTCTAATATTTTGCTAAGCGCGGCTTCTGGTTTATCTTTGAGTTTTTCATCATTGGCCATAAGTTCCCGCTGAATTTTTAGTTCGTGGTCACGATCAGATTGCGGGATTGATTGCATGTCGATGAAGCGTGGATTATTAGCAGTAATGTGCATTGCCATATTATTGACGAATGTTTGATCAACGCCACTCATTAAAACGATGGCTGAGTACTTACCATTCATGTGAATATATGAGCCAACTACTTGATGATCATTTGCTTCAAGCACTTCGAAGCGGCGTAAATCAATCTTCTCACCAATCTTCATTGTCGCTTCAGTAATTAATGGGGCAACTAACGCTTTGGCTTCATCAAGTGACGATATGCCCTGCGCAAGTATCGATTTTGCGATTGTGTCAACTAAGCTTGTAAAGGAATCGCTACGAGCGACGAAATCAGTTTCACAGTTAACTTCGATAATTAACCGTTTATAGCCATTTTGAACGACGTGTGTGACCCCTTCAGCGGCAATTCGTGCAGATTTACTCGCCGCTTTGGTGATTCCTTTTTCGCGGAGCCAATCAAGCGCTTTTGTAATGTCGAGATCACTTGCTTCAAGGGCGCGTTTACAGTCCATCATCCCGGCGCCGGTTCGTTCACGGAGCTCTTTAATAAGTTCAATGATTTGTGACATATTGGTTATTCCTCATCGACTTTCGAAGGAGTGGCTTCTTCAGTCACCTCTTTTTTAGCACTGCGGGTCGTCTTTTCTTTTTTAACTGATGTTTCGGTTTTTACTTCGATTTTTGCTTCTTCAGCGACTGGTTCCGTTCTCGTTGAGAAGGAAGCTGCTCGTGCTGCCTCATTGGCCGCTCGTGTTTCAGCTTTCATCGCTGCGTAACGATCGAGAAATTCTTCATCTTTCGTGTAAGCGATGACGGGGAGTCCGCCCTTGGCTTCGACAACAGCATCGGCCATCACTTGCAAAATAATCCGAACACTGCCAACAGCATCATCATTACCGGGAATCGGATAATCAACTAAGGCCGGATCAGCATTTGTGTCAATGATGCCAAAAACAGGGATTCCTAATTTTTTAGCTTCGCTAACGGCATTATGGTCAACCATTGGATCAACGACAAACACCGCTTGTGGCGTCCGTTTAATTTCTTTGATACCTTCAAGGTTTTTTAGTAGTTTTTCTTTTAATTTGCGCAGGCCACTAACTTCCTTCTTAGGGAGTAGTTCAAACGTACCATCTTCTTCTTGCTTTTCAAGGTCTTTTAAATAACGAATCCGGCCAAGAATCGTCCGAAAATTTGTTAAAGTACCACCAAGCCAGCGATTATTGATGTAAAACGATCCTGAGCGGAGTGCTTCTTCTTTCACGAGATCTTGGACTTGCTTTTTGGTGCCAACGAATAACACTTTACCACCAGCAACGACAATCTCTTTAAGCTTGAGATAGGCTTCTTCGATTTTGGTGACCGTTTTCTTTAAGTCAACGATATAGATGCCATTATGGGCACCGTAGATGAATGGAGCCATCTTGGGGTTCCATTTGCGCGTTTGGTGACCGTATTGGACACCAGCAGCGGCTAGTTTCTTCATTGTGATGATCGGCTCGTTTTGTTGGGGAACGATACTGTCCATCGTTTCTTCGGTCGCGGGAACGACCACTTCTTTCTCTTGTTCACTCATGGGTGAATCCTCCTTTATGTTTGTCCCTCCATCGTTTCTAACAACACCCCCACACATGGTGGACTTGGATGTTGAATCGGCGATGTGTGTTGTCTCTATTTCATAGAGCCAAGTAATTTTAGCACAGCATACCAACCTTGTCCAACAAAAAAAGCACTTTACATGCTTACATTATTCATAGAAATTCAGCGCTATTTTTTCTTACGAGCGCGTGGATGAGCGGCTTGATATGAAGCTTGCATCGCTTCGGTTGTAACATGGGTATATATTTGCGTGGTATTAATGGATGCGTGACCAAGTAATTCTTGGATTGTCCGTAAATCAGCCCCATTTTCTAGTAAATGGGTGGCAAATGAATGGCGTAATTTGTGAGGATGTAAGTCGAGATATATATGCGTTTTCTTTTCAATCGCATGCAGAATATATTGAATACCACGATTCGTCAAAGGAGCCCCAATATCAGATAAAAATACAAATGAGGTGGCTTTTAACGTGTTTTTTGTTAATAAAAACGGTCGCGATTGTTCGATATAAACACTAAGAGATGCTTGTGAACCGATCGAAATCGGGACTAATCGTTCTTTACTGCCTTTGCCAAGAATACGCATCATTCGTCCACGTAAATCTAAATCTTGAAGCGTGAGTTTTGTGATTTCACTTACACGTAAACCCGAAGTATAAAGCAGTTCAAGGATGGCTGTATCACGTTTGGCTAATTCATCAGTTCGTTTTTTTGTCGCTTCCAGTAACCACTCAATTTGTTCAATAAACAGCGTTTTTGGTAGCCTTGCGCCTATCTTTGGGGCAACAATGAGTTGAAAAGGATTGCTCGTTTGATAATGATTGAGTACGAGAAATTCATAATAATGACGTAATGCCGCAATCCGACGTTTCAGGCTACGTTTACCAACACCACGCTGTAGTTCGCTCATTAAAAAATCTCGGATTACCTTGAGATTAACTTGGTGATCCAATAATTGTTTTTCATGCAAAAAACTGTAAAACAAATCGATGTCGCGTCGATAACTATCGACCGTCGTCAGTAAATACTTTCTCTGGTGGGTGAGATAGTCGATAAATTCAGCCGTCGTTCGATTCATGACTGATGACGGTGCGCCTCTTTTTCACTTTCAAGCGCTTCAAGATAGTTGCACTTCGGAAAGTTAATGCATCCGATAAACATCGATTTGCGCTTCTTCGAAAATCGTTTGACAAGCGCACCGCCACATTTCGGACAACTACGCCCAATTGCCTCTGGTGCTTCTTTGATTTCTTTTTGGATATAGTGACAAGTTGGGAAGCGACTGCATGCGATAAATTTACCATATTTGCCTTTTTTCTCAATCAGGCGACCTTCACCGCATTTGGGACATGGACCAAAATCTTTGATGCATGATTCTAAATTAGGTAGTTCTCCGGCTTTTTCAATTGAAGTAATCAGTGTCTCATAAAAATTACTTAAAATATCACTCGCTGAATTGTTACCATCTTGAACTTCATCAAGTTGCTGTTCCATCTTGGCAGTGAACGTGGGATTAATGGAATCGGTAAAATATAACTCGAGATATTGAACAGTGCACTTTCCTTGATCAGTCGGCGTCAGTGTTCCTTTTTTTGCAGTGACGTAATCACGCATTTTTAGTGTCTCGATTGTCGAACTATATGTCGATGGCCGTCCAATTCCGTTTTTTTCCATCTCTTCAATCAGTTTAGCTTCTGTTAAACGAGGTGGTGGATTCGTCATATTTTGCTTCGCTTCTTTTTTGTGAACGGGATAATGTTCTCCCAGAGTTAGCAGTGGAACTTTTTTGTCGTCATTGTCACTTTTTCCCGTCACAATCGTAAAACCATCAAATAACGTCATTGCTCGTTCAAGCGTAAATTGAATACCGTTTGTTTCACATGTATAAGTCGTCACCTCTTCGACTTGATCAGGCATCAGACTCGCTAACGTCCGTTCATAAATTAACCGGTAAAGTTTATATTGGTCTGGTGATAAGTATTCTTTGATGCTATCGGGGGTTCGATGATTACTCGTTGGACGAATCGCTTCATGTGCATCTTGAGCTAATAATCCCGCTTTTACTTTTTTGACAGGGGCGACATATTTACTGCCATAGGTTTCCTGAATATAGCTATGGGCCCGCGTTAAAAACGTTTCCGATAATCGCACGGAATCGGTGCGGATATACGTAATGAGACCAACTTGCTCGGCACCCAATGATACACCTTCATATAGAGTCTGTGCAATGCGACTAGAGCGCTTGGTATCAAAGCCAAACCGCGCGGCCGCTTCTTGTTGTAACGTTGATGTTTTAAATGGAAACTTTGGTTCGCGCTTACGCTCACTAACTTTAATATTGGTAATCGGAAGTTTTGTTTCGATACGCGCCAAAATGGCGAGCGCTTCATCTTCGTTTTTGATGTCGACCTTTTTTCCATCGACTTTGCTTAGCGTTAATGGATATCCTTTTTGATTAATGAGTAATTCGACACTTAATGTCCAATATTCCTCGGGGATGAAGGCTAGAATTTCTCGTTCACGATCAACAATCATCTTTAGGGCGACTGATTGGACACGTCCGGCTGATCGCGATTTTATTTTTTTCTGGAGAAGTTTTGATAGCTTAAAGCCGCTGATACGGTCGAAAATACGGCGCGTCTCCTGTGATGCCTTCATATCCATATCAATCATGCGGGGTTGTAGCATCGCCTGTTTAATCGACTCGCGTGTAATCTCATGAAATTCAATTCGTTTCGTTGTTTTGATATCGAGTCCTAATACTTCCGCCAGATGCCAGGCAATCGCTTCGCCTTCGCGGTCGGGGTCAGTTGCTAAGATTATTTCATCGACTTTTTTAGTCGCGGCTTTGAGATTGTTAACCACTTCCACCTTTTTCTTATTAACAACATATCGAGGAATAAATCCATGCTCGACATCGACACCGAGACCGTCTTTACCACTTGTGGCGAGATCACGAATATGTCCAATCGAAGCTTGCACATCAAAATCACCAGGTAGATCTTTCAGATATTTACCAATGGTTTGACGTTTCGTGGGTGATTCAACAATGACTAAACTTTTCATAGCGACTCCTATATTTTATGTAATTATCACTTCAAAAAGTCACTTGTCAATCGATATAACCATGTCCTCTTTTCTTTATTTAATATTAAATAAAAGTTTTTATTGCCGGTGATGGTGTGGTATCTCGATTATCTTCGACCATTACTTTATCTAATTCATCAAGGATGTCGCGGGCACTTTCGACGAGTGTGGCGCCATCACGAATCAGGCGATTACAACTATTGTCAATATTTGCTTGATGAGGAAGTACATAAACATCTTTGCCAAGATAAAGGGCATAACCAACCGTAATTAAGGTACCGCTACGCTTTTTCGCTTCAGTCACGAATACAGCTTCCGCTAAACCAGCGATAATCCGGTTTCTCCACGGAAAATTATCTTTCTTCGGTCCGATATGGGCGGGATACTCACTCAAGATGAGTTGTGTTTTTCTCATTGTGCGATATGTATCTCTTGTTTCTTCAGGATAGATCGTGTCAATCCCACCACCAAGGACAGCAATGGTCGCTCCATGCTCATCAAGTGTCGTTTGATGGGCAAGGTGATCGATCCCTTTGGCTAAACCAGAAATGATTAATACATCATGTTTAATTAAGTCTTTAACGATTGTGCGTGTCATCATAACGCCATAAGCAGATGGCTGGCGACTCCCGATGACAGCCAACATATGATGTGGATGTCGTAATAGCGACTTATCGCCATGATAAAACAATACGAACGGTGGTTTATATATTTTCTTTAATTGCTCAGGATAATCCTCGTCGATAATCGTCATGACGTCTGATGTCAGTTCCGCTAATGATGCTTCTATTTCAAGAGCAGTCGCTGGTTCTTTGACTTTGATTGCTTGATAAATGCGATTCCAATCACCTTGGTATTTAATTGCTAAATGGACGATGATGTCCCGTCCTTTGATCATATTGCTCACCTCATTTATTTATTAATAGGTAAGCTTTTAGGTTCATAACCGTTATTTGTTATGTAGTTGTTTAATCGGTTTGTAGGAAAAACGATGAAAATCGGTAATTGGCCCATGGGCTAAAAGTTCCGCTTGATGTAACTTAGTGCCATACCCCTTATGAAGATCAAATCGGAAGAGCGGATACGTTTGTTGGGCTTCAATCATTATACGATCGCGCGTAACTTTAGCGATAATCGATGCAGCGGCAATCGGTAACGCCAGTTGATCACCATGAATGAGCGCTTCTTGTTTAATTTTAAGGGAAGGCAAGGTAATGGCATCAAGCATAATATAATCTGGTGTTATCTTTAATGTATCAAGCGCTTCAGTCATCGCCAGCTTAGTGGCTTCTAAAATGTTAAGTCGGTCAATCTCACCTGGTGCGACAATCCCAATGCCGATTGCTATAGCATCACGCTGAATGACCGCGAATAGGCGTTCGCGCATCGCTGGTGTCAATAATTTTGAATCGTTAATTAATTCATTTTGATAACCACGTGGAAAAATCACGGCAGCCGCCACGACTGGTCCAGCCCACGGTCCACGACCAGCTTCATCAACCCCAGCGATATGGTGATACTTTTCGTATACAGGTAAAGTTTGGTAAGTTAAGGCCACTAATAGGCAACCTCAAACGAAAGACGACCAAGTTTGCCACTTTTTACATCATCATAAAACCGCTCTTTCGCCTTATTGACATCATCGAGGAGCCCATACCTTCGCGCAACTTGTTGCATGTAGCACCCGACTTCTGGCTGGGCGGTTTCACCCACATAAACATCCAAATATCTTGGATAACCACTCCTTATATATTTATAAAGGTAGGTGGTCAGTGTATCGAGTGGTAAAATGTCGCGCTTAATCGCGCCAATCGACGCTAAATTTAAGGCCGTTAATTTTAATTCGTAATTCATCGGTAAAACGCCGGGTGTATCAAGGAGCCACAAATCTTGACGGGGTTTAATCCATTGGGGAGCGCGCGTGACTCCCGGACGATCGGATACGACGGTCGCCGCTTTCTTGGCAATGCGATTAATGAGCGTTGATTTTCCAACGTTAGGAATGCCAATCACCATGGCCCGTAGTGGTTGTGGCTTCATGCCTTTGGCGATTTGCTTGGCAATAACGTGGCGACTGATCTTTAAAGCATGGTCTATTACTTTTTTACCAGCTTGTTGTGATAGTAAATCAACGGTAATTAAGGGCAAGTTTTTCTCAGCAAAATATTTTTCCCAGCGCGACGTGACATAGTGGTCAGCCAGGTCGCTTTTACTCATGACCAACAGATGAACTTTTGGACCTTGATACGAGGCTAAAAATGGGTGGCGCGAACTGATTGGAGCGCGAGCGTCAATCACTTCGATAATCATATCGACAAGTTTTAAATTTTTTTCAATTTCTTTAGTAGCGACAGCCATGTGGCCGGGATACCAGTGAATCGGACGCTCGTTCATCTTAATAAAACCGAGGCCATCGATAATTTCTTACGGCGCAGGTTTGCAATGTGACTCCAACGTCACTCCCATGACCGTTTGGTTCGCATGTTCCTTCAATTGAAAAAAGGACCCCGACGATTTGATTGGTTTCAAATGGTCCCATTGCACGGGAATCATACGAATTACCACGGTTATCCCCGAGGACGTAAAATTGATTATCCGCTAATATAATCGAGTTGAAACATCCAATACTCGAATGTGAACTACAAGTTTCGAGTAAATATCGATTAACATCGAGAAAAGATTGAGGAATATGTGTTTGATTGACAAATAGTTCGCCATTACCATCGAGGACAACGCGTTCGCCTGGTAAACCAATGACACGTTTGATGATGTATTTTTCTGTGGCGAGTGATGGTTGCACAATCACGATATCAAAGCGTTCAATCTGTTCGAGTCGCCATTGATGAGTATCCATCACACCGAATTCGGCATCTTGAAGTGTTGGTTCCATCGAGCGACCGACAATTTTCACTGGCGTGTAATAAACATTATGAAAAATGACAAGACCGCCAATGATGATGAAAAAGATAAAGAAAGTGTGAAAAATGGCATTTAAAACACGACGCCAAGTAGGATACACCTTTTTTGCCATGATTCGACTCCTTTCTCAATATTATAAACTGCTACATAAATATCGCGATAAAATATCTTAATCTAAGAAAAAACGGCTCTTGCAAGAGCCGTTGTCACTATTATTTTACGATTTCTTTAATACGGGCAGCTTTGCCAGACAGATTGCGCAGATAATTAATCTTATTGCGACGCACCTTGCCCCGTTTAATCAACTCGACACGAGCAACGTTTGGTGCATGGACAGGGAAAGTTCGTTCGACGCCGACACCACCGCTTATTTTTCTCACGGTGAATGAGGCATTGATGCCTGAGCCACGGCGGCCCATAACGACACCTTCGAATGCTTGGAGACGTTGTTTGTTGTTTTCAATGATACGGACAAACACTTTCACAGTATCGCCTGAGCTAAATACTGGTAAGTCGTCGCGTAATTGCGTGGCGGTGATTTCATTGACCAGATTGTTATTCATGGTATCACGCTCCTTTGGGATGTTAGTTGTCGAATGTTCTTGATGTAGTGACACATCAGCGGACCATTCCTAGCGCAAGCGCTTAGTTATATTAGCAAATTAGGGGGCGAGTTGCAACCATAAAAACCAAATGATCTTGCTGTTTTATTTTAATAAATAAAGATGGTCATTCTTTGCAAGGCTTGTAAAGTAAATTTACTTGACAAACAATAACAATTTCACTAAAATAGTAATCGTATTAAAGGAGTAATTTATGGCTGTTAAAATCCGTTTAGCCCGTGTTGGTCGTCACAAAGACCCATTCTATCGCATCGTAGCCGCTGACGCGCGATATGCTCGTGATGGTCGCTACATTGAACAAGTTGGCTTTTATGATCCATCAAAAATCGAAAAGAAAGCCGTGATTGATGAAGCGTTAGCCCTTAAGTGGTTACTACAAGGCGCGCAACCAAGCGACACCGTCCGTACGCTCTTCTCAGCTCAAGGTTTGATGACCAAGCTAGCCGAAACCAAACTCGCAATCAAAAAGTCGGGGAAGTAATCTATGGATTACGAAGCAATTATCCACGCCTTCGTTGATGACTTCATCGTTCATAAAGATGCCTTGATGATCCGAGAACTACCGAATCCTAATGATCGTGACTTAACATTACTAATTGTCGCCGAAAGCGAAGATACTTCGCGCCTAATTGGTCGCAAAGGTATTATCGCTGACGCGCTAAGAGAAATGCTTAGTGTCGCTGGTAAAAGCGAAGGTCGTCGTATTCATCTAAAATTCGAATCGTTTGAAGCAACTAACCAAGAGGAGTAAAATCTCCTCTTTTCATTTATACTAGTGCTATGGATTTATTAACCGTCGGTCAAATTGTCAACACATTTGGAACACAAGGCGAATTGAAAATCGTCTCCTTTAGCGATTTTTCTAAGTTACGGTATCAACCTGGAAATCGCTTATTGTTACGGAACGAATCCACAAACGCCGAACGTTTCGTAACCGTAACGAGTTATCGCCGTCATCGTGGTCTCGATCTCGTCAAATTTGAAGAAATCACAAATGAAACAGCCAAGCAGTTTTTTGGTTACTATGTATTAGCATCCAAGGATGATATCAAATTACCAAAAGCCACCTATTTCCATGCTGATTTAATCGGTTCTTCGATTATTAATAAGGAAAAACAGCAATTAGGGATTGTGACAGATGTCGTCGATTATGGTGCTCATCCAATCTTAAAAATCGAATATGAACAAAGAAAGTATCAAATCCCATTTGTTCCTTTCTTTATTGTCAAGGTTGATATTGACCACAAAGAAATTACAATTAATCAAATCGATGGACTGATATGAAAATCACGATATTAACACTCTTCCCTGATATGTTCGCTGGTTTTATCTCACAGTCGATTATTAAACGCGCCCTCAGCAAACAAGTAGCGACCATCAACATCGTCAATATCCGCGATTACACGCTTGATAAATATGGCCGCGTCGATACTCCTCCAATTGGTGGTGGTGCCGGACTCGTCATGAAAGTACAACCAATCGTAAATACAATTAATCAATTAAATTTATATGATTCGCATAAAATTTTGCTTTCTCCTCATGGCGAACCATTTTCCCAAGACATCGCGCAGACATTAGCCAAGCTCGACCATGTATTATTAATTTGTGGTCATTATGAAGGCATCGATGAACGTATTACCCATTACATTGATCAGCAAATTAGTTTAGGTGATTTTATCCTAACTGGTGGCGAAATCGGTGCGATGGCGCTGACCGATGCGATTATTCGCTTATTACCGGGAGCGATTGAAGCAACGTCGTTAGAAACCGAAAGTTTTGATGATGGATTACTCGAATACCCACAATATACTGAACCCTATAATTTTGATGGTCATATGGTCCCCGACATTTTATATTCTGGCAACCACATCGCCATCAATAAATGGCGCCACCTGATGCGCCTAGTCGATACGCGCATCGCTCGCCCTGATTTGTTTAACGCCTATAAATTAACGTCGCAAGATATCAAATTGTTGCGAGATTATGATCAAGGCATCACTCCTGCTTGGTTAACTGATGCTATCACTAAAGGTCATAAATTTATGAAGGATCGCTAACATGAATATTATTGTCGCCTTAAAATATCTAATACTTGGAATCGTCCAAGGTATCGCCGAAATCTTACCCATTTCGAGCAGTGGTCATCTCGCGTTATTACAGTATTTATTCGATGTTAATCCTGATAACGAAGCTGTTTTTGCCATTTTTCTCCATTTTGCCTCGCTATTAGCACTTCTCATTTTCTTTCGCAAACTCATCTATGAAATTGTCAAAGGTTTTATCCTTTATATCTTTAAACGCGAACCAGAGCATGCCGAGAACTTTAAACTCGGATTATTTATCATTATCGCTTCAATCCCCGCGGCTATAGTCGGGTTCTTACTCGAGTCAGAGATCACATCGCTTTTCGGCGACCTTTTATATGTCGGTATCGGGTTTTTAATCACAGCCACGCTACTATTTTTATGGCCAGTCTTTGGTAAAAAAACGACTGATCGATTAACAATTAAACACGCGATGGTTGCTGGTGTATTTCAAGCGATGGGAATTCTGCCCGGTATATCACGCTCAGGAATTACTATCACTGGCGCGAAAGTCAGCGGATTAGATGAACAATCGGCTAAACGCTTCGCTTTTCTACTGTTCATCCCGATTGCTTTAGGAAGTTTTGTGTTGAGTCTTACTGATGTAGAACAAGTATTAACCGCGAGTCCTAATACGCTTATTTATTATGTGATTGCCCTCGTCGCCTCATTTATCTTCACTTACGCCGCGTTAATGTTCATCTTCAAAAAATTTCGCTATTCACAAGCGAAATATTTTGGAATCTATTTATTAGCAATCGGTATCACGACGATTATCATCAGTCTTCTTTAATTCTTAAATGGGAACCCGCCCATGCCACCACCGGGGAATTTACCCTTATTCTGATTAAGCATGCGCATCATGTCACGCGTTTGCTCATATTTTTTGATGACGCGGTTAATATCGGTACTTGTCTTGCCACTACCTTTGGCAATCCGAAGTTTTCGTGAATTGCGCAAGATGTCAGGATTCTGACGTTCTTCTGGTGTCATCGAATTAATGATTGTTTCAAAGTTTTGCATTTCTTGTTCCGCTTGCGCTTGCTGTTCGGCGCTGATTTTCGGTATTCCGGGTATTAATTTTATGAGACCACCGAGTGAACCAAGCTTTTGAACTTGACGCATTTGTGCCAACATATCATTTAAATCGAAGTGGCCGCTCATCATCTTCTCAACCGATTTCTTCGCCTCTTTTTCATCGATCTTTTCTTTGGCTTTTTCAATCAGGGTAACAACATCACCCATTCCTAAAATACGATCAGCCATCCGCTCGGGATAAAACATTTCTAGATCATCAATTTTTTCGCCAACACCAATAAATTTAATAGGTAAGCCGGTTAAATGACGAATTGAGAGGGCAGCACCACCACGAGCGTCACCATCGAGTTTTGTCATTATTAGACCCGTTAATGTCAGTTGCTCGTGAAATGATTGAGCAACGTTATAAGCATCCTGGCCACTCATGGCATCGACAATTAAAAGTGTTTCTAGCACATGAACGCTGGCTTGAATATCACGAAGTTCTTGCATAAGCTTTGTATCGATATTTAAGCGACCAGCCGTATCGATGAGAACCACATCATAATTAGCGGCGATTTTTTTTGTCTCAGACATTATGTCGAGAACATTGTTAGTCGCGCGATCACTATAAAAAGTGGCGCCAACTTGCTTGGCCAATGTTTCAAGTTGATCGATAGCAGCCGGACGATAAATGTCGGCTCCAACGATTAAAACACGCTTCTTCTCCTTGTCTTGATACAACTTGGCCAATTTTGCAATCGTCGTCGTTTTTCCTGTTCCTTGGAGGCCAACGACTAATAGATAATTTGGTTGGTCATTTTTTAAATGAATACTCGCTTCATCCGCGCCTAATAATGTCACTAATTGTTCACGGACGATTTTGACAAGTGTTTGTCCGGGGTTGAGTGAACCAAACACTTCAGTGCCCCTCGCTGCTTCGCTAATATTTTCTAAAAAAGTCCGGACGACTTTTAAATTAACGTCAGCCTCGAGTAATGCAATCCGAATTTCGCCGAGCATCGTCTCCATGTTCGTTTCTGTCAGTCGCGCTTCACCGCGTAATTTTTTAAAGATTAGTTGAAATTTTTCGGTTAATGATTCAAATGCCATGTGTTAAATGTTCCTTAATTTGCGCGATGATGTTCTTTAGCTCGGTTTTTGATGCTCCTTCAAGCTGATCGAGCAGTTTGATGATCGTGTCTTCTTTTGCTAATAAGGCGAGGCGCTCTTCAAATTCATGAAGCTTCTCGCTGCTTTGTTTGATGATATCATTGACAGCGCTACGCGAAATACGTTGTTCGTCAGCAATTTCTTGCATCGTCAAATCATAGAAAAAATATTGCTCCATGATCTGCTTCTGATGGAAGGTCAGTAGTGGTCCATATTTTGCAAGCAAGCGTCCAATTTGCTCATAATTTGTGACTTTGGTCATAATATTTGCCCGAATATATACGATATTGCTAATAGAACGATAAATATCGTCGCAAAGTTACGATGAAAACTCAAATTCTTATAAAACGGAACACTAGTTCGTTCGCGTCGTAAATAAGCAAAAAGGAATGCCATCACAAACGCCACAACAATGTCGATTACGAAATATGGAACACCAAGTAAGCGTAGTAAAAACGTAATCGCTAAATCAACTAAGATGAATAATAACAATGTCCCAAGAAAACCCATTACTCTACTCCTAAACATAAGCCATATAAATATGCTTCTAAATCAAATTCTTCTAAATCATTGAGTGTTTCTCCAAGTCCAATAAAGCGGACCGGGACTCCAAGCTGATCGCGGATTGCTAATATAATACCACCTTTTGAAGTGCCATCCATTTTGGTCACAACAACACCGGTTAGGCCAGTTGCCTCCGCAAAAGCTTTGGCTTGAAAAACACCATTTTGTCCTGTTGTTGCATCAATGATTAAAAACACTTCATCGGGTGCTTCTTCATAAAATCGTGAAATTGTCCGTCGCACTTTCGTCAGTTCCGCCATCAGATTTCCCTTGGTTTGTAAACGTCCCGCCGTATCAATAATGACGAGGTCATATTTACCTTGGGTTGCTTTTTCCATTCCCTTATAAGTAACGGCAGCTGGATCCTCTTTTGGCGCTCCTGCGACAAGATCGGCCTTTAGTCTTGTTGCCCAAATAGCAAGTTGCTCTTGCGCTCCGGCGCGAAAAGTGTCGCCGGCAATGAGCAAAACGCGCTTACCGATGCTTTGATACCGATAGGCTAATTTTGCAATCGAAGTTGTTTTTCCAACACCATTGACGCCAACCACTAAAATGACTGTTGGACGGTTATCATGAAATTCAATGTCGATATGAATATCACGACCACTTTGCACATAACCAACAAACATTTTATCAACGAGCATTTCGTTTATTTGATGAGTATCAGTAATTGCTTGCTCCCTAATCGTCGCTTTTGTCGCAGTGATAATGTCATCAACGAGCTTCACTCCAATATCCGCTTCGATGAGAATGTCTTCGACTTCATGAAAATAGTTGTCGCTAACTTGAGAATAACGCATTGATAACGCCTTGAGCCGATCAGAAAAATTAGCGCGGCTTTTAGTGAGACCAACAATATATTTTTGTTTAACGATTGCTTGCTTACCACTAAATTTTTGTTTTAAGTAACTGAATAAACCCATCCTAACCAGCTTTCTTCTTCAACGCATCAGCAGCAGCTTGCTGTTCGGCGATTTTCTTGCTCGATCCTTGTCCACGTCCGAGAATTGTGCCACCAAATGAAACCGTGACGACAAAATGTCGATCGTGTGCTGGACCACTTTCGTCTGCTACTTGATAGATAACTGCTTCGCGATGTTCGGCCTGAATCGCTTCTTGTAGTTGCGTCTTATAATCGGTTAATTGCTCAGGATTGATGAGGGTGACACTATGAGCAAATAGTTGTTTAATCACGCGCTCAGCCACTTCGAACCCTTGATCAATGTAGATGGCACCCATCAATGCCTCAAACACATCTTCAAGAATCTTTTTGGATGTGGCGACGACTTCTTTTGAAATACTATGGCCAAGGCGAATATAGTGGACGAGACCTAAATCTTTCGCGATGCGATATAAATGTTCGGTTTGCACGAGTTTGGCGCGTGTTTTTGACATTAATCCTTGTTTGAAATTTGGATGCGATCGGAAAATTAGTTCGGCAACAACCAACGATATAATGGCATCTCCCATAAATTCTAAGCGCTCATAATCTTCACCAGGACAAGCGCTGTCAGCGTTATATGATGGATGGGTTAACGCAAGCTCATAAAGCGCTTGGTCATGCATCTGGATTCCAAATTTTTCGATTAAATCATGAATGTGTGCCATGAGTAAATCCTTCGGCTAAATGCGTAACAACATTGGCTTCGGCCATCTTGAGGGCGACTTCTAACGCGTAGGAGAAACTAAAGCCATCGCTACTACCGTGGGCTTTAACGACGACACCGTTGACCCCAAGTAGCATTGCACCACCATAAGTTTTGTAATTAAGTGATGTCTTCAAATCATCGAATCCTTTTTTTGATAATATATATCCGATTTTTGTCAGCACGTTTCGTTTAAATGCACGCTTAATTAAGTTATTCATTAAGACGAAAATCCCTTCAGAGCCCTTTAAGAAAATATTACCAGCAAAGCCACCACTAACAATGACATCGGCTTCGCCATTGAGTGCTTCACGAGCTTCAACATTTCCTTTAAATCCAGGATAATTTTCAGCCTTCAACATTTGATGAGCTTCTTTAAGTTCGGGCGTCCCTTTTTTCTCTTCAGCACCATTTGATAATAAGTATATTTTTGGCGATTCGAGCCCATAGATGGTCTTCGCAAAAATACTGCCCATTTTAGCAAATTGGACAATCTGACTCGGGGTGTTTTCATTATTAGCGCCAATGTCGAGCACAACGGCTTTTTTACCCCGTATCGCCGTAGGAAATGGTGACATTAAAGCAGCGCGTTCCACCCCAGGAATTAACTTCAATTTTAAAGTTGTGGCACTAAGAAAACCTCCAGTCGAACCGGCGCTAACAATCGCGTCTGCTTGATGTTCAAGCATCGTATTAATAGCCACGAGCATCGATGATTGTTTCAGGCGCATCACATCCATCGCCCCCGCTTCCATCGGAACAATATCGGTCGAAGGAATAATCGTGGCAACATCGCTTAAAGGCGCTAACGCCTTTTCATCTCCGACAAGTATTAATTTAACATCATGATTTCGTTTTAAAAATTGATAAACACCATCAATCGTGGCCGTTACTCCATGATCAGAACCCATCATATCAACGACGATTGTTTTCATACATTTCCTCTAATCTTGTTATTAATGCAACAATATATATACCATACCGAATGTCATTTGATAAATCAAAAGAATACATTATCCATAGGGTAACGTATTAATTTCTTGTAATACAATATCGAGAATTACGCGATGTTCTGGTTTTGGATTAGCTAATATCATTCGAGCATCATCACGAGCATATTCAAGCATTTTATAATCTTGGAAAATATTTAAATAACCAAATGATGGTAAGCCCGATTGACGCACACCGATAAATTCTCCGGGACCCCGTAACGCTAAATCTTTTTCAGCAATTTCAAAGCCATCGTTTGATCTTGTCAAAACGGTTAGTCGCTCATGCTCATCGGGGGATTCAAGATCAGTCACTAACATAAACGTGGCTTGTTGCCCACCTCGCCCAATCCGGCCACGCAATTGATGCAATGAAGCGAGTCCGAATCGATGCGCATCATAGACAATCATTAAACTGGCGTCTTGGACATCAATTCCAACTTCGATGATTGATGTAGCTACGATAATCGGACGCTTGCCAGTCACGAAGTCAGTGAGGGCATCATCTTTATCTTCGTTACTGAGTCGACCGTGAAGCAACGTCACCTTGCCTATGAAACGCGCCTGGTACATTTCAAAAAGTGCTTCAACATTAAAATCACTAAAATCCGAATCTTCAATTAGTGGGGCGACGATGAAGACACGATCATTTTGGGCAAGTGCCACGGTGATGGCATCCATAATACGATCATCGTCTGGTAGATGAATCGTTGTAATGACATTCCGTTTTAAAAATGGAAATTGACGAATCGTTGTAATGTCCATATCCCCAAACAGTGTCATTCCTAACGTCCGTGGGATTGGTGTTGCACTGAGCAGTAATAAATCGGCGTGGGTCCCCTTATTAGATAAGAGGCTCCGCTGATTGACGCCAAAGCGATGTTGTTCATCAATCACAGCAAGTCCGAGTGATTGATAAATCACATCACGAGAAAATAGTGCGTGCGTTCCAATCACGATATCGATGACGCCATCAAGCAATCCTTCTTTCACATATGTTTTTTCTTTATTAGTCAATGTCCCGACAAGTAACGCGATCTGAACACCTGTATCCTTAAATACACTTATCAATGTCTTATAGTGTTGTTTAGCAAGCGCATCGGTTGGAGCCATGAGAGCCCCTTGATTCTTTCTGAGGTAATTGGCAAATAGTGCAATCGCGGCGACAATGGTCTTGCCACTACCAACATCACCTTGAAGTAAGCGATACATCAGTGTCGTTTCGTTCATATCAGTGATGATATCACGAACTGCCTGAAGTTGGTCACGACTCAGTTTATACGGTAGTTTTTTGACAAAATCATTGATAAAACCAACCTCGATTGGCATTTTCGCTTGTTTATGGAGATATTTATTTTGCTGGCGAATTAGCTGAGTTTTTAGGCTGTATAAGAGCGCTTCTTCATACTTAAAAACACGCACACCTTGATAGACGTCATCTAAAGTTAATGGGAAATGCACCTTCTCATAGGAAGCAAGCTTTGGAAGCAAACGATACTTATCAATTAACTCATTTGGGAGTAATGTTACTAGTTCGGGTTTCGCCTTTTCATAGACGCGCTGGACTAATCGATGGTAGACGTGCTGCGCGATTGAACCAGGCAATCGATAAAGTGGACGAAGGCGATCTTCTTTTTTAATCATCCCTGCGCGTAAGTTAATAAGATTAAGCGTGTTCCGTTGCGCATCGAAGTTAGCAATAATCGTATATTCTTGTCCTAACTTAATGACACTTCGTAAATACACCCGATTGAAGGCAACGACTTGATAAACGCGCTGGTCACTGAGGCGAAATTTAAACGTCGATATTTTCACGCGCGTCGATTGATTAACGGTTGGAGCACTAATGGCAATCCCAAACACCACAACCCGTTGACCAGGTTCAAATGGACCACTGGCCGATAAAGAAAAATCGTCATAGCGATATGGAATATGCCGCACGACATCACCTGGTGTGACGATTCCAAGCGAATTAAGCGCAGTGATCAGTGTTTTTGATTTGCTAAGTGCCATGCTTTAATAATAGCAAATAAAAACGGGGCCATGCCCCGTTAATTATCGTTTTATTCAACCCCGACAAGGAATGAATAGATTGGTTGATTACCTTCACGAACATCGAATTCAACATCACCGTATTGTTCGACGAATTGATCAATCAATGGTTGTAACTTTTTAGCGTCAACCCCCTCACCATAAATGATGGTGACGATACTCGTCATTTCATCAATCATTTGATTTAAGAGTTGTTCGAGTGTTTTGTATTTATCAGGATCCGCCGTGACGATTTTCTTATTATTGATGGCCATATATTCATCTTTTTTAATGGTGACACCATCGATTTTCGTATCTTTAATCGAGAACGTAATCGCGCCTGATTGCACGCTCTTGAGTGCGTTATTCATCTCAGCGATATTCTCCTCTAGCTTGGCTTCAGGATTAAACATCATACAAGCAACTAAACCTTGGGGAATCGTTTTACTTGGAATAACATGAACGCTATAATCACTTCCAAGCACAGCGACGGCTTGTTGTGCCGCTAACACGATATTTGGATTATTGGGGAGAATAAAGATATGTTTAGCCTTTATTTTCTTGATAGCAACGACAAAATCTTCAGTTGCCGGATTCATCGTTTGACCACCGCTGACGACATAATTAACCCGTAGTTCTTTAAACATCTTTTCAAGTCCAGCTCCAGCCGCAACGGCGACAAGGGCATATTCAAGTTCTTCAACTTCCGTCATTTCGTAAAGACTTTGATGCGAATGTTTGACGTCTTTAAGTTTATTATCATCGGATAAATGACTATGTTGCTCCGACATATTTTCAATCTTGAGCGTGACAAATTCGCCAAATTGTTGTGCATAACTTAAAATATTTCCTGGAAGTAACGTATGAATATGGACTTTGACGATATCGTCATCACGTACCATGACGATTGAATTACCGTGTGAGTTGAGAACATTATTAAACCGCTTTTCGACAAATGGTTTTTTCTCGGCTTCACCAGCGCCAACACGCAAAATAAACTCAGTGCAATAGCCGAATTCTTCGGCTTCCATCATCGCGCCAGCCATCGCTTTTGGTTCTTCAAAGGCTGTGGCCGTACTCTTTTCAATGACTTTATCATAGAGGGCACTGACAAAACCTTCTAAAATGCGCACGAGCCCTGCGCCACCGCTATCCACGACGCCGACTTCTTTAAGAATCGGTAACAAATCCGGGGTTCGTTTTAATGATTCGCGTGCTTCAGATAGCATAAAATCAAGCGCGCCTTCAACTTGCCAACTTTCATTGACTTGATCGAGGAGTGCTTGTGATGATTCACGGACAACCGTAAGAATCGTGCCTTCAACTGGGCGCATTACCGCTTTATAAGCAATTTCACGGCCCATGTTCCACGCTTCAGCAAATTCAACGGCATTTACTTGCGATTTGCCTTCAAGTGACATCGCGAATCCACGGAATATTTGACTGGTAATGACCCCAGAATTTCCACGTGCTCCCATGAGTAAACCTTTAGAAAATGCTTTCGCGATTTCATAAATATCTTCGTCATTGCGATTAGCGACTTCTTTCGCGCCACTCGACATCGTTAAATTCATATTCATCCCGGTATCGCCATCGGGAACCGGAAATACATTCAGTGCATCGACTTCTGGGTAATAATTATATAATTGGTTGGCCCCAGAAATAATCATCTTCTTCAGGTCATGCCCGTTGATTGTTTTCATGTAACGCTCCTAATAAAATTTAGATCGTTTTGAGTCCTTGCACGAACACATTGACCGCTTTAAATTTAATGTCAAACGTCTTCTCAAGTACGTATTTAACTTTTTTTTGGACTTCACTCACGACTTCGGTGATTTTGACACCGTAGGCAACAATAATGTAAAGATCAATTGTAAAATCATCTTTTTCTTTTTTTGGGAAAACACCTTTATAGAAAGATTCTTCCTTTAAGAGATCAGCGATATTTTCACGAAGTGAATTTTTCTGGGCGAGTCCGACCACGCCATAACATTCAAGCGCAGCGGCACCAGCGACAGAGCCAATTGCTTCAAGCGAGATGTTAATACCACCATATTTAGTTTTCTTGTCAATTACCATGTTTTATTTTTTTATTGGGGAAGTTATGTCTTGCTAATTATACAATAACGATGGCTTTATTACCACAACTAGCAATGGTGAAGCCCAGAGTAAACATTGATTTAGGAACCTAAAAAGAAAAAAGCCCGGCAGCTCGCTATTCTCTCCTTGCGGATACCTTCGCCACTACGGTGCTTAACTTCT
>CAZXCV010000015.1:0-29127 GCA_964639215.1 uncultured Staphylococcaceae bacterium
CACAACGAGTCCTCGTTGAATCTTTTTGAAAAAGAAGCACGACTTGTTTGCCTTTTAATAACGGCTGCACGATTCCAAGCTTCTGATCATGTTTCAAGGTTTTAGCTAATTGAAGCACTTCTAAAAATTCTTCTTTCGTATAATCGAGCCATGTTAATAAACTGCGACCAGTAAATTTCATAATTATTCCTTTCCCAGCACGAGTTTAATTCTTGTGATTGCCCAGTCAATTTGTTTCTTAGTGATTACGAGTGGTGGTGCAAAACGAATGGTGTCTTCATGCGTTTCTTTTGCAAGAATTCCCTGTTTTAATAATGCCTCGGTATACGTGCGGGCACCTCCGGCTTTTTTATCTAAGGTGATGGCAATTAATAGCCCTTTACCACGCACTTCTTTAATTAATGAGTTGTTAATTTTCTTTAATTCCTCAAGAAAATAAGCGCCTAATTCTGCACTTCGGACAGGTAGTTGTTCATCAAATATTACATCAAGGGCAACGGATGCGACGGCACATGCAAGTGGATTACCACCAAAAGTGCTCCCGTGTGTCCCAGGTGTGATTACTTCCATAATCACTTGGCTTGTCAACACCGCTGAGATGGGCATGATACCACCACCAAGTGCTTTACCAACGATGAGGACATCCGGTTTAATATTCTCGTGCATATAAGCAAACAATTTACCAGTGCGACCAAACCCCGTTTGGATTTCATCAAGCATTAATAAAATCTCATGCTTTGAACAAATATCTCGGATTGCTTTTAGATAGCCATCTTTAGGAATAATGACGCCTGCTTCTCCTTGGATTGGTTCAACTAAAAATGCTACTGTGTTCGGGGTAATTGAGCGTTCTAATGCCTCTACATCGTCAAATGGAATTGTCACAAATCCAGGGGTAAAAGGACCAAAATAGTCTTTAGCACTTGGATCACTCGACATGCTGATAATTGAGATTGTTCGACCGTGGAAATTTGATGAACAGACGATTATTTCTGCTTTATCAAATGGTACTTGTCGCTTCAGATATCCATATCGACGTGCGAGTTTTAACGCCGTTTCCACGGCTTCCGCGCCTGTGTTCATCGGTAATGATACTTCATAACCAAAAGCTTCATTCATCTTTTTTAAAAAAGGCGCGAGCTGGTCATTATGAAACGCGCGCGATGTTAATGTCACGCGATTTGCTTGCCGCTTGAGTGCCTTGATAATACGCGGATGGCGATGCCCTTGGTTCACTGCTGAATAAGCGGACAAACAATCGAGGTATTTATTCCCTTCTGGATCATAAACAAAAACACCTTTTGCCTTGCTAATGACAATCGGTAACGGGTGATAATTGTGCGCCCCATAATGCGCCTCCATGACGATGTAATCACTGGATTTCATAATGTGCTCCCTTAATCGTTATTTGCATATTTAATGTGATGAATGATGAAAAGATAATTATTGAGAAGATATTTACTCAAACTGTTTGACAAAGTTCATCACTCATCTTGGCAATCATCGTTTCAATTTGCTGTTCCCGATGTTTGTGCGACCAACTGATGATGTGGCTCGTCTTGATATTTGCACCTTTTTCGCGAAGAAGCTTTGTCAAAACTTTAATCGTGTGATTGCCTCCGAGCCAAGCACGTTTGAAATAATGCGTGATAATCAGGTGACCGTTCATAGTAGTGAGGTCGCCTAGCGCCTTGATTGCCAGGACCATTGGTGTCGCCGGCATAAATGCTTGAACTGGTGTTGCAATGATAAAAGTATCACAGCCAACGATATTTGGTACATCATACACTTCATCGCGCTTCTCATTTGAGCGGATTGTGAAAATCTGATGATTAATGGCCGGATTTAGTCGTTGAACGAGCCGGTTGATTACGGAACTCGTATGACCTGTTTCTGAATAAACAATAATTCCAAGTTTCATAGCTTACCTCCGAAAATTATAAATAAAAAACAGCCAAATCGAGTACTGACTTGGCTGTTCCAGTGTGGAAATTAATTAACTTTTAATAGCGCGAATGCGAATGACTCCAGGTAGGGCTGCAATCGCTTCGCCCATGCATTGACCATGTTCACATTCATGATTTTCATGCTCGTCGTTTTCTCCATGGTCGAAATCAATAATCGTGACGGCGTAATTGCCTCGAGCTTTTGATAGCGATTGGACAATCTTTTTTCGCTTGGAGACAAGATTAATAATGTCCGCGCCAAGATTTTCTTTGTTTTCATGAAGGACGACTAAACGTCTGCCGGTTAATAGCGGTCCTGCGCATATATTTGGATAATTAACCGCATTGGTAATATTCCCATTTTCAATGAAGTCAACGATTTGATTAGCAGCCATGAAGGCACAATTATCTTCGGCCTCCTCGGTCGATGCGCCGAGATGCGGAATGGCGATGACGCCTTCCATGTTAGCAGTCGCATAGTTAGGAAAGTCCGTGACATATTTTCTTACTTTTTTGCTAAGTAGCGCTTCCTTAATGTCAGTATCATTAACAATCGCATCACGTGCGAGATTCATGATGACAACACCATCTTTCATCATTGCGATTGATGTTTTGTTGATCATACCTTTTGTACTTGGTAATAAAGGCACGTTAATACTGATGTAATCGGCTTCCTCATATAATTCTTCAACTGTGGAAGCATAAACGATATTATCGGGCAATTTGTTTTTGTGGATTGGTAGGACACCTTCAGGTGATGCCTCATATCCGATCACGTTCATGCCAAGAGCACCACCGGCCCCAGCGATAAGAGCACCGACAGCACCAAGCCCAATCACCCCGAGTGTCTTTCCAAATATTTCAGTGCCAGCAAAGGCGACTTTGGCTTTTTCGACCGTCTTATTAATTTCAACATCGTGATTATTTTGTTCAATCCATTTAATACCACCGTGGATATCACGGGCTGCTAATAACATGGCGGCCACAGTCAATTCTTTGACAGCATTAGCGTTAGCGCCTGGAGTATTAAACACGACAACGCCGGCCTTTGCGTACGGTTCTAGCGGAATATTATTGACGCCAGCACCAGCGCGGGCCACGGCGACAACTTGTTGCGGAAGCGTCATTTCAAGCATCGAAGCGCTTCGAACCAAAACCGCGTCGGCCACGTTGATGTCCGTCGTAACATTATAAGAACTTGGTAGTGCCTTAAGCCCGACTTTCGAAATATTGTTTAAACAAATAACGTTTTTCATCTTCTCCTCCTACTTATGAGCAATTTCGAATTTTTTCATAAATTCGACAAGCGCTGCAATGCCTTCTATGGGCATCGCATTATAAATAGAAGCGCGCATGCCACCGACCGAGCGGTGACCTTTCAAATTATCGAACCCGGCTTTTTTAGCTTCAGCGATGAACTGGTCATCAAGTGTGGCATCCGGCGTTCGGAAGCATACGTTCATGAGCGAACGAGAATCCGCGCGGACCGTTCCTTTAAATAAATGACTCTGGTCCAAGTAATCGTATAAAAGATTGGCTTTTAACTCATTATGCTTTTGCATTGCTTTAAGCCCGCCTTGGGCCAAAATCCATTTAAACACGAGCCCGCAAATATAAATGCCATAAGCTGGTGGTGTATTGTACATCGATCCATTGTCGGCATGAATTTTGTATTGCAGCAACGTTGGAGTTCCTGGTAGTGGCGGGATTTCGAGTAAGTCTTCCCGAATAATAACGATGGTGACTCCAGCGGGTCCAACGTTTTTCTGAGCTCCAGCAAAGATGAGGCCAAATTTCGTCACATCCATTGGCTCTGACAAAAAGCTCGATGAAGCATCATTAACAAGAATTTTGTCTTTCGTATCGGGGTAATGCTTAAATTTAGTGCCAAAAATCGTGTTGTTATCGCAAATATGCACATAATCGGCTTCAGGCGTGTATTTGAGGTTATTTAAATCAGGAATGTAGGCAAAGTTTTGATCGGATGAAGTAGCAATCACATTAGCTGTTCCAAAGATTTTGGCTTCGTCATACGCTTTCTTAGCCCAGTGCCCCGTGAGGATAAAATCAGCTATGCGGTTTTTCATCAAGTTCATCGGTACCATGGCAAACTGGGTCGTACCACCACCTTGCAAGAATAAAACCTTGTAATTGGCCGGTATGTCTAACAGTTTCCGTAAATCGGCTTCGGCGGTATCAATAATTGATTGATACACCTTAGAGCGGTGTGACATTTCCATGACCGAGAGACCATAGCCTTGATAGTCGAGCATTTCCTCCGCCGCTTGTTTGAGGACAGGCTCGGGCAGGACCGCGGGTCCGGCCGAGAAGTTGTAAATTCGTTTCATTAATATTCTCCTTATTTTATTAATTTGCTTTCTAGGTAATAACGTTTTTCATAGGCGTGACCCATCGAAAAACTTTTTCGTGGCAAAACAATGCCTTGATCAAGATAGGCAATAATATCAGCTTTGGTTAATGATGGCATTGCAATTGCAATCGCGACGTCACTCCGATTGGTCACTGCAAGTAAGTCTTCAATCCCGTGAATGTAGTCAACTTCACTTCCGGAATGATTTTTCATATATGCATCAATATAGTCTTGCACAATCTTGTAGGTGAGCGGGCCACTCAGGGGTATCTCTATCATCACTTTCCCTGTTTGTTTTTGATAAATAAAACTATGGCTCGGACCGTGTAATAATTGCTTTAGCCCTTGAATAAAGGAGGCATCAGCGTTAAAAACAACCCGATGAATCGGTTCAAACACCAACCCGTCATCGTAGATGTTCATAGCTTCAACAAGTGAGTAGCGGGCTGGATGATTCTGGCGTTGTTCATTGCTAAGGCTTGGTTTTATTTTTTCCCAATGAGCTTTGGCGGTTGCTAATGAATGATTACCATCTCCTACAATAAACTTAAGTTCCCGTCCATTTAATAGTTTGTCAAATAGTTGTTCCACCAATTGTGTATCTTTAATTTGATAACCGCGAAGGTGTCCACCATTTTGATTTAAGTCAAAATCATAAACGATTGGGAATTGCTTCCTTATTTCATAAAGATGCTCAATTACTTGATGGTTCGGGTCATCAAATAACACGAGTACGTGCGGTATTTCAATTGCCGCGTGTTCGCGTATTTTTAGTCGTGGTGGAATCCGGGTGACAATCGTTGCTTCACTTGCACGAATGGCGGTTTTACTTCCCTCTTCGTATGAGTACTGATCTAAATCTAGGGCGAGCATTAAACCAAGGCGGCGCTTAGTATCCGCCGTATTCCGTTCAACCAAAATAAATCCGGGTCCAATATTTCTAAGAATCCCACTTGATAAATAATCGTCGATATGAGCATTAATCGCGTTGATGAAGTCTTGATGATCAACTAATGGCAGATAAGCTTCAGGGAAAATCATCCGAAGTGTTGAAGGAGCATCGCCGACAAGTTGTTCTAAATTTTGCCAGTACTCAGGTTGACTCGTAAATTGGTCACAGGCGATAACCGCATATTTATGCATGTCCGTGCCTGCTTTTGGTAATAGAATCTCAGGAGCAATAATGATTGGGTTTGGTCCCATCTTAAATGACGCCTTCAGCCATCATTGCGTCATACACTTTTAAGAAACCAGCAATGTTAGCACCAAGAACAAGATTCTTAGGTTGTCCAAACTTCGACGCAGTTTCATGACATTTTCTAAAGATATTTTCCATGATGCCTTTAAGTTTCGTGTCAACATCTTCAAATGTCCACGATAAATGTTGCGCATTCTGGCTCATTTCAAGACCTGAAACGGCAACGCCACCAGCATTAGCGGCTTTTCCTGGGGCAAAGAGAATGCCTTTTTCGATGAGATATTTTGTTGCTTCTAATGTCGTTGGCATATTTGCGCCTTCAGCTACTAAATAGCATCCGTTCTTAACAAGGGCTTCGGCGTGTTCAAGATAAATTTCATTTTGAGTGGCACATGGTAGTGCGATATCACAAGGGATAAACCACATTTGTCTTGGATCGGCGTTATAGGTAACCGTTGGGAACATTTTCTGATATTCAAGCGTACATTCACCTTTTGGTTCCGATAATTTGTCGATCAAGTCAATATCAAGACCTTTTTCATCATAGATGAAACCGTTGATATCTGATATCGCCACGACTTTGGCTCCAAGCGCTTTGGCTTTGACAGCAGCGTGTTTGGCCACTTTGCCAGAGCCAGAAATAATAATGCGCTTGCCTTCAAGCGAATCTTTACGAAATGCGCGTTGCATTTCTTGAACGAAATATAATAAGCCATACCCGGTTGCTTCTTTACGACCGAGAGAACCACCATAGGCGATTCCTTTTCCGGTAAAGGTCCCCGTGAATTCATTGTTTATTTTTTTATACATGCCATACATGTAGCCAATCTCGCGGGCACCGACGCCTAAATCTCCAGCCGGAACATCGCGATTGGGTCCGATATGACGTGATAATTCGGCGATGAATGATTGGCAGAAACGCATAATTTCACCATCAGAACGACCACGTGGGTCAAAATCAGCGCCACCTTTAGCGCCACCCATTGGTAAACCGGTTAAACTATTTTTAAATGTTTGTTCAAATCCCAAAAACTTCATGATTGATTCGTTAACGCTTGGGTCGAAACGGATGCCGCCTTTGTACGGTCCAATTGCCGAGTTAAACTGCACTCGGTACCCATTGTTAACTCTAATTTTTCCTTGATCATCGGTCCAGGTGACTCGGAAAGCGACAACTCGTTCAGGAACAACGATCCGTTCGAGAATCGAGTTCTTTTCGATGTTCGGATCTTGTTCTACGAGCAGTTCCATCGAATCGAAAAATTCTTCGACTGCTTGGAGAAATTCTTTTTGATGCCCGTAACAGGCACGAACCTTGGTGTAGACGTCATTCAGATAGCGACTTTTAAACAATTTAAAAAACCTCCATGATTAATTAATCTATTTGGATACCAAAATTTCTTATTTTCAAGTAACACTAGCCTTCTTTCTAAGATTAAAGGTAGCCATTTAGTCCTTAGTATTATAAAGCGTAAGCGCTTTCTTATCAAGGTCTCATCGACTGTTTTAGTAGATGTTTTCAATAAAAAAAGACGCTATTAAACCCGCTGCTTGAATAACGAGCGCTAAATGCAATCAAAAATAATATTTATGGTCAAAGCATTGTTAACTAAATAACGGTATGCAATATTATTTCTAGATACTGTCTATTAAAATAGACATCATTGTTTTCATAAATCAGAGATCAGATGGTCGTCCATTGGAGGATTTATGAAGAAATCTGGTTTTGGGTTTGTAGTCTTTGCGCCCTTATCTTTTTAGCGTCCTGTAATTCACATGGCTCATCGGCCCAAAACGTTGCTGATCCACCTGAATTCATCTCGATGTACCTTGATAGGTCAACAAGTCCAATCGTACCAAGCGATGCGCATCGCCGTGGTGCCTTTAATCCGAAATACGCTGAAGATGTCGATGAAGCCATCTACAGTGAGAGTGACTTTGCTGTAATCGTCACTACAAATGGCCAAAACTATGATCTACTTTATAGCGTGGAAGTTGTCGATAGTTTATTAGGAACGTGCATTTATACCGATCAATCGTTACTATATAAAGCCAATTCGACAATCATCGTTGAAAGCGATAGTACTTATACGACCGAAGTCTCACTGACCGTGCCTGGATCAACCGAGCATGATTCGTATTTGTCAACTCGCACGATTACTCTTACAAAAATACTCTTCTCGCGGGATACGGTTAGTGGTACATTTCCAGCCGACATTCCGTCTAATAGCGACACATTACTGACATTTGAAGTACATGCTATCAACTACACCAGTGCTGATTTTGGTTATCCAGTCCATTTGGAAAACGGAAAAATCAATTTGTCGTTTAAACCTGGTGATGCGCTCTATGATATAGCGGCAATGCTAAACAAGACTACTTGGGAAATACCAAACACCATCAACGATTACCCAATTGGATCGATTTATTTAGAGGATATCGATTGGATTACTTCGTTAACGATTGCTGGAGCAAGTAATGATGTCTTTATCCTTGGTGATTTTGCAGCCTTAACGACATTATCAATTAGTGGCTTCAATCACGAAGTCATCCCCACCGCCCCAGTGTATAAGCATCTCACAATCAATCATGATGCACCGCTACTAACAACAGTAACAATCACTGATTGTGTCGGCTATTCCGTTTATCTAGGTGAAAATACCGAGACTCAAAATAGCAATTATCTTGCCTATAAAACGGCAGCAAGTACCAACCTTTACAACTTTGAGAATATGACTTCCTTGACAATCAATACCTCATCTTTGTCAACCTTAAAACTTGGAGCTGATAGTCATAATGAAACATTTAGTGCCCTGACCGATGTTACTATCACCAGTTGTCATATTGGTTATTTAGAATTTGGAAATGAGGGAAATTATTTTGATGCATTAGAAAATATTTCTGCTTCATTATCTCTATTTGGAACCGCAAAGTTCTACGGAAGCAAAAATGTTGTTGAAGACGCGGCAACGTTATCTCTTGATAACGGAGCTTATGGGTATATGGAAATTAAAGGATCTGTTTTTGATAAAATCGAGACGGACACCGTCACTTTTTCGGGACTAATTATTCGCGGTGGTTTCGCCCATCCATCAAGATTAACTGAACTGATTATGAGTGATGTCGGAATTAATGGTATCGGTGGTAATTTCCACTTAATCGGAAATCATCCATCGTTAACAACAATCGCACTAACAAATATTGATTGCGGCGAGTTAATCATCGGGTCAACCGAAAATGAATTTCCAAATTTGACTTCAATTTCGTTTGATTATATCTCGGGTAATTCAATCAGTGTTGGTGATCGCGATACACTATTCAGTAAGCTGGCGATTTTGAGTTTGAATCATATCACCCTGACAGGCAACATCAGGATTGGCTATGAAACGGCTGAATATCCCTTATTAACAACATTAACGGTCTCCTATATCGCGGCTGCTAATTTTTTCTTCGGTCGTGGTGGCGAAGTTTGCACACTTCTAGAAGAAATCTCATTTGAAAACGTGGCATTGACTGGTGATTTGACAATTGCTGGAGTTATCTTACCAGCGCTTGATACAATCTACTTCACGAATGTCGCCATCGCTTCGCTAAATCTTTCCACGGTTAATGCCCACTATCATGCATTCATAGATAACCTAACTCTGACAAGCTATTTGAATATAAATAGCGACTGTGTCGGTATCTACGTTACTGAGCTCGATCCGACGACGTGGCCATATTACGATGTGGCAACAGCTTTAAGCATCAGCGTTGCCACGATGCCATAAATTAATCCCGTTTAAATCACCTTACTAGTTAAAATACCGGGCGCTTGTTATTTGCTGTTCTAATTAATTTTTAATTATTAACTTCATTTTTGATTAATTAGCCATTAATATTTGATTAAAGGTAATATTATGGCAAAAATCACATTACAACACATTGCAGAAAAAATGAACGTGAGCACCGTCGCTGTTTTTAAAGCTCTCAATAATCAAAAAGGTGTCAGCGAACCACTTCGGCGTAAAATCAAAAGTTACGCGAAAACAGTTGGCTATGCTGGTAAATCCTCACAACTTGGTATTAATAAAAAACGCTTTCTCTTTTTTATAAATCAAGATTTCTTTTTAACTCCTTCAGAACAGTACTATTCAACTATTTTCTATTTTCTAACTGGAGAATTGACCAAAGTTAATAGCATGCTCCAGGTGGCGTTCATTGAACCCGAACAACCTGTAGAAAAAATTCAAGGAGTCATTGCCACATTTAATCCCGATGGTGTCTTTTTTGCTTGTGAACTAAGCCCAAAAATTTTAAAGTATATGGAAAAACGCGATTTACCGAGCATCTTCATTGATATTTACTCGCCTCTATATGCCTGCAATTATATTTATGTCGATAACTACCAAGCATCATACATGCTTACCCATTATCTGATTACTAAGGGTCATCAAAAAATTGGATTCGTGGGTAATATCAATAAGACAACGGCGATTTCCGATCGTTACATGGGATATATGAAAGCGATGAATGAGGTTAGCTATCCAATTTCTCCCCAATGGCATATCAACGAAAACATTGAACGAAGTCAAGAAATTACAAAATTACCACTTGATAACATGCCATCAGCCTATATATGTCACTGCGATTCGGCTGCTCAAAAGCTATATACCATGCTGTCAATTAATGGTCTACGTGTTGAAATTGATGTCTCTGTCGTCAGTTTTGATAACACAACTTTGTGCGAACAATTATTACCTCGTTTAACATCAATCGGGCCTCATAAAGACAGTATGGCTCGTAAGGCATTTCAAGCGATGCTCGATGCGATGAAAAGCAAACATTCACTCGTCCAAATAAGATCGCACCTCGTCGAACGTGATTCTGTCCGTGATTTGACGGTTAATAAGTAGTTATCTACACATTTTCAATCTTGTTAAATATAGTTCAGCAAAGCTTTTTTCAAATATATCGCTTAATATTTTGATTAATATTATTGTTAATAAAGTGTTAATATTTTTTGAAAGCACTTTCACTATGATATACTGATTAATAATACCTGTTGGAGGCCGTGATTTATAAAACGCTACCCAATCACATTCACCACGTTACTCTTGATGAGTTTGTCTGCCTGTGGCAGTTCTTTTGTCCCGAGCTCCTCTTCATTTGATTCATCCTCAAATACCTCGAGTTCCACATCGTCATCAGACTCTTCAAGTTTCTCATCAAGTTCATCAAGTCAAGAGTCTTCATCGAGTGAAGTTTCAAGTAGTGAGATACCGATTTTTAATACAATGAATCAACCGATAAACAAAATTATTAGCAGTGTCTCAAATTACCCATATATCCCTCAAAACTATCGCTATTTTAATTATCGACAAGCTGCGCGAGACCTTGATCGCGTCATGTTTGATTTCGCTTTTAATCCCAACGTTGTAATGCCTGCGTACTTATCAAACGACCCCGCGTCTTGGCAACCGATGGGCTACTGGCTTGATCAACCACGACAACCAAGCGAAT
Organism: uncultured Staphylococcaceae bacterium; assembly: GCA_964639215.1. GTDB lineage: Bacteria > Bacillota_I > Bacilli_A > RFN20 > CAG-826 > UBA6120. Next base: position 11,018 of record CAZXCV010000015.1, read on the forward strand.
ATAACCCACTAGAAACTGGTTATCTTAAACGAACCTTTGGTCTTCCAACATATGTTGGTGATACGCGTGTGGTAAGTTCTGGTAGTGAAGCCATGACCACGATTGCAAGTGTACTTGGAAGTAGTTATGCGGGCATTAACAAACAAACGCAGTCATTCGCAGACACCATGTATGATTTTGTTGAAATGACATTTTCGAGTTATGATACAGGGACAAAACTCGTTCATAACTACGGTGTCCAAGGTCAAAGTTTCTGGTATGATCTCTTTCCCCAAATCATCTTTACACGATTATATGACTTATATCCGAACACACTCTATATGCGTGAAATCTTATTAAATGGAGCGGATGAATGGCTCGAAGCTTTGCCAAACTTTCTTAAGGATGGAAACCCAAATTATGAATTTGTTGGCTATAACGTTGTACTTGAATCTCCGACACTAGTTGGCAATCATATTGAACCTCCAAACGGTGGACTGGCCTTCTTGTTCTATGCTGCTTATGAGTTAACTAGTGAACAAAAATATCTTGATGGTGCTAAAGAGGTGCTCAATTACTTACAAACCTATGAGAAAAATCCAAATTATGAAGCCTTGACTGATTATGCACCATATGTCGCTGCCATCCTCAATAAAAAATATGGTACTAGTTATGATGTCGGCAAGTTCATCGATTACTTGTTTGATGGCGATTCGGCGTTTCGTCCTGGCTGGTCGGTCATGAACGGAACCATCGGTGGCTATCCAGCTCACGGTTTAGTTGGCCAAGGTCTCGATTATGCGTTTTCGATGAATTCATTCCATTTAGCGTCAACGCTCGCGCCACTTGTAAAATATGATCCGCGTTATAGCGATGCAATCGGTCGTTACTTACTTAACCTCGTTAATAACGCCAAAGTTTTCTTTCCAAATGAACACAATCTCACCCATCAATCAATGAATTCTTATCTACCATTCGACTTAACCGGGTCACTCGTCTATGAAGGTTTCCGCAATAGTTGGGGTGGTGTTACCGGTTACGCTATGGGTGATGCCACGACAATGTTTGGACAGCCGTCAGATTTAAGCTTATATAGTTCGGCATTCATTGGAAGTCTCGGAGCGATTGTCTCAGAAACTGATGTTAACGCAATTCTTAAAATTGATCTAAATAAAACTGATAGTTTTGGTGATAATGATAGGGCGACGCACTTATTTTATAATCCATATGGCGAAGATCGGGTCATCACTTATGATGGACCAAGTGAAAGTTACGATTTATTTGATTTAAAAACGACGAGAATACTCGCCCGTAATGTTAATAATGATGTGCGTATTCGCGTACCCGCGCGAAGTTCGTTAGTAACAATTGCCCTTGCAGGTGGATCAGTTCCCGTTATTGCAAATCACGACATCATGATTGGCGATGAACAGATTGCTCGCTATCAAGCGGCTGTGAATTTAACAAACATAACGACAAGACAACAATTAACTTCAGCGACTGATATCACCATGTCGTATGAAGCACCACTTAATGATGAAATCTCGTCGATGCGTATTTATTTTGGAGATATTTTGGTATATGAAGGGACGCCGATTACCACATATCGCTATAATAAATCGCAATTACCGAATACCGATTATACATTGAAAGTAGAAATTGAATCACAACATGGGCTAACTGATTATGTCACGAAACGAGTAGTGTGTTTATAAAATGAAAAATCGAAATTTAATTGGAATATTACTGACTGTGACAATGATGGCGCTTGTCGCTTGTAATAGTTCAAGTCCATCGCTTTCTTCATCAAGTAGCGATGATATTAGTTCATCGAGTAGCAGCTCATCAAGCGAGATAATTTCTAGCGATAGTTCTACCTCAAGTAGCAGTAATTCATCATCAAGCGATAGCGTCTCAAGCAGTAGCCAAACATCAAGTTCCAGTAGTTCGTCATCGTCAACAAGTAATAGCAGTAGTAGTACCCCAACTTGGGATGGCGCTTCAATTTACTACAGTGCGAGTAACATTAAAACATTTGGAAGCGGCACTCCGATTGGAGTCGCTACTTACGAAAGTGGTGATGACACTGTTGTTATTTGGAACACCGACGCGAGTCTTGATAATTACGGCGGTATCCAAACACCGCGTCTTGCGCTTGATTTCTCAAAGTCAGTCATTTTTGAGATGTATGTCGTTCGCAGTTATTCACAATACATCGTCAAATTAGCGGTCGAAGGTGAAAGTGAATATTATTATGTGTTGTCAGATGAAGGAACATCGGGTCTCATCTCAATTAATGTCGTTGATGCGATGCTATCAACCAAATATCGTGAACGCAATACGCAACCAGATCCCGGTTATCAAACGGGTTGGAAATACGCGAATCAAACAAAAAATTGTACATTCCACATTCTGGCAAAAGGTCCCGATGGTGAACGACAAACCGCCGAACTGGTGATCGGTCATCTTGCTGTTTACAATAATCAACCAGCCGTGACTTCGGTTCAAATTAATTCAGTCGCCATCAGTGATGGAAAAATCGAACGCTTGAAAGATAGCGCTTCATTATCGCTAACAGCCACCGTTTTGCCAACCCTCATTACTGATCAAACGGTACTATGGGCAAGTGACGATGAAAATGTGGCCACGATTAGCAGTGTTGGACAACTCGATTTTGTTGGTGTTGGTGTAACGACAATTAGTGCAAAATCCCGCATTGATCAAAGCAAAATCGCGACGATCTCCGTTAATGTCACAAGTGGTTATGAAAACACGACTCTGTTAAAAAATAAATTAGAAACACTGACATATGATGGCGAAACTGTCGATAGCGCCATCTTCCTAGATTTATTTAAAACTACTTGGGGTACATCGATTCGCCAAGATGTTGTCCTTGAAGATTTGGTTGCCATCGATACGCACATTGATGGTGATACTTTGACGATTGAAAACTATTTTAGCCCCTCGACATCTTCTCATATTAATGAAGCTCAAGCGCGTTTAACAAGTCAAATTGCCAGCGCTAACTTGACATTATCAAGCGTCATCACTGCCACTGTTTATCGTTATATTGATGGTGGTTTATATCAAGAAGCATACTCTAGTGCCTTGAAAGTAAAATACGCACTCAATCAGTCCGGTTGGGAACGCGTAAATCCATACAAAGAATATTCGATTCTCGTCACGGAGAGTGGCGGTGTCTATAAATATGATTTGAATATGTTAGGAACTTCTTTACTGGGCACATATCAACCAAGCGATTTTACCAATACCTCACTTTGGACCATTCCTGATCGGACCAAGCAAACGCAAGATCCAGTCATTCATGCATTAAGCCCAGCCGCACTCACGCTAGTATCTAATCAACTCGTCATGAAACAAAACAAATATCCTGAAGCCAAATATTGTTTTGGTGGCATTGTCAGTCCGCTTTACCAAACGCAATTAGACACGGTTCAAATACTTTTAAACATCGCCGCACTCAATCAGATGAATGATTTCGTTAAAACAATGTGGGAAATCAAAATCCTTTATTATCAAGCTAATGGTACGACTGTCGTTAGTTCAAACCCGCTCAAAGTCGCTTCCGGAAACACAATTGGAACGCACATTATTACCTTCAATCCAGCTCACGATAATTTCCGGCTTTATCTCGTTGTTAATGGGAGTGACATCGGTGCCCAATTTGCTAATGCTGAACTCCGTCTCAATCACATGAAATTATATGGTATGGCATGAGAAAACTATGGAAAAGCACTTATTAATTAAACTTGAAGACATCGAACCATCACATCCCGATTTTCGCGTCATTGGTGTTTTTAACCCCGCGGTCGTCAAAGTTAACGGGCACACGATTATGCTTGTGCGAGTCGCCGAGATGAGTCGTGTTTATGATGATGGTCATGTCATGATACCGATGTATCGTAATCGTCAATACAGTTTTATTAAAATTCCCGCGGATGATCCAAATTACGATTTTTCAGATGCGCGCGTCATCCGTAATCATGACCAGTCATATCTTTCCTCAATTAGTCATTTTCGCGTCGCTCGCAGTACTGATGGCATTAATTTTACATTTGATGCAACGCCAATTCTCCCAAGTTCAATGTATGAAGAATATGGAATTGAAGATCCGCGCATCACACCGATTGATGGTCGCTATTACATCACTTACACCGCCGTTAGTACATGCGGCATCAATGTCGCGTTAATGGTGACTGATGACTTTGTGTCATTTGAGCGACTAGGCATTATTTTTCCATTTGATAATAAAGACTGCGTTATCTTCCCAAAGAAAATAAATAATGCGTATTATGCTTACCATCGCCCAAGCACCAGTGCGTTCGGCAAACTTGATATTTGGATTGCTAAAAGCAATAATCTCATCCATTGGGGTGAACATGAAGCGTTGATATCCGCCCGTATTACTTATGGTCCCAGCATTCGTGTTGGAGCTGGCGCTGTTCCATTATTAACAGAACGGGGATGGGTTGTCATTTATCACTCCGCTGACAAATATAACCGTTACCACTTAGCAGCGTTATTGGTCGATGCTCATAATCCGGCCAAGATATTAATGAGAAGCAAACGACCACTCGTGGAACCGAGTGAATTTTATGAAGTTCAAGGTTTCGTCCCACATGTGATTTTCACATGCGGTCTAACGACTGAAGGCGATGGCATTAATATTTTTTATGGTGCTTGCGATGAACAGGTGGCGATGTGTCATCTTCGTTATGATGAACTGTTTGATAATATGGAGCCGCTTGTATGAAATTACGCAATCTTCTTGTCATTGGAATCGTTGCCATTTTAACACCACTTATTAGTAGTTGTATGAGTAGTGGGGCGACTGTTACAACGATTAAAATTGCGCTCGATATTGAAGATGAAGGGCGATATGATGGTCTTTTCACATTATTTAAAGAGGAGACAGGCATTGAAGTAAAAGCGACATATGGGCAAGATGTCGGTAAATTAATCGGAACAAAAGACGAGCCCGACATTATTAAAACAAGTACTGTGGTCATCTCTTCAATGCGTCCTTCACTTTTAGATTTATCAGCATTGATTGCTAGTGATGATTCACTTGAAACGACGCAATTTATCGATACGATTATCGATGCCTTAACAATCGATGGCAAACTGTATGCCTTGCCAACCTCAATTAATACGTCGCTTCTTTATTACAATAAAACGTTATTTGATGCTTCAGCATCTGAGCTGCGGATCGCACTTGGTCTCAGTGGAGGTGCGAGTGTTTATCCTCAAGCTGATTGGACATATGCTGATTATCAAGCCGCTGGTGTCGTCTTATCAAAATATACCGGCAGTGGTTCTGCTCTTAGTTACACGACATTTGGCGCTGAAACACAACTTGATTGGTGGGGCGAGTGGCTCGTTTATGTTCAACAAATGGGTGGTTCGTTTTATGCGCCAAATAGCAACAACCATATTTCAGCGCTCACATCCCAAGAAGCGATTGCCGCGACGCAGTTTTTTAGAAACAAATCCATGGGTCCCGTCGGCACCAAATTTGGTCCTGACGCGGTTGAAAGCGCCTCTGGTTTTTCCTTTCTTGGTGGCAAAGTCGCGATGATTTTCGGTGGTCATATGGGTGATTGGTATAGTTATGACGCGCTCGATCTCGATTGGGACATTCAAGTATTACCAACACCAGTTGGTCGCCCAAATGCCCGGGGTGGTGAAATATCGGCCGATGCCTTTGGCATTTCTGTTCGGAGTCATGCCGTAAATGAAGCATTTCGTTTTTTGAAAATGTGGTCAGGTCCTATTGGCGCATTAAAGATGTTTGAATACGGTAAAGTCGGGGCTTTGAAAAACATGGAAGCCCTGATCAACGAATTACCAGACGCACAGCTTCCACATATGAATATTGCCGCGCTTTTTGATGCGATTGAACTAGCGGTGACTTTACCAAATGAAAAGGATTTTTCCAAAGTGATGCGCGAGATTGTCATGAGCGAAATCTATAAATTAATGTATTCTGGTCGTGGCTCTGAAAGTGATGTCGGTACCGTATTAACACGTATCAAAACGAACGTTGATAATTATTATGCTTCGTTATATGGAAGTTCGTCATGACCATCGTTAAGAAACAAACATTCCGACAAAACTTCCGGAAGCAGTATCGCTACTTCCTCTTATTTGGTTTAATTGCGATTATTGGTTTTCTATTATTTTATTTATACCCAATCATTCGCACCTTGATTTTAAGTTTCACTGATAAGGAGATTTTCAATCTTGAAGCCAATAACGTCGGATTGAGCAATTATATCTACGCGTTAACAAGCGATCCTTTATTCGAAAGATCAATCAAACAATCACTGATTTTTGCGCTAATCAGTGGCGTCTTCGTACTCGTTACTTCGCTTATTTTAGCCTTATTATTAAACTCCAAAGTCAAGTTTATCGGTGTCTTCCGAACCATCTATTTTCTTCCGTTCATCATTCCTAGTTTCGCGGTTGGTGCTGTCTATAAAAATTTATTTAATCCAACGACCGGTCTGATTAATCGTATGCTCGAATTAATTGGGATTAACAACGGTCCGCTTTGGTATCTTTCACCGGATTCAGCGTTATTGACAATGATCATCATTAGTTCATTTGGATTTGGTGTCAAGATGCTCGTGTTCCTCGCGGCTTTGCAAAATATTCCTCAAGACTATTACGAAGTGGCCGAACTTGAAGGCGCTTCGAAAGTCCAACAATTTTTCAAAATCACCCTTCCGATGATATCGCCGATGCTATTTTTTAACATCATCTTAATTACCATCGATGGTCTTCGGTCATTCTCGTTAGCCTTTGTCATGGGCAATGGTCAAGGTTGGCCATCGAATTCAACGTTGCTTTTCCCAATTTACATGTTTATGACTGCGTTTAATATGCCATTTAGACTTGGTTATGCCGCGGCTATGGCCTGGATTTTCTTCTTAATTATCTTGGCATTGACTGGTATCAATTTCCTCGTTTCAAGATTTTATGTGCAAAAGGATGTCAGTTAAGATGGTCACGCTTACGAGAAAAACACCATTAACAAAAAGTGAAAAGCGGCGCATTGAGCATACGCTTATTTACGTTTCGCTCGTGGCATTTGCGCTTCTCGCTCTGACACCTCTTTATTACTTAATCATCACCGCGATGAAAGATATGCAAGAAGCGGCGACTGAAGCAACGATGTTTCCACATTCATTCGCTTTAATAGAAAATATTCGCTTCGTACTCGCTCATCCAGACTATAACGTAATTCGGATGTTCTTGAACACGATGTTTATCTTCATAATGAAAACCGTCGGCACCGTCTTGACTTGTTCGATGGCGGCATATGCTTTTGCAATGTATAAATTTCCATTCAAAAACGTCATCTTCTTCATGTTGCTGGCAACGATGATGATTCCCGGGGAAATTTTAGGAATTCCCATTTATGAATTTATGGTAAATGCCGGGCTGAAAGAGATTGCCTATATTCCGCTATGGATCGCCTCGTGGTTCGCGACCGATGTCTTCATGATTTTCTTGTTTAGACAGTTTTTCCAAACGATTCCAAAACCACTGATTGAAGCCGCGCGGATTGATGGTTATGGTGAACTTGCCATTTTCTTTAAAGTTGTACTCCCATTAAATATTCCAGTCGTCGTGACGGTAATCTTACTTTATTTCGTTGGTACGTATAACGATTTGTATGGACCAGCATTATATATCTCCAACAAAGCTAACTGGGTGATGGCGAATAGCATCTCCATCTTTGAAAACTTGTTCCAAAGTGGTTCAAGCTCGTATCTTGTTCCGTGGAATTACGTCTCCGTTGCCAGTTTGATTGCGATGATTCCAGTTGTCTTGCTCTTTAGTATTATGCAGAAGAAATTTCTCCAAAGCGTGGCCGGAGTCGGCATTAAAGGATAACGATATGGATTGCACTAATAACCTTGAAAAACTACTAAACGAATATCGTAATCAGAAGCCGCCACTGTTTACCAAGAAAATTCAATTTCTTGGTGTTCGTGGTTTTGATGTTTATAACATCTCAACTGCCTTCAACTATCAAGGCGATGAATATATCGCTGGACGGGTTGAAAAGCGCCATAGCGAAGTATCGACGGTCCGCTTCTTTAAGCGAATCGGCGTTGATATTTATGAAGCAACGACCACCGTTATCAAAAATTTGCAAGATCCATTTGTGGAAATTATCGATGGTCAACTACTTGTTGGAGGAACTGAAATATACCCAAATGCTCTTGGCCAGATTGATTCTTGGCGGACGGTATTTTATCAAGGGTCGACTTTTAGTAATTTTAAAAAAATCATCGAAGCACCGCTAAAAATGAAAGATGTCCGGATTCAAATAGGAAACGCATATTATGTGTTAACACGTCCGCAAGGTGGCGTCGCCAGATGGGGAAAAATTGGTTTTGGCATCGCTCATTCACTTGCCGAAATAACGACCGATTTCATCGAAAAAGCCCCGTTGATTGATGATTTATTCGGCGATGATTGCTGGGGTGGCGCCAACCAAATTCATGTGCTTAAAAATGGTTATCTTGGTGTGTTGGGACACGTTGCCAAAATGAGTCAAGGCGATATCCGCCACTATTATGGGATGACGTTTGCCATCAACCCTGACACAAGAGCACGCACACCAATGAAAATCATCTTAGAACGCGCTAATTTTGCCTCTGGAGCAAGTAAAAGACTTGATTTAATGGATGTGTTATTTGTAGGTGGATTAAATCGTCATGATGATGGTAGTGCCACTGTTTATACCGGTGTCTCTGATGCTGAAGCCCATTATGCGATTATTGCTGATCCTTTCTTAGAATATGAGGAGTTATCTAAGTGAGAAATAAGTTTTTCTTCACCATTTATACGTTCCTATTACTTGGGAGTGTTATCTCACAAGTTCCTTTTGGAAATGGTTATCGTGAAACGACAAAGACTACCCCTCGCAATCCGCAGAATCTTATTTCTCCGATTGTTTCGTCATTTGATTTCGACCTATTGAATAGCCTCGAATATGAATATGATGCGACATCGCTTGGACAAATCTCACATCTAGAGGGTCATAACATTGCTTCTGGCGACTATTTAATCACTGCAAACTCAATAATTATTTTGCGTGATTATCTTGCTTATTTGGAAGTCGGAAACTATACGTTTGAAGTTTATGCTTATCTGGGTAAAACAACATTATCTTTAAGTGTCATTGACCGCGATAACGCCTATCGCCTCGTGAATCCATCACTAGAAACGGGTGACTTATTCGCTTGGACACCAGTAACGACATTTAAAGCCGAAACTAATCTTCAAGCGTTCATCACGAGTGCGATTGTTAGTAATGAGCAAATTAAAACAAGTGCCCTCATGTATCACGGAAGTGGCGATTATGTATTTGGGCTTGAAACATCAACGACCCAACAAGCGATTGAAGAACGGATGGGACGCCTTATATCAAGTAGTTTTATCCTAGGTGGTACTGGTTATCTCACCTTTAAGCTTGGAGCGATGAAAAACGCGGATTTAACTTATCTATCAGTCCGTCGAGCGACGAACCATCAGGAATTAGCCCGCTATAGCAATCACTTGTTTAATGGGACAAATCCACTAGATGGCAGTTATAACGGTGAAGCACTCAATGCATATCGGGCCGACTTAAGTGCTTATCTTGGTGAAACTCTCTATCTTGAGTTTGTTGATATTGGTGTTGGCGCCTGGGACCTCATAACATTTGATGCAATTGAAACATATCACGTGGCAATTCCGACTGGTACTGATGCAATTAATACTCATGTCCTTTTCCCGTTTGATTATGCTCCTAACCAAGTACCAAACGGTTCTTTTAATAGCGATTTAGCTAATTGGACTCCTTCTTCGGTTACCGGTTGGCAAAAAGCTGATGGTAGCCACAATACTTTCAATGTCGTCAATGGTAGTCTCCGTAGTGATGCTAGCGGCGATAGCGCTCGTGGTCTTATCCGTTCACTGCCATTCCGCGTTGATGGATCAGGTTTCATGTCACTCGATCTTGGAGCAGGTAAAGGCGACAAATTTGATAAAAACACCTTTGTATCAGTTCGGTTGGTCGCCACTAATCAAGAGGTCTTGCGCTTTGCAAACAATCGGCACAATGGCACGACTTTAATTCGATATTTTGCCGATTTAAACGCTTATATGGGTGAAACGCTTTATTTTGAAATTGTCGATAATGGCACAAGTGATTGGGACACAATTTTTGTTGATAACATCGTCACTTTTTATCCCGTACGACCCGCAATAACCTTTGCGGACTTAATTGTAAATTTAGCTTACTAATAATGGAGGAAACTTCTTGATTACACGCCGTCGGAAATTATTCATAATACTGCTACCGCTTCTTATAAGCGCTTGTAGTTCTAGTGCCATCTCTAGCAGTTCAATCACTGACACCTCGAGTATTTTATCAACGAGCGATGATTCTAGCAGTATCCCATCATCGAGCGATAGTTCGAGTAGTTCAATCTCTGATTCCTCAAGTAGTTCTAGTTCAAGTAGCTCTACTAGCGGAACTTCATCAAGTGGAAGTTCTAGTAGTGAGAGTAGCTCAACTGTTGATGTTTCAATATATCAACTAAATAATGGAGACTTTGAGACTGGTGCATTAGATGGTTGGACCGTTGTTTCTGGGACTGCTTTTTCTAATACAAGCCTCAGTTCACTCACCAATGTCAACGTTTCAGTTAGTTATAACAAACAAGGTGTCTACTTCTTAAAAAGCAATGAAAACAGCGAAGGCATTCTTAAATCCTCATCATTTATCGTCGGTGGTTCTGGTTATGTCACCTTTAAATTTGGTGCAGCCTACATGCAGGCTTTAACCTATCTTTCATTTATTGATGCACAAAATGAAATTGAAATCTACCGAGTTGGTAATGAACGGTACAATGCTCCAAGTAGTGGTTATATCAATTACCGAGTTGAAAATATGTCGGATTATTACATTAACCTCAGCGCTTATCAAGGCCGTGAAATTTATCTGCAAATCATTGATCAATCCGTTTCGAATTACGGATATGTGACCGTTGATGCGATTAACACATATCATCAAGATATCCCTTCATTACTCAATCTGACTGAAGCAAGTAACATTCGACCAATCTTTACAGATCTTGCCAGCACACCAACCAATTTATATAACGGGAACTTTGCGAGTAGAACTTTGGCTGGTTACACCGTAGTTGGCGAGGCTGGTGTTTTCCAAGCTTCGCACATTAACTCATCGCTGCGATTGAGCAATCGCCCTGATGAAACGAAAATCGGAGTATTGCGTTCGAGTTCCTTTAAAGTATCGGGCACCAACTTAATGTCGGTACGTCTCGGTGCCACGAAACATAAGGCTGTCACTTATATGTCAGTGAAAAGGGTCGGCACAAATGAAGAGGTGTTCCGAACATATAGCGATCGTTGGAAGGATATTCATGAAGAAAATACACATCTTTATTATCTTGATTTAACGAATTATCGCGACCAGGCGCTTTATCTTGAGTTCGTGGATAATTCGCGTGGCGATTGGGGATTACTGTCAATTGAAGCGATTCAGACATATTATGCAACCTACCCTCAGGTGCATGATGAACTGGCTTATAACTTGTTTGATGCGGTGAACACCACCCCAACTTATCAGGCCATGCGCGATTATATTAATCCGTACATCGCTTCGATTAGTGATAGCACGACAAAAACAACATTGACCAAAACGTTTTATGCAACGCTTGATGGGATTTCAAACAGAATTGGTAATTGGCCTTCAGTCGTTAATTACTATCCGACCGGCAATAACTTCATTATTACCGGTGACATTAACGCGATGTGGCTCCGCGATTCGAGCGCTCAGGTTTTGCCCTATTTACAATTTATGACACTTGATACAGATGTTCGTCTCCTTGTCAAAGGATTGCTACGGCAACAATTCGAACAAATACGGCGCGACCCGTATGCAAATGCTTTTAATCCTGATGGGTCGGTGTTTGAGCGAAAGTTTGAGATTGATTCGCTCATGTATCCGCTGTGGCTCGCCTATGAATATTATTCAATTACCGCAGATGGCTCGATTTTTGATGCTTTCTTTCGCATGACGCTTAATCAAGTACTCGATACGCTTGATGATGAACGTCATCATAGCGATGATAACTATCGAATTGAAAACACGACTGATCGTGATGCTGGTCCCCATGACGTTAATCTCGATAGCGGTCTCATTTGGAGTGGTTATCGTCCCAGTGATGATGTGACCTATTATAAATATTTCATTCCCGGCAATATGTTTGCCGTGGCAACACTAGAAAAAATGAATGTCTTACTCAACACTCTTGACCGATTTAGTGATCTGGCCGAGCGGGCCGAATTGATGGCGACGCAAGTGCGAGCCGCCATCGAAACATATGGTGTCTACAACCATCCGAAATATGGGAAAATGTATGCTTTCGAAGTAAACGGGATGACGAGTGACCCCAACTCTTCAACTGGCAAGTTATTAATGGATGCGGCAAATATTCCAAGTCTTCTAGCGATTCCATGGCTTGGTTATGCTCCAATCGATGATATAACTTATCAAAACACGCGTTCGTTTATCTTAAGTTTTGATAATCCTTACTATTACGAAGGCACCTATGCAAAAGGTATTGGTGATCCTCACGATCAAATAGGTGGTCCCAATCCTAATCTCGATGTTCCCGTTCCTTGGCACATGGCTCTAGCCATGCAAGGTCTCACTACAACTGATGAAGATGAAATGGCCTTGATGATTGAATACATGACGAATACAACGGATGGTACCTATGTGATGCATGAGGCGTTTAACGCAAATAACCCTGCTGAGTATTCGCGTGATTGGTTCACATGGCCATGCGCACTTTACGCTCATTTGTATATCACTAAGATTTTGAACATTAATCTCGTTTAGGAGGGCATTATGAAAATTAAACGAACCATCATTGCAATTACGGGAATTATCTCTTTCTTGCTATCGATTCCCTTACAACCATTACAAACCGGCGCGGTTACGCGTGAATACGGTGTCGACTTAGCGTATGGTCGTCGGGTTGTTTCTAGTGAACACACAGATGATCACAATAACACTAAAGCCGTCGATGCCAATCGCAATACGCGCTATGCCGCGATCAACAATAATGATGCTTTCTTTTATGTTGATTTAGGATCGGTTGAAAAAATTGGCAAAGTCATCATCGATTGGGAAGCCGCCTATGCCAGCAGCTATGAATTACAACTCTCACTCAACGCGATTGATTGGACAACAGTGGCCACGGTTAATAAGACGAATAGCGACCAAGACTTCATTGAGTTTCCATCTTTTATCGAAACACAATTTGTCCAATTTAAGGGTGTTAGTCGCGCTCTAGATTATGGTTATTCATTTTATAGTTTTGAAGTGTATGGGCCAAAGAGTCTCGCGTTTGGAGCAACGGCAACAGCTTCAAGTTACGAAAATAACGTTGAGTTGCCAGCCACCGCAATGCTCGATAATGTTGCCAATACCCGCTGGGCAAGTACTGTTTCCGATAATCAATATGTCCTCATCGACTTACTAGAATCTAAATCATTTGATTTGATTAAAGTACGCTGGGAAGTCTCATTTGCCCGTATTTACCGCATCTATACCCATGCAACAACAACCGGGGAAACACCATCACATGATGATGCTGGCTGGACATATTTAACGGGAACCGAAGCTGGTCTTGGTGAGGTTGACACATTTGCCTTGCCCGTTAACAGCGCCTCACGTTTTATTAAAATCGCTTTGATTCAACGTGAAACAAGCGAACAAACAAAAAAGACTGGTCGCTATCCATGGGAATCGACGTTTTCAATTTACTCGTTTGAATTATTTGATTGGGACACAATTACCGCGATGAAGGTTGGGCGCCCACTTGAATTTTCATATAATAGCCCCGCCTGGGTATCAATGAGCAATATTACGCTTTATGACAAAGGACTAATCCTGGCTCCCCATGGTTATCCAACTGCCGCTGATGGTGTGGTCACCAATCTTGCGAGCATGGCTGATGGTAACATTCCTGGTTTTGAATCATATGCTACTTACAATCCCGCCGTCATCTATGATGACGAACGTGAAATGTTCCACATGATTTACCGTTCCGAGTTACCTGACAATTTTAGTAAATATTTTAATGATTATGGGAATTATGAACAACACCACATGTCGACATTATCATATGCCTATTCTTATGATGGTAAAAACTTCACTCGTGGTAATAGCAATCCAATCGCTTGGCCAACGACAAACGATGAAAATGGAGGTGGGCTTGAAGATCCACGTATGTTTAAAATCGTGAATGATCCGGCTCATGACGGAAAAACGACTTATTACATTACCTATACAATGTATAACTATTCAATCACTCGTGAGGGCATCATTTACACTCATGACTTTATCACATTCAATAAAGTTGGACGCCTTGCTCCTAATTATCAATTACCACATAAATCCGGCACTTATGTAACTGATCCAGAAGGTAACGCGATTAAGATTCCTGATCCACGCCCTGGCAAGCGCGGGAGCGTTTATATGATTTACATGAAAGATGGAAGTTATACGCGAATTGGTTTTACTAATAACGTCTTAAATATTGCCCCAGAAGATATTATTGATATCGATACTGGCTCGTTTGGTAATAACCACATTGAAGCCTTGACCAAAGGCAATGAGTCGTGTATGGCAATTACAAATATATATGGTCCTGATGATCAAGATATTTATTTGATGTATGGTGGCGGTGTCTTAAGTGATGAGAATATTCAGCATCAACAACCAAATGCCCATGGATGGTTTTATGCCCTTGGTGTCCTCAAGACGACGAAGAGTAATCCCTTTGAGCTGACAAATGTCCGTCTCGATCTTGATGAACCAACAATGTATCCAACCGATACGAATAAAATCGATTATGGTCTCTTCAATAAATGTATGTTTGCGGACACGATGATTCGTCACAATAACGAATGGTACTTCTATTACGGTGCCGGTGACATGTACGTTGGTCTAGCTCAAGCTCGAGCTGATTTCAGTGCTGGTGCCTCAAGTTATGTCATAGATGGAACGACAATTACCGCGAGCACGCTCGCCCTCAATAAACGCTACGAAGTTGATCAATCGGCTTATTCCATTACCTATGTGCTTGAAATACGTGGAAGTGATGGAAGCATATTGCATTCAGAAAACGCCCCATTTGCAATTGATCATTTTTCAAAACTAGATGATGGTAAATATAGTCGCGGTGAACCGATTCAAGTTAGTGTTGATTTAGACGACATTACCGGTTTACCTAGTGATTATTACATCACGACTTATGTCATAGATACTAGTGGCGGTCATACTATTAATAACCCATCTCATTACCTTGTGGTTAGTGCTGATATCAGCCATCTTCCACGTGATTAAGGAGCAAGCAAATGAATAAAAAGACATCGTTTTTGCTGTCGATATTACTAACATTACCCTTAATTGCATCTTGTAATTCGAGCACATCTTTGAGTAGTTCGAGTTCGAGTAGCTCATCAAGTAGTTCAAGTTCAAGTAGCTCAAGTTCAAGCTCGAGTAGTTCTATTTCAAGTAGTTCAAGTTCAAGTAGTTCAAGTTCGAGTTCAAGTAGTTCGAGCTCGAGTAGTCAGATTGTCTTGACAGTTCCTACTAATATTGCACTAACAAATCGTCTCATCACTTGGGATGTTGTTACAGATGCCACTAGTTATCAAATAAAAGTCAATACGATACATGAATTTGAAGCATCGGCTAATCAATTCGTATTGCCAGACAATTTCTATGGACCAGTGACGATTGCTATCGCTGCGGTGCGTGGTGAAGAAGTCACATCTTTTAGTTCCGCTCTTAACGTGACCGCTATCCTGAAATTGGCAACGCCGACGAATATCATCCAAACTGTTACAACCATAAGTTGGGATGCTGTTGCTCATGCCACTGGTTATATCGTCAAAGTTAATCAAGTTGAAGAGTTAGTGCTAGTTACGAATTACACGATTACCATTTCAGAACCGACCACATTACAAATAAAGGCAACTGGTTCATCAGATGGTTATCGTCTTGCAAGCGATTTTTCAACTGCAATGACCATTAAGGTGGGTTTAACAACACCGACCAACATTACTTATAATAATGGGACGTTAAGTTGGACGGCGGTAACACACGCTAGTTCATATCTCGTTTTAGTAAATGAATCTGATGAATTCACAGCGTCCATAAATTCAGTAAGCATTGGTCATAACTATGTCGGATCGGTTGCAATCAAAGTCAAAGCCTTAACATCAGATTCCCAATATTTTGATTCGACATGGGGTGAAGTGACTTTAACGATTGCACCATTAACTTTAGCGAGTCCGACTAATCTCACGCTGGTTGGAAGCACATTCTCGTTCTCGACGGTCGAGCATGCAACTTCATATCAAATTTATCTTGATGCTGAATTACTGACGACTATAACCATCAATAGTTATTTGGTTAGCAATGAATTGTTGAATCAGGCTGGTAGTTATCTCCAAGTCAAAGCAATCTCAACGATTCATAATCCTTCGTCTTTGAGCTCCAAATATTATCTTGGTACCGCCCTAATCACAAATGCGACAGAGTTAGCGGCTATCACCAGTGACGGTCATTATACGCTGTCAAATGACATCACCTTAACAAGTCCTTGGATTCCGATAAACTTCAATGGTTATTTTAGTGGGGCTGGTCATACGATTTCGGGAATTGATATTGATGTCACAACTAGTACTTATGTTGGATTCTTTGGCTCCATTGAAGGAGCGACGATTCAAAATCTCACACTGATTGGAGCAATCACAACTACGCTCACTAGTTATAAACCATTCATTGGTGGCTTGGCTGGATATGCCGCTATGAGTACAATTAATAATGTGAGGGTAAATATCGACATCTATGCTTCTTCAACAAACGGACTCGGAAAAGTTGGTGGTATTTTTGGTGCAAGTTGTGAAACTTCGCTTGAAGACACAATTTATACCGGAATGATTGAAGTTATTAACGCCATCACAGGTGGTTTCATTGGACGTCTCGAACAATCAACCACTGATGTTTTCATTAAACAAAGTGCCGCCTATGGTGACATTTCTGTATTTGGCGGTGAACAAAGTGCCGTCGGTGGCTTTATCGGTCAATTTATCGATAATTACATGGTGATTTCTGAAAGCAAAGCCGAGCTTGACGTGACTGGTCCAAATTATGTCGGTGGTTTTATTGGATACTTGGGCACCGGAACAATTGAAAATTCATATGCCAAAGGCCATGTTCATGCTGGTAGTACTTCGCTCATCCATAGTGGTGGTTTCATCGGCCGCACCGAAGGTTATAATAATATTGTTAATTCATCGCTAGCGCTGACGACAGTAACCAATAATGCCGCTACGACCGTATATAGCGGTTCATTTGTGGGGGTTACTCCTGGTGGTGGTTATGCCGATATTTATACGGCGTGTCATTTCGATAGCACGCTCTCAACACGCGATCGCATTGGTAATCCCGATACTGGTCGAGGTGATGGTATCACTGGCTTAAGTTCTCAAGCGCTATTGACGAGTACGACATATTCAACTGAAATTTGGAATTTTGCTGGTAGTGCCCCTCGATTAGCATGGGAACTAACAGTCACCTCATAAATTAATGTGGAGGTCAATTATGAAACGCACAATCTTACTTGGTTTACTTATCGCCCCCTTAGTGTTCACTAGCAATCCGATGACGCCGGTAGCGGCCAGCCATACCCCTTATCAAATCGTCAATGGCGACTTTGAAACGGGAGATTTATCAGGTTGGAAATATTTCCGCCTTTGGAAGGATGAATCTGGGATTGATGCTTTTGATTCTTCGCTCATCCATGGCTATACGTACTTTGATGGTAATTATCCATATGGTCGCGATGGTGATTATCAACTCGGAATTACGAGTATGGCTAATAAAAATGCTGGCTTGATTAAATGGGAAGGCGACGGTTCGGCCGAAGAGCGGATGGGTTATCTTCGTTCATCAGATTTCATCCTTGGTGGTTCTGGTTGGATTAGTTTCAAGCTCGGTG
>CAZXCV010000016.1:0-25391 GCA_964639215.1 uncultured Staphylococcaceae bacterium
GCAGTTGTTACAATCCAGACACCAACGATGAGGTAATGGGTTGGTGTCGGGGGAAAAACCATCCCAGGGATTGCATAAAAAAACACCGATAAAATTAAGCCAAATACGAGATATAGTCTAATGGTGCGCCAGGCTGGTATTTTCAGTTTCATCCTTAGGAATTATATCATAGGTCAGTGATGCCGGAAATAACAAAAAAATCCTGCATATAAATATATTTATATGATAAAATTATTAAGATTTACATTGAAGGAGGACGGGCTATGAATTTGTTTTCCAATGTGCCAGAAAACTTTTTTTCGATTTTGGCCAGCAAGAACAAAGATGTCTACGCCCTCGCGCTCGATGTTTTATACCAAAGTCTACAAAGTGATGAGATGACGATACGAAAAGATGATTTCATAAGAACCCTGCGCGATAACGCAGCCGAGCTTGTCCTTCGCTTTGATTTTGAAGGGGAAGAAGATGATGTTGCTTCATTTGTCAATGCTTCTTTGCCGAGCAAAGCCGCCTTTATTTGTCGTCGTTTAGAAGAGACGGGATGGATTGACATTGAAATTGATCCAGAAACATTTGAAGAGCAGATTGCCTTACCAAGTTATTCAATCCAATTTTTAACATTAATCCACGAGATCGTGAGCGAATCGGAAAGTCAGTACACGAGCCTAGTTCATGCAACTTATAGCGAGCTGAAACTCGAAGATGAAGAAAGCGACGAGTTCATGTACGCCACATTATTGCGAGTGTATGAGAGCACAAGAAAACTAAGAACTGAATTAGTCACACTCGGTCACTCAATTCGCATTTACCAGCATAAACTCGGACAAATTTTCTCGACTAATAAAGTATTATCTGATTACTTTGATGATTACAAATCGCGAATCTCAGATCGGCTTTATCACCCACTGAAAACTTTTGATTCAGTCACAAAATTTAAACGCCATATCACGAATATTTTGCAGAAATGGTTACGAAATGATGACATTAGAAAACAACTTGTCACCCAATCGTTAATATATTCGCGTCGTAAAGACAAACGCGAAGCCGAAGCCGATATTATCGAGAAGATTAACTACATTACCGACATGTATGAACAATTGACGCGTATGGTCGATGAAATCGATCTCAAGCATAGCGAATATACCAAAGCATCGGCGACCAAAATTTTATATCTTAATAACACCGACAAAACAATCAAAGGACACCTTGAATCAATTTTTAAACATTATGGTGAAGCCGCATTGACTGGTGAAGGCTTATCAGCGCTCTTATCGCAAATGCAAAATAGCATCAGTTTATTTGAAGTCGGTTATCTTGATCCAGAATCAGTTAGTCTACCAATTGTTCGTCGCTACCGCGAAGAGGGGCAACCGCTCCCAATTGTTGATTTTGAAGATGTTTCGCGTTTATTGATGCAAGGTTTCCTCGATGAGACACGTAACCACTTTTCCGATGCCCGCATTATGTCATTTATGAAAATGGCGTTTGGTGAAAAAGATACGGTGGCCATTGGCGATATTCCACTACCAGATTACGATGCTTTCATCTTGCTTATTCTTGCCACAGTTCATAAAGATGATCGCCAATCATTTTATGACATCGATAGTAATGGTGGAAAAATTATTTCCGGGCAATACTTATTGCCAGATATTACGTTTATAAGAAAGGGGAACTGACTGCATGTTTGAGTCACAATTCCAAACGTTGGCATCCGCTGATCAAAGCGAATTTGCCCGCGTCGTTAATGCCCTATTGCTGAAATCGTTTATTGTCCGTGATATGTTCGATTCACGCGAACGCATCATGAAAATCAATCCTGATTATCGATTTTTAGAACGGTTTTATGACCTAGTTTGTGATTATTTGAAATATGCTGGGTGGACGTTAAATAAAGATGTCCTCAATGGTGTTTTCAGCTTATCAAACAGCTATGAAAGCAATCGGTTACGGCTTGATCGAGAGACGAGTTTATTGCTATTTACGTTACGTCTTGTTTACGAGAATGAAAAAAATCAAAGTACACAAACAGGCGAATCGATTTATGTGACGACACCGACGCTAATCAAAACGATGCTCGACTATGGAATTACCATCAGTGGTAAGAAGTTAAGCGGACGCTTACTTGGTCGGGCATTGCGTTTTCTAACGACGCATAATGTCATTGCTAAAGTGAGTGGCTCATATGATGAAGGTAACGTCAGTTTCTATATTTTGCCTTCGATTATATATGCAATCGATAATCAAAAAATCGTGGCGATGGCCGAAGCACTTGAACAATTGAATAACATGGAAGGTGGCGAGACCGAACTATGAAATTACTTCGTAAAATGAAAATCATCAATTGGCATTATTTTTGGAATGAAACGATTACGTTTGAGCCAATTGTTTTTTTAACCGGGTTAAACGCCTCTGGAAAATCAACATTAATCGACGCGATGCAATTAATCCTGCTTGGCGATACAACGGGGCGCTACTTTAATAAAGCCGCTTCTGACAAATCGACTCGAACATTGAAAGGATATCTCAAAGGAGAGCTTGGCGATGCTGAAGAGGGTGGCTTTAATTATTTAAGGACAGGCCGCTTTACCTCGTATCTTGCGATGGAGTTCTTCGATGATAAGTCTGAAAAAAGTTTTACGTTTGGCTGCGTGTTTGATTGCTATGAAGACGGAAGTGAAGAACATCGATTCTTTTTGCTTGAAGATAAAATCCCAAGTAATGAATTTATCGATAACAGCGTCCCGATGGATTACAAAACGTTAAGTCGTTTCTTCAAAGAGCATTATGATGGTGCCTATAAGTTTTTTGATAGTAACCGTCAATATACTGAATTGCTGAAGCGTCGCTTTGGCGGACTCAAAGATAAATATTTCTCCTTGATAAAAAAGGCAGTCAGCTTCACCCCGATCACAGATATCGAAACGTTCATTACCGAATATGTGTGCGATCCACAAGCCAATGTCAATATCGAGCCGATGCAAGAAAATATCTTGCAGTATAAGAAGTTAGAAAATGAAGCGCAGGTGATGCAAGTCCGGATTGATCGACTCGAAGAAATCGAACGAACTTATCAAGCCTATGCCGGTCATAAAGAAAACCTCGATATTTTTTCATATCTCATTGAAAATAGCGAACTGCAAATCGAAAAAGATACACTTGATAGTTACCAATTACAATTACAAAAAGCCAAAGAACGATTAGCGGGAATTGATATCGATTTGGCTGATGTCGCCGGAAATATTAGCGAGCTCGAAAAGAAAAAGTATCGCCTTTATGCTGATCGTGTTAATTCAGACGCCTATAAACTAACCGACGAATTGCAAGAAACCAAGAAAACCACCGAGCAAAAACTTAAAGTTTTACAAGATGACATCAATGGTATTATCCTCAATTTACGACGATATGCCGATAGCTATGCGAGCGTCGGAACGACGTTATTAACCGCGTTAGCACAACTCGATTTGAAATTATTAGACGAAGAACGGGCTGATGATTTAAGAAAATTGCTTGATCTCAGCGAGCAAGTGGCAAACACTTCGGCTAAAATCCAACAAATCGATATTGTGCATATTGATGATATTGATATCGATGATTTTCATGCTTGGCGTGAAACATTAACAAAATTTAAAGGCGCCATCTCAGCCGTCTCTGTCAACCTCGCACGAACGATGCTCGCGCTTGATCAAACCACGGCAACGTTGCGTCAAGAAGAAACGAATATGCGCGCGGGGGGCAAACCTTACGAATTCGCGTTAGTCCAAATAAAACGAGAATTAGCGGCGCGCTTGAGTGAATTAACTAAGAAACCGATTGAGGTGCACATTCTCGCTGATTTAATCGATATCCGCACTCCGATTTGGGCGAATGCGATAGAGGGTTATTTACACAATCAAAAATTCAATTTGTTAGTGCCTGAAAATTATTATTTGCAAGCTTATGACATATTTAAATCACTACTTGAAAAGTATCGCTATTATGGAACGCAACTCGTTGATGTCGGTGCGATTATGGAGCGTAATTATGTCGCCGAGATCAGTTCGCTCGCCGAAGAAATTGTCACCGACCATGACGGTGCTCAGGCATATATCAATTTTTTAATCGGTCGACTCAAAAAGTGTAAGACACCCACCGAAGCGCGAAACTCGGGGAATGGGATTACGCCAGACACTGATATTTACCGAAATTTCACGATGGGACGACTCCATCCTAACAGTTATAAGATTCACTATATTGGACGTCGTATCAACGAAGAGCAGATGACCCAAAAACAACAGGAAATTGTCAATAATTCACGGCTTGCCCTTGAACTCAAACGTTTAAATGAGATTGTCAGCCAAGCGAATAACCTCGAAGTTATCAATACGAATGAAATGAATACATCAGTGCATACACTGAGCCGTGTTCGTGAAGTTAAAGGTTTGGAATCAACGCTTGCTTATGTCGCCGGTGAACTTAAGAAACATGATTTAAGTCAAATTGAAAGCTATGATCAAAGGATTGCCGATATTGATGAAGACATCACTGGCTTACGAGCTGATCAAGCCGCACTTAATGAAGAAAAAGGACGCTTACAAACATCGATTGAAACACTGGCAAAAGATAAGATTCCCACGACAAGAGCGAAAGTCAAAGAACGCAGTGAACGACTCGATAAAAATTATGACCCATTCCTCATTGCCGAAAAGGGTTTGCCGCAATTTGAACGCTTACGACTCGAAGGTCGTACGTATCTCGACATTGTCAGCGATTATCATACCCAACTCAGCAATGTCCAATATCTCGTCAGCAATCTTTTCAACCAACTTGTGCGCTTACGACGCGAGTACGTCCGTGACTACCGGTTAACGATGGATACGGAGAGTATCGATAACCTGCTCTATGACACCGAGCTGGTCGATATGCGTGATGTCAAATTACCGCAATATCGCGAAAAGATTGCCGATAGTTATCAAAAAGCCACAAAACAATTCAAGGACGATTTCATTTCTAAACTTCGCTCAGCGATTGATTCGGTCATCGATCAAATCGATGATTTGAATTTAGCATTAAAAGCTGCGACATTTGGGAATGATTCTTATCAATTTACGGTCAAGCCCAGCGCGTTATATCGCCGTTATTATGACATGATCAAAGACGATATGCTTTTGAACATGGGTGAAGATGATTCAGATTTCATCGAAAAATATCGCGATGTCATGAATGATTTGTTCCGCCAAATCGTTGATGTTGGTCATGGTGATGTTGATAGTGCCGTGCTTGAAAATGTGTCGAAGTTCACCGATTATCGAAGCTATCTTGATTTCGATTTAATCGTCTATAACAAAGATGGTGCCGCGCAACACTTAAGTAAAGTCATTAAGAAAAAGTCTGGCGGTGAAACACAGACACCGTTTTATATTTCAGTTTTAGCAAGCTTTGCGCAACTATACCGGATTCAAGACACGGGCGAACTTGCTAATTCGATTCGTTTGATTATTTTTGATGAAGCATTTTCCAAAATGGATCGCGGCCGGATTCAAGAGGCCGTGCGTTTGTTACGAACATTCGGATTCCAGGCGATTTTATCAGCGCCGAGTGATAAAGTGGCCGATATTTCAGCCCTCGTCGACCAAACGCTTGTTGTACTTCGCGATAAAAGCGCCTCACGTGTTCATTTATACGCTGAGGTTGACAAGTTAACAAATAGCGCTAAGCAATAAATTAGTCTTACTGTAAACATGGTAAAATCAAATTAATAACCCAAACGGTCATGGAGGATTAGTATGCCTAAAGAAATTGTCGCCATGTTGCTCGCTGGTGGTAAAGGCACACGGCTTGAGGCTTTAACTCGTAAAATTGCCAAGCCGGCGGTTAGTTTTGGTGGTAAGTACCGAATCATCGATTTTCCGCTTTCTAACTGCGCAAATAGTCGCATAGATACGGTCGGTGTCTTGACACAATATGAATCGGTGTTTTTGAATACTTATGTTGGTAATGGTGAAAAATGGGGTTTGAATGGCGTCCATTCCTTGACGGCTTCGCTCCCTCCGCGACAAACGGAAGCTGGTGCGGTTTGGTATAAAGGCACCGCTGATGCAATTTATCAAAATCTCGATTTTCTCGATAATTTAAATCCTGAATACGTTTTAATTCTCTCGGGTGATCATATTTATAAAATGGATTACCAATTAATGTTGGAAGCCCACAAGCAAAATAATGCCGATCTCACCGTCGCCGTGATTGATGTGCCACTCGCTGAAGCCAGTCGCTTTGGAATTATGAGCACAGATGAACACATGATGATTAGCAAATTTAGCGAAAAACCAAGTAAACCGACATCGACGCTCGCCTCGATGGGCATTTACATCTTCACTTATAAAGTTTTAAAGCAAGCATTGATATACGATGCAAAGCAAGAGGATTCCGACCACGATTTTGGCAAAAACGTCATTCCTTATTTACTTGGGAAAAAACGGCGCCTATTAGCGTATCGCTTTCAAGGATATTGGAAAGATGTCGGCACCATTGCTTCGCTTTGGTCGGCAAACATGGATTTGATTGATGATGAGCAAGCGCTCGATCTTTATTCATCCAAAGACCATCTCAAAATATTCACCGAAGACACGCACTCCGTACCTCAGTATGTTGGACGACAAGCTTCCTTAACAAACTCCATGGTCAATCAAGGTGCAATTATTTTGGGTAATGTTCATCATAGCGTTATTTTTAATGAAGTGTTAATTGAAGAAGACACCGATATTGTCGACTGTGTCATATTACCAGGTACGACGATTAAACGCGGTACCAAAATTCGCCGAGCGATTGTCGCTAACGACATAACGATTGGACCTGATCGCGTCATTGATGGAGGCGAGGACATTATCCTCGTCACTAATTAGGAGTGCTCGTATGAAAAAAGTCATGGGATTATGCAACTTACATTCCTCGGCCATACTCGATGAACTGACGCATTCACGACCGATTGCCTCGACCTCGTTTTTGGGGCGCTATGCTTTCATTGACTTCACGTTATCGAATTTTTCAAATTCTGGCATCGATGAAGTTGGGATTCTCGTCAAAAATCATCCGCGCTCGATTTTGAAACACTTAGGAAGTACGAATGTCTGGAATACGAATACGAAGCTTGGGTATGAAGCAATTATGTATAATGAAGCGCATGCTCACTCAATAAATTATAACCACGATATTAATAACATCATGGCCAATGATTGGATTTTCTATAATGCCAAGCCCGATTTATTTATTATTGCCCCAGCCCACATTATTTATCCGATTGATTTTCGTGAAGTTGTCGCAATCCATGAAAAAAGTGGGGCTGAAATTACGATGGTTTACGCCGCGATTGACAATGGAAAAAAGGAATTTGTCGGTGGGGATGAACTGCGGGTCGATGCCGAAGGTTGTATCAAAGAGCTAACGGTCAATAAGGGTGTTAATGACAAGATTAACGTCAGTTTGGAAACGTTTATCATCGCCCTTCCTGTCTTGAAGAAGCTCATCGAAAAAGCACGAGCAACTTCAGCGTTTTTCACGCTACGCGATATCATTCGACAAGAAATTCGCATGGGTATGTGCGTGCGAGGGTATGCCCATACTGGATATGTGCGTCACTTTGCGAGTCTCAAACAGTATCGCAATCATTCACTCGAGTTACTAAACTATGATGTTCGACGTAAATTATTTCTGGAGGATTGGCCGATATTTACTGTTACACACGATACGCCACCGGCTAAATATGGACCATCCGCACAAATTAAAAATAGTTTTATCGCCAATGGCTGTCGGATACATGGCAAAGTCATTAACTCAATTATTTCGCGTAACGTTGTGATTGAAGAAGGTGCAGTGATTAAAAACTCAATTGTATTTACCGACACCAAAATTGGAATAAATGTTCGCGTTAGTGATGCCATCATTGATAAGTATGCCCGCGTTCGCGAAGTCAAAGACATTAGTGGCACAGATATCGATCCCCTTTACGTGAAACAGGGAGACCGGATTTAGTGAAAATATTAATGGTGAGTAGCGAAGCCAATCCTTACGCGAAGACCGGGGGTCTTGCCGATGTCGTTTATGCATTGGCCAAAGAGTTAACAATTAAGGGTGAAGAAGCGGCCATCGTCTTACCTTATTACCAATCGGTTATTAAACGTGTTAATGGCAACATTAAGAATGTTGGTTCATTTGACGTTTTTATGTCATGGCGGAAACAACACGCCGACTTGTATCGAACTTATGTCGATGGTATCACCTACTATTTTATTGGCAATTCTTATTATTTCAATCGCGATAACCTTTATGGTTATTATGATGATATCGAACGATTCGCTTTCTATACTTTAGCCGTGCGAAATATGCTGAAGTTTTTAAAATATAAACCACGAATTATTCACATTCATGATTGGCAAGCCGGGATGCTTCCCGCCTTAATAAAAGAACAAAATAGCGATGATCCGTTTTATCAAAATATGAAATTCGTCACTACAATTCATAATCCAGCCTTTCAAGGATTGTTTGATCCTTTTTTGCTCAGTGATTTTTATGGTCTTTCTGACGAACTTTACCGATCTGGTAAAGTGCGCTTTAAGGGTGCTGTTAGTAGCTTAAAAGCCGCGATCATGTATAGTGAGAAAATTACGACGGTGTCGCCTTCTCATGCTCAAGAATTATTGACGGAAGCAGGCGGCCATGATTTAAATCATGTCCTCCAATATTGCCTTGATGATTTTAGTGGCATTCTCAATGGCATCGATTATGAAGAATGGAATCCCCAAACTGATGACCGCCTACCATTTAAATATGGCTTTAATGACTTTAAAATTGGTAAATCTCGTAATAAGCAATCATTACTAGAAACATTTGGTTTACCGCTTAACGACGGTCCATTATTCGGGCTTGTGTCACGACTGACATGGCAAAAAGGTATCGATTTAATTACGAATGCGATTCCATATTTAATTAGTCGTGGGGCAAGCGTCATTATTTTGGGTAGCGGTGAGTACAATGCCGAACAAGATTTACTGAAACTGACCGAGCGCTTTCCCCAAAAACTTGCTGTGAAAATTGGCTATGACGAGGATGTTGCGCATCGCATTTACGCGAGTAGTGACTTCTTTTTAATGCCGTCGCTATTTGAACCATGCGGAATTTCGCAAATGATCAGCCTCCGTTACGGCACGCTTCCAATCGTACGGATGACGGGTGGTTTGATTGATACGATTACACCATTCACCGGCGCAAACATCGATGTCGCTAACGGTTATGGTTTCTACGATTATACGAGCAATGCCTTTAATGATACACTTGGTTGGGCACTCGATAACTATCAACAAAAAGAAACGCACGCCCAGTTAATTTTCAATGCATTCAAGAGTCAAAATGATTGGGCAAAATCGGCTGATGAGTACTTAAAACTATATCAAGCAATTGAATAGTATATTAAGATGTGTATAATTACTTTATTAACATCGTCCACTAAGAAACAAATTGTAAGAGCGAGCCTTGATGGTGCAAGAAGGACACAAGTTTCATCTCACGGACGCATGATGTTACGGTTCCCCGTTATCGGATTATAAGCGCACAATCAGATTGTTGTGAAGTAAGGTGGTACCGCGCGGAAGCGTCCTTTCTAGGGCGTTTTTATATTTTTTAGGAGGTAATTATGATTTACGAATTTGATAAGATTGATAAAAAGTGGCAAGCTCGGTGGGAGCAAGAAGCCACCTTTAAAACTGATTTATATGATTTTACACGTCCAAAATTTTACGTGCTTGATATGTTCCCATATCCGTCGGGTCAAGGGTTGCATGTCGGCCATCCACGTGGGTATTTAGCCTCAGACATTGTCGCCAGAATGAAACGGATGCAAGGATTCAATGTCTTGCACCCGATGGGTTGGGATGCGTTTGGATTACCCGCAGAACAATATGCGTTAAAGACGAATAATCATCCAGCGGCATTCACAAAACGCAACATTGATACTTTTAGGCGTCAAATCAAGCAACTCGGTCTTAGTTATGATTGGTCACTGGAATTGGCGACAACTGATCCCGGTTATTACCAGTGGACCCAATGGATTTTTCTAAAACTATTTGAACATGGACTAGCTTATATCGATGAGAAACCGGTCAATTATTGTCCAGAGCTAGGGACTGTCTTATCAAACGAAGAAGTTGTCGATGGAAAGAGCGAAGTTGGCGGATTCCCAGTCATCAAGAAAATGATGAAGCAATGGGTCTTACGGATTACTTCATACGCTGACCGCTTACTCGAAGGGCTCGACACACTCGATTGGCCAAATAGCACTTTGCTAATGCAACGAAATTGGATTGGCCGCTCAGAGGGTACCGATATCACGTTTAAAGTTGCTGATTCACCTTTGACGTTTTCGGTGTTTACGACACGGGCAGACACTTTATTTGGCTGTACATATTGCTGTTTAGCACCTGAGCATCCACTTGTAATGCAAATTGTCACGAAAGCACAAGCTGATGAAGTGGCAGCCTATATCACGTTGACAGCGGCAAAAACAGATTTAGAACGGACAGAATTAAATAAAAATAAGACCGGTGTTTTTACTGGTGCCTATGCGATTAATCCGATTAATAACACGAAGGTTCCCATATGGATTGCCGATTACGTACTAGCAAGTTACGGTGGTGGCGCGGTCATGGCAGTTCCCGCTCACGATGATCGTGATTATGAGTTTGCGACAAAATATGAGCTCCCGATTGTTCAAGTTGTCGAAGGTGACATATCGAAAACCGCCTATACTGGCGAAGGTCTGCATATCAACTCGGATTTCATTAATGGACTTGATGTCATAAATGCGAAAAAAGCTGTCACTGAGCGACTGATTTCATTAGAGGTTGGTTCGTTTAAGGTCCAATATAAATTACGCGATTGGCTCTTTTCACGGCAACGTTATTGGGGCGAACCGATTCCAATCGCGTATTTTGAGGGTGAACAAAAACCTCACGCTTTAAAATTTTCCGACCTACCATTGCTACTACCACAACTAGACGCCTATAAACCAAGTGGCGAGGGTTTATCACCACTTGCGAATGCCTCTGATTGGGTTAACCTTACAATTGAAGGCAAGAAAGCCATTCGCGAACTGAATACCATGCCACAGTGGGCCGGTTCATGCTGGTACTATTTACGTTATCTTGACCCCAAAAATGAAATAGCAATCGCTGATTCCAAACTGCTCGCTCATTGGCTTCCAGTCGATTTATACATCGGAGGAGCTGAGCATGCCGTACTGCATCTTCTTTATGCTCGTTTCTGGCACAAATTTCTTTATGATATTGGTGTCGTTACGAGTCCCGAACCATTCAAACGCTTATTCCATCAAGGGATGATTTTAGGTGACAATGGTGAAAAGATGTCGAAATCACGTGGTAATGTCGTCAACCCTGATGATCTCTTAACGACATA
This sequence comes from uncultured Staphylococcaceae bacterium, assembly GCA_964639215.1. Taxonomy (GTDB): domain Bacteria; phylum Bacillota_I; class Bacilli_A; order RFN20; family CAG-826; genus UBA6120. The sequence continues at coordinate 11,440 of CAZXCV010000016.1, forward strand.
TGGCACTGATTCTTTACGCTTATATGAAATGTTTATGGGTCCGCTTGAAGCGACGTTACCGTGGGCAACAACTGGAATTGATGGCTCTAAACGATTTATCGATCGTGTTGCGCGACTTTTGACTGAGCCTGAATTTGTCGCCTTACATACCGATACAAATGAGCACGAACTCGACTATATCTATCATTACACTGTTAAAAAAGTTACAAACGATATCGAGACATTGCAATTGAATACCGCCATCTCTCAACTTATGATCTTCACAAATGAAGCCTATCGGGCTAAGTCGCTTTATCGCCCGTATCTTGAAGGTTTCTTAAAACTTTTTAGCGTTTTTTGTCCTCATATTGGTGAAGAATTGTATGAAGCTCTTGGGCATACGTCCCTCATCGCCAAAGCAACATGGCCAACCTATGATCCACGACTATTAATTAAAGACGAAATAATCTATGCAATCCAAGTAAATGGAAAACTACGCAGTTCGATAACTGTGGATCTTCAAATCAGTGAAGAAGCGCTGAAGATTGAAGTGCTTAAAGATAGTACAGTGTTAAAATTCCTTGGCAATTCTTTGATAAAACGGTGGATTATCGTTAAAAACAAAATTGTGAATATTGTTATTTAAAAAATGAAAAGTGATCTCGTGCGAGATCACTGTTTATCTTGCCAAATATTATTAAGCCGATGGTAGTCAAATTATCATTGGATAGATTAGCATGTTTTATTCAAAGAAATTTTGTAGAGTTAGAAAAAGATGTATCCCCATTATTTCATTGATTTAAACGCTTAAATTATGATCTTCGTCTTTTTCCCAGTTTATTTCAAAGAGTTCATATTCTTCTAAATCTTCTGGAAGCGTGATTGTTACTGGTTCGCTAAATTTATTTATAACGAATCTCGTGGTTGTATCGATATCGATTACTTCAGTATATGCAATATCATCTTCAATTTGTTGAGACGTTTGCTCATCCCAATAATAGTAATCATATCTATCATCAATCGTTAAGGTAACATCGATTGCTACTTCAAAATACGAGAGAATATTACGGGTCGTATTAATCCCGACTTCTATACGGAATTCATCTAGATCAATCATGGAAATGGTCCTATTAACCTCGGCGTCAAATTCTGCCTGCATGCTTGAATCAAGACTTGATGGAAGATCAGGATTTTCTTGACGAGCAACTTCAAGCATCACGGATTCAACAAGATCTGGTAGATCAGCGCTTGTGAGCTCATAGGTAATTCGCAGTTCATTGCCGACCATCGCGGTCGTTAGGTTCGGCATCATCGCCATAATTGGTAATAATTCAGCAATTTTCGTATCAACCTCTGATGATGTTGGGATGTTTTCAATATTCGTTAAGTTTGGTAGTTTCGTTTCTACATCAGAAGGTAGTGGGACTTTCGCCCTGGTTGGTAGTGGATTTTCAGGATCCTGCATCTCGCTTAAAAGTGCGTGTAGATCAAGCGCTGTGCTGAAATCAAGGTAACCAAATTCGCTTTGATAATAGGCATTAAAAACTTGATTTGTGAATGATTGATCAATCGATGTGCCTTTGTTCTCATCCCAATGTTCGATTGAAGCTTCGTTAATCGTTAGATTAAGCGCTCCCATTGGATTATCTCCCCAAAAATCATCCACCTGAGCGTTAATCGAGGCATCAATGGTTAGATGAGTACTTTCGTCGATTTTACCATGTGTATTCTCTTCAACATTACGAGTGTGTGAGACAGTAGAATCTGTTGTTATCGTCACATCAAATGAACCAATCGTCATACTCGTCATATTAGCCATCGCTCTGAGCATTGTCTCGTTAGCAACATCTTCAGAGGTCATTTGACTTGAATGAGTGCTCGAGAACCCAAAACTAAAATTACACGCGGATAGGCTAATGATTGTAAGTGTAGATAACATTACGATTAATGGTTTCCGCATAATATAGTCCTCCTTAACACAAGCAAACTATATTTTTATACTAAGCCTTGAAAACATCCATTACTATAGATGCGAGCAATAAATTGCAAAAAAATATATCAAGATTTATTCGCCATTATAAATCCGTTATAATATAAATATTATGTGTCGCACGATACTTGTTTCGGCAAGATGGTAGCAAGGAGCACAATGATCATACTCGTAGATTTGGGCAATAGTGCCCTGACAATCGGTGTTTATGACGGCGATGGTTGCCGACATCGATTTTTTACAAATACCGATATCAGAAAAACGGCGATTGAATATCAACTGATTATCGCTTCCTTTTTAAAAACGATTGTTGATCCTTTTTTGCACTGTGACGCTGTCGTCTTATGCAGTGTCGTCCCTCCATTAACACCAGTTATCCAAACGGCTTTACAAACGTTAATTGATGCACCACTGATGACGCTTGGTAAAAAAATTAAAACTGGGATTGCACTTCACGTTGATCATCCAAGTGAAGTTGGCGCTGATCTTGTCGCGGCTAGTGTTGCCGGGATTGCACGATACAAAGCACCACTTGTCATCGCTGATTTGGGAACGGCTTCTAAAATTATTGCGCTTGATGCAACAGGCGCATTCGTTGGTGTGACAATTGCGCCAGGTCTCATGGTCGCTCATCAAGGCCTGATTGGTCGTGCTTCTCAACTAGCGGAAGTCGATTTACAAATCCCCAAACAAGTGATTGGTCGAAACACGACCGATGCTGTTAATAGTGGCGCTCTTTATGGGCATGCAGCGATGGTTAGAGGATTAGCGACAAAGGTACAACAAGAATTACAAACGACAAAACCAGTAATTCTGACCGGCGGTTATGCCAAATTAATAAGGCAATTGTTGCCAGATTTCATCTATGATGAAAATTTATTGTTAGATGGATTACTACAAATCTATCATAAGAATCGAGGATAACGATTATGCGTAACTCTAAAATAATTCAAATGTCACTTCATGCCTTGTTTCTCGGGTTAATGGCATTAATGACCTTTATTCCTCAAATTGGGTTCATCTCAATCACACCGTTCATCGCGTTTACATTACTACACATTCCAGTGTTATTTGGAGCCTTGTTATTTGGATGGCAAGCTGGATTAATCTATGGATTAGCATTTGGTCTCATGTCATTTATTCGGGCATTAATCGCCCCAGTTGGGATTCTTGACCCATACTTTGTCAATCCTCTCATCTCGATATTGCCACGGACGATTTTTGGACTACTAGCAGGTTTAACTTTCGATTTTGCAAAAATTATTAAGAATAACATTTATAACAAATTGTTCTTAGGCGTGACGAGTCTCGCCTTAACATTAATCCACTCAGTCCTTGTCCTCGTTATTTTAGGATTAATTGAAGGACCAGCGATTGATGCGAATCCTGATTTTATTGGTTTAGGAGTTGGAGTATATTGGACATTCATGGGGCTTGTGATTCTCACAAACGGGATTCCCGAAGCTATACTTGCTTTAATATTAGTACCGATCTTAGCATTAGCAGTCCGACGTTACCCACGGTTTCAACTGATTGCTGATGCTTTTAAAAAGGAGAAAGCACATGAATAACAAATTTAAAATTATCGCCCAAGATTATTATGTCAAGGCTGAAAAATTACTGTGTGATTGGATTAAGATTGATTCGGTTTTTGATGAGCATAGTGTTACAAAGATGGCACCATTCGGACAAGGTGTGCATCAGGCACTGCAATCCATTGGAAAAATTGCCGAACAAGATGGGTTTATGGTCGATTATTGTGATGGCTATGCCACCGAGATTAGTTTTGGGCAAGGTCCAATTATTGGCATTTATGCCCACGCTGACGTAGTTCCCGTTTCAGGCACCTGGACGTATCCACCATTTGGTGGCATCCTCGCTCATGGAAAAATTTATGGGCGTGGTGCTAGCGATGACAAAGGTCCGGCCATCGCTAGTTATATGGCGATGAAATTACTCCGGGACCAACAACTCATTAAAGGGTATAAGGTTCGCCTCGTCATCGGTGGTAATGAAGAACGAGGAAGCAGCTGCCTTCATTATTATTTCCATCATCTCAAAAAACCACATGCTGTGGCCGGATTCACACCAGATGGTGAGTTTCCATTAATTTACGGTGAAAAAGGCATCAGTAACTATAAAATCGCGGGTCCACTAAATTTTAAACCGATCATCAAAATTAATGCTGGTGTCGTCGCTAACTCCGTAATCGACAAGGCTGAAGCTCTAATTAGACGTGATGAAAAGATTGATGCATTTTTAAAAAGTACATCATATAAGTACGAGTTACATCATGATGGGGACGTTTCGATCGTGACATTTTTTGGCAAAGCTGCCCATGGATCTGTTCCTGAATATGGGGTTAACGCTGGAATACAATTACTTGAAGCATTGGGTCGCTATTATCAAATTGGTCCACTGATGACATTTGCCCATCAATATAGTGATCCTTTTGGACGTAACCTTAATCAATACCACGAATCACCATTATTGCACCACACCACATTCAACGTCGGTTTAATTAATTATGAAAACGGTATTCTCTCGATTGTCGTTAATTTCCGCTTTCCAGAAACGATCGATATCAACGAGACACTAGATGCTATCAATCAAACGAGCATCGCTCCAGTCACCATGTTGATGTACAGTCGTCCGCTACTGTTCAATCCAAAATCAGCGATGGTTCAAACTTTATTACGAGCATATCAAGAAGAATCGGGAGATTTAACCACACCAATGATGACAATCGGTGGCGGGACTTATGCTAAAGAGGCTGAAAACACGGTCGCCTTTGGTTCAAATTTTCCTGGCAAAGACGATCATATTCATGACGTTAATGAAAAAATTGATGTGGAAGACCTCCATCTAAGCATTGGCATTTATGCCCGGGCGATTCATGATCTAGGACAGTTACATGCGTTTAAAAAATAAGCCATGGGCACGACCATTTATCGATTCACATGGTGAATTAATATTAGACGCTGAACAGTTTTTAAAACAATATCATGCTCAAACGACTCCAATCTATCTTGAAATCGGAAGTGGCAAAGGTAATTTTTTGATTGAGCTCGCCACCCACTATCCAAATGAATGTTTCTTTGGAATCGAACGGGCACTAGTGGCTGTTGCCATCAGTGGAAAAAAACTTATGGAACAACCGTTAGTTAACGCTAAATTCGTATACGCTGATTTTTCAAAGTTAGTAACGGAAATTCCTAGTGGAAGCGTGACTGGTATCTTTTTAAATTTCTCGGATCCATGGCCGAAGAAACGGCATGAAAAGCGACGATTGACATCAGGTTTTTATCTAAAACAATATTTGCGAATCTTACAACCTGGAGGAGAACTGCGCTATAAGACCGATAACCAGGATTTTTATGAATATACTAAGGCACAGTTACAAGAACACGAATATAATATACTCGTGAGTACTATAAATTACGACGTACTCGATACGTTTGATGCCATAACTGAATATGAAGCATCATTTCGCAAACTTGAAAAACCGATTCATCGAATTGTCGCTAGAAAGGAATCAGTATGTTAAGCCAAAAACAAATTGAGTATTTAGAAACTTTGACCCAAATAAATGGAGTAAGTGGCCAAGAAAACGAAGTTGCTCGTTATTTAAAGACCACCTATGAAAACCGCAATTTACCAATTGTTACCGACAATCTTGGGAGCATCTTTGCACTGAAAAAAAGTTCAAAAGCCGAGTTCAAAGTAATGGTTGCTGGACATATGGATGAAGTTGGATTTATCGTGATTGACATCGAAGAAAATGGGTTGTTGCGTGGACATGCTGTTGGTGGCCTTAATACCTTAGCATTGACGAGCCAACGCGTCAGTCTTCGGACAAAAGATGGTACTTATCTTGAAGGAACGATTGATGCGACACCACCGCATTTATTAAAAAATACCGAACCAAAGCTTCCAGATGTAAAAGAGTTGCTATTTGACTTTGGATTTATAAGTAAAGATGCTGCCAAACTGGCGGGAGTGATCATTGGTTCGATGATGGTGATCAAGGGACCGTTTGTATCCTTAAATGGTGGTCAGCGTTTCATGAGTAAGGCGTTTGACAATCGTTATGGTCTTGCACTCGGGCTTGATATTCTCGATGAATTACAACATGATGAATTACCATTTGACCTTTACGTCGGTGGCACGGTCCAGGAAGAAGTCGGTTTACGAGGAGCGAGTACAGCAGCTTATAAAATCCAACCAGATTTAGCAATCGTCCTCGATTGTTCACCAGCTCGCGATAGCAGTGGCGATAAAACGCAATGGGGACAACTCGGTGGTGGCATTCTACTCCGTTATGTTGATGGATCGATGATTGCCTATAAACCACTACTCGAATATCAGGCTAGTTGCGCTCAAGAAGCGGGTGTAAAAGTTCAATATTTTGATAGTCCTGGCGGGACTGATGCTGGTGCCATCCATCGCAATCAATCCGGTGTTTTGACATTAACTCATTGTATATGCGCCCGCAGTATTCACACTAACTCTTCAATTATTGATAGTGCCGATTATTTAGCGGCAAAAGCAGCATTGCTCGTCATGTTGCGCAAATTAACGAAAGACCAACTCGAGTCATTTAAAACAGAACGGCGATGAAGCGTTACACGTTATTTTACTGCCCGGATACGCTTGGTGATGTTCTTTTAATATTATTCGATATTGAGGCGTCAGTCACCCACTATGAGCGTCACAGAGACATCGTTTTAATTTATCATGATGATCGCTTAATTGGTGTCAATGTTTTCAACATTCAGGCACTTGTTAAGATTCATGCCCATGGCATTATTTATAATCCGCCACCCGTACTCATTCAGATTATTAACGATAAATTTAGTAATGAGGCAATCGACGTCTATTTACCGCGACATCATAGTGGTTATCACATTGCTGAAGTTATGGCCGTACAACCACAAGAAAATCATCAATTTATCATCACTTTAAATGACGGACTAAAACAAATTCGCACGCTGACACATATCCCAACAATTATTGTTGGGCAACGGATTCTTGTGATTCAATCAGGAACGTTATTACCTGACGGGACTTTATTTAAGACCGTGACTGAAGAAATGCCGATGATGATTGCTAATCAAAATATGATTGCTAAATCAGGTCGATCGGACCTTCCATTTGTTATCAATGATAATTTAAAGCCTGGAGATGATTATTTTCAGTGGGAGTGAGTATGGAACTAGAAATCACATTAAAAGAAGCCGGTAAAATAACACGTCTGACTAATCGTACGTTTCAATTCGATGAAAAATTACGGGAAGGTTTTTACGCTGCAAATTATTTTTTGAAAACAAACAATATTGTGAAAGAACAGTACCCTGGCCATGTGGTCACGATGCAATTTTTTCAACGGTCTGACGATATTATGGCATGTGGTCTTGACGAGGCCATTGCTTTAGTGCATACGTTCGCGATTCATCCTGAAAAACTGACCATTGAGGCACTTCATGACGGTGATATCATCAGTAATGGAGAGCCAGTCTTGAAAATCAGTGGTCAATATGAATATTTTGGATTTCTTGAAAGCATGATTGATGGAATCTTGTCGCGGCGAACAAGTGTTGCTACCAATACGATGCGTGTCCTTCGAGCCGCTCGTGGAAAACCAGTATTCTCGATGGCGGATCGACAAGACGATTACCATACACAAATTGGTGATGGTTATGCATCCTATGTTGCTGGAATTCGTAAAGTAAGTACCAACGCCCAAGGGTTGTGGTGGGGTGGTCATGGTATGGGAACTATGCCACATGCATTAATACAAATATGCGACGGAGACATTAGATTAGCCGCTGAAATCTACCATAAAACATATCCTAACGATCCGATCACTGCGTTAATTGATTATAACAATGACGTCGTTACCGATAGCTTGATGTTGGCCCGTTATCTTCAAGGACAATTATCAGCCGTTCGTATTGATACCTCGATGTCATTAATTGACCGTTATTTTGATGGAAAAGACACATCTAGCTTCAATGCTTATGGCGTCTGCAAAGAATTAGTGTTTGGACTCCGACATGAGTTAGATAAAGCTGGATTCAACGGTGTTAAAATCATCGTAAGTTCGGGATTCACTGCTAAGAAGATTGCAGAATTCGAAGAGGCGGGGACGCCAGTCGATATGTATGGAGTCGGCGGGGCACTCGTTCCATTAATCGTTAATTTTACTGGCGATTTAGTACGACTTGATGGAAAACCTCAAGCAAAAGTTGGACGTCGTGAAATTGAAAACCCCCGACTTGAAAAAGTCTTGTATCGGATTTGATAATTTGCAGTGATAAATGCTGTCGTTTTCATTGTGAAAAGTAAATTTACTTGCTAAAATGTAAATACATCAGTTTAGGAGAAAAATTTATGAAAAATATGAAAGATCGCGTGACCATCTACGAAGTTGCTAAGGCAAGTAATGTTTCTTTGGCGACTGTTTCACGCGTTATTAACCATAATACGAATGTGACTGAAGAAACGAGGAAACGCGTTCAAGAAACAATTCAACGGTTAGGTTATAAACCAAGCGCGCTTGCTCGTGGACTCGCTACGAACCGGACAACGAATATTGGTATAGTGATACCTAATGCTAACTACGTGTATATTGCTAATATGCTGAACGGAATGACTGATGAAGCTAAAATTAAAGGTTATCAATTAACTTTATTCGTCACGAATCATTCAAAAGAAGATGCGCTGCAAATGGTCGAAAAGGTCATCACTTCACACGTTGATGGAGCAATTATTTTCGATGATGAACTTGATGTTGAAGAACTGAACAAACTGAGTTCGTATAAAATTCCCTTAATTGTGATTAATAACAATATTGACGATGAACGCATTGGTTGTATTAATTTTGGCTATGAACACGCAATTCGCTCAGTCATCAATGAGTATTTTGCAAAAGGTGAAAAGAAGATGTATTTCTTACATCTCCATCATTCCGGGCGATTGTTACAAAGAATTGAACGTGCTTTTGTTGATACTCATGTGGCGGCGATGCGCGGTTATGGTATTTACAGTATCGAAGATAGTTATCGCCAAACTTATGCAGATTTCATGGAAATTTTTAAGTCGACTCGGTCTGGCTTTTTCCTTGCCCACCGCGATAGTCTCGCTGCTGCAGTCGTCAATGCTGCCATCGACAGTGGTCTCAAGGTTCCTGAAGACGTTGAAGTACTTTCGATTGTTGGAACTAAGTATGCGACGATTTTAAGGCCACACTTATCATCGTTAAACATCGACCTGAAAGAGGTCGGTGCTAAAGCCATGCAAATGATGACTGAATTAATGAACGGTGGTCTTCAAACACGCAACTACAAATTCGAGTCAGTTTATGTCAAACGCGATAGTAGTAAATACTAGTGTTTGAAAATAAGTGTCATAAACGATATAATGTAACAGGCGAAGAACAAGTTTAGTACCTTCACTAGCGAGTTATATTTGGTGGAAGATAACGTTGGGAAATACCCTTGGGAGCCTGTGTGTGAAAATGCACCGCTGCGGCACGTTAAGCCGTCTGAGTGGCCAATTTTGGCAACTAAGGTGGTACCACGCGTAAGCGTCCTTAGGGGCGCTTTTATTTTTTAAAGGAGAACACTATGGACTTTTTTCAAGAATTAGAGTATCGCGGTTTATTCAAAGATGTCTCGAATTTGGCGACACTGAAGCAACTACTGAGTACACCCCAGACTATTTACTGCGGTTTCGATCCCAGCGCTAGCAGTATGCACCTTGGTAATTTCGTGATGATTTCGCTTTTAATGCGCTTACAACAAGCCGGTCATCGTGTAATTGCTGTCGTTGGTGGAGGTACTGGCATGATCGGTGACCCGAGCGGCAAGAGCAAGGAACGAAATTTATTGAATGAGCTTGATTTACGCCAAAACACCAATGCCATAAGGGGACAGCTCGAACGTTTCATTAACTTACGTGATCCGAGCAAAGGATTACTAGTGAATAACTATGATTGGTTATCGACACTCTCGATGCTTGATTACCTTCGTGATTATGGCAAGTATTTCACCATCAATTACATGTTAAGCAAAGATGTCGTTAATAATCGAATTGAAGCCGGAATTTCTTATACTGAATTCAGTTATATGATTTTGCAATCAATCGATTTTTTAACACTTTATCAAAGGTATAGTTGCCGCATCCAAATCGGTGGTTCTGATCAGTGGGGTAATTTAACTGCCGGTCTCGAATTGATTCGCAAAGTTCGCGGAGAACAAGAAGCGCTCGCGGTTTTTACTGCACCATTAATCACTACGAGTGATGGCCGAAAATTTGGAAAGTCAGAAGAAGGTGCACTTTATCTTGATTGCAGTCTCACATCACCTTACAAACTGTATCAATATTTTATTAATACCGGTGATGATGATGCAATCCGATATTTAAAAGTCTTCACGTTCTTGTCGAGTGAAGAAATTGAAGATTTAGCCATCAAGCATCGTGAGGAACCACATTTACGGATGGCCCAAAAGCGCTTGGCCTATGAAGTCACAAAGATAATTCATAGCGAGAGCGATGCTGAAGAAGCATTAACGATGAGCAGGCTTTTATTCAATGGAGAAATTCGCCGTCTATCAAAATCACAGCTAGAAGATGCCCTTGGATCACTCGCAATCGAAGTACCAAGTGAAATTTCGCTTATCGACTTACTCGTGCATCTTAAGGCCGCAAGTAGTAAGCGTGAAGCGCGTGAGTTTATTAGTGGCCGCTCTATCTCAGTTAATGGTGAGATAGTATCTGATCTTGACTTTAAGGTTACTGCTAGTGATGGTTTATTCCATGAATATACCGTGATTCGACGCGGTAAGAAAAATTACTATTTAGCAAGTCATCGTTAAGGGTGACTAAAAGAATAAATAAAAAGCAAGGCAGTTCTGCTTTGCTTTTTTGCTCTTTGTTTGCTTAGTGATTACAATAAGCGGTTGTAGTATTCGACGATGAACGATTCGGCGATATCTTGTGGGAGTTCGCCACGATCTGGTTTGCGGGTGAAAGTGCCGCTCAGTTTTTCCTTGTCAACCGTGACATAGGCAACTGTGCTTGCGAATGAATCAAGCGCCCCTTTAATCGCGACAAGATCGTTACTTTTTTCAGCTACAGCAATGATGTCATTAACGGAACATAAATAGCTGGCGATATCGACTTTTTTGCCATTGACAGTGATGTGTCCGTGATTGACTAATTGACGCGCCATTTTCCGAGTTCTCGCAAAGCCAATTCGGTAGACAAGATTATCAAGTCGTGATTCAAGCACTTGCATGAACGCCAAGCCAGTAACTTCTTCACTTTTGAGCGCGATACCAAATAAGCGACGGAATTGTCGTTCATTGACGCCATACATAAAGCGTAACTTTTGTTTTTCAACGAGTTGCTTGCCATATTCTGATGGTTTCCGTTTTCTGGCATTGCCATGTTGACCGGGACCATAAGCGCGCTTCGTTAATTCTTTGCCGGTCTCAAGTGTTGAAAAGTTGAGCCGACGCGATCGTTTCCAATCGGATCCTGTAAATCTCATTTTATTTCTCCTTTGTAAGCATGAATTTGCAAAGGGGTGATTCCAAGTCTCGGGTGTCGCCAATGAATATTTCGCCTTAGAGCTTTGGTTACTTTATGCCGATAGGTGGCGACGTCTGACAGACTGTATCGACCTGCTGCTAACATGCGTTTATTACTATATCGAGTTATCGAAACGATGTCAATTAAAAGCCATTTATGTATAAAAAATTCTTTTTTATATCACGATATTTTAGTATTATTTATATTGAACTTAGCACACGCGATTAATCCTAACTATGATAAAATAACAAAGAAGGTACCGCATGTTTTTTTATAACAAGAACTTGACTGATCTCGAAAAACGTTACGAACATAGTCACGCCCTTTTTACGAGTCACGATAAGACGATTATTGATCGTCTAGCCGCTATTGCTAATCGTAATACGCTATACATGTCACTCCATACAGAATACTCTTCACGGTTTGACAAAATACGCGATGAATATCTCGGACCAGTCAGCGCCGCGATTAATTCACTTCGTGGCATGGTCGCCGCCAAAAATAATAAAGGGTTTAAGTCGCTCTATGAACCGGCGCGAAGCATGGTTAATAATTTTGAAAAACAGGTTGCGAGTCTTACTCATGATTTAGAGAGAATCATGGCATCAGAAGATGATGCTCGAGCACTTGCTTACTCTATCAAAGAAGATATTCGAAAACTCAAAGAGAACCATCGTGCGCGTCAAGATGAACTTTCTTTGATTGACAAATCTTTTGAAAAATTGTTTGCCAACGTTGATATTTCCTTGAAAAAAATCGATGAACTGATTGAAGTTGCTGACTATCCCGAAGCCACGCAATTGATTAACAAATTAAAAAGATTGAATCGCCAAGTCGAAGATATCATTCGCGATGCTCCGACTTTGTGTGTGACGATTGAACGAATTATTCCAGAAAAAATTAAAAATCTGCGTGAAGAGAGTGAACGGATGGTGAAGAAGCAATATCCGATTCACCACTTAATGCTAAATATCACAATTGATAAAATCAACGACGAACTCATACTTTTAGCAAATCAGCTATTACTACTTGATTTGACTGGCGTGCATGATCGACTGAAAGTAGCATCTGATAAGATCGAACAATTTTATATTGAATTTGAAAAAGAAAAAGATGCCAAAGTTCAATTTGAAACTGATTATCAGGCAACATATGACCAAGTCAATCTTCTCGAACGTAATTTTATCAAGCTGAATTCGACGCTTCCACAAATTAAACAATATTACGTCTTGGGACAAGCCCAGATGGAAAACATTGAGCAAATTCGCCAACTCATCAGCAAAATGAACATGACAAAGCGCGGACTTGATACTTTGGTTTTATCGGGGACGAAGCAACCTTACTCACTTCAAGTTGAAATTATCAAGGTTTTAAAAACTGATAATGAAACGGCTTTTAAACTCATAAATAACTTCAACGATTATTTAGCCTCACTGAAAACTAAATCAAATGAAGCCTTCCAACTCGTCAACACTTATTTCATCAAATTTAAAATGAGCGAACATCGATTGACTGAACTAAACATTGACAGTATTGCAAGTGAGCTACTTCCGTTATTTGATGGATTTTATCGTAGTCTTACACTAATTTCTGAAGCATTGAAAGTTTTACCAATCGACATCGGAACAATTGAAAACCAGGTAAAGTATCTCCGTGAAGATGGTGAGATGCTTTTAGAACGAGTCGAAAAAGAGTTAAGCAGTGCCGAACTCGCCGAAAGTGCCATTGTCCATGCAAATCGCGACCGTCAACGTTTAACTGACTACCATCGTCTCCTATCGATGGCAGAGGCAGCTTTTTTAGCCGGACAATTTCAGCAAGCTTATATCGAAGCTGGAAATCTCCTAAAAAAGATAAACGCCCAAATCAATCAGAAATAAGTACCTTTTAAGCGTGATTCGCTGCCTAAGGGAGTTAAAATATGGAAAAAACATGCCTTTATCATGAACACGAGATGCTTAAGGCCCAAATTGTGCCATTTGCTGGATTTTTGATGCCACTTCAGTATCAAACAATCACATCCGAACATGAAGCCGTTCGTCACCATGTTGGTTTATTCGATGTCTCGCATATGGGTGAAATTTTGATTACTGGGGCTGAAAGTCATGATTTTGTCAATTATCTTGTGACAAACAACATTCCTGAGGGTCCATTTAATAAAGCCAGTTATGCATTATTATGTAACGATACCGGTCATGTCATAGATGACTTATTTGTTTATCCAATCGCAAAAAATCGATACTTATTGGTCGTTAATGCTTCGAATACCGCGAAAGATGAAGTTTGGATTCGAAAACAAGCACATGCCTTCGATGTTGAGATAAAAAATGTTTCGAATGAATATGGCCAGCTTGCTCTTCAAGGACCATTAGCTGAAAAGATTATC
>CAZXCV010000017.1:0-7483 GCA_964639215.1 uncultured Staphylococcaceae bacterium
TTATCGTATCGTCTTTTTGTCTGGCAGTTAGCACAACTTCCACCACGCTTTGAACTGATAATAATGTAGATGATTAACAAAATGACGATTAAACCAACGATGGTGACAATCACGATATCAAGTGGGGTTATCATTAACTTATCCCCTGCATAATTATCGTGCCAATTCCGCCGATTAAAGATGCTATGACCCAAGCAAGACTCGTCTGAAATAATATCGCATATCCAAGCATTCGTTTCGTGCCAAATTCTCGTTTCATGGCTGCGAGCGAGGCAATGCAAGGGGCACTAAATAAATTAAAGATAATAAAGGCGATCGCTGTTATCGGTGTAAAGAAAGCAAAGAGACTCCCAGAGCCAAAAATAAGCTGTCCATTCGCAGCATCGCCTGATAATCCAGCGATAACCGCCATCGATGCCACAACGTTTTCTTTCGCGATGAGACCTTGAAATGCCGCAACAGCCGCTCCCCATGACATTTGACCCCCAAGCATCGGATAGAAAAGCCAGGCAAATATATTACCGATACTTGCCAGCATCGAAGTGGAAGGATCAATCCCGTATTGGAAGCGCCAATTAAACGAGGCCAACACCCAAATAGCGATACTGCTGAGCATAATGATTGTTCCAGCCCGCTTGATGAATTCGAATGTTTTTTCAAACACATCGATTGCTAAATACTTGGGATTCGGCCAATGATAATCAGGTAACTCGCTAATGAAAGTTCCTGGACGTTTTTTAAAGAAAAAGCGTCGTAAGACAAGGGCCGACAAAATAATCACTAATGCTGAAAAAGTATACATTCCAAATGAAACAAATCCAGCGTATTTTGGAAAGAAAAATCCTGCAAATAGCGCGATAATCGGTAATTTGGCTGAACAAGGGACAAACGGTGTTAAGATAATCGTCATCTTTCGTTCTTGGTCGTTTTCAATCGCACGGCTTGCTAAAATGGCGGGAACCGAGCAACCAGTACCAACGATAAATGGTATCAGGCTACGTCCGCTTAACCCTAAGCGTACGAACAGCCGATTGAGGAAAAACGAGATGCGCGCGATGTAACCGCTTGCCTCGAGAAGTCCGATTAGCAAAAAAAGCATCAATAGCTGAGGCACAAACACCAATAGGGTTGTTAGTCCCGCCAACAATCCATCATTAACAAGCGAAATCGCCCACGCACTCGCGCCTCCAGTTGTTAATAGCGTTGCCAGTGCATCTGTTAAATTATTAAATATATTTTCAATTAGCGCCCCGGTTAATTGCCCAATAACGCCAACACTAAGAAAATAGACTAAGAACATTACAAGGGCAAATATCGGTAAAGCCACCCATTTATTTAATAAGACCGTATCCAATTTTTCAGTTAATGTATGTTTGATTGGGACCGCTTTGACGACATTGGCGCGAATACCTTCGACATAGCGGTAGCGAGCATTGGCAAACATCTCAATTGCATCGACACCATACTTAGTCGCTAAGCGTTCGATTGCTTCTTTTAAGCCTAACGGTTGGATATAACTAAATAATCGGTCGTTTTCTAAAAGTTTGATGGTCACAAACCGCTGATGCATGCTGTTGAACGATGTTAGAAGTTCGTTAATTTCTTCTTCAATCGCTGATGGAAACATCGGCTTATATGTCTCACGTTTACGATAGGTTCCATTCATTACCGCTTTTTCAAACGCTTCAAGTCCCATTTTCTTTAGGGCAGAGATTGGATAGACCGAGATTCCTAGTAATTTTTCAAGCATTGAAGCATCGACTTGCAAGCCCTTCTTCGTAAGATTGTCTGACATGTTCAGGACAATCACAATATTCGTATCAAGTTCCATCAGTTGCGTTGTCAAATAGAGACTTCGTTCGAGCGAGGTGGCATCGACGATATTCACGATCAAATCGATGTCTTCAGTGAACAGTGCCTGTCGCGATACTTCTTCATCAGCGCTATGGGGAGATAGCGAATATATTCCCGGTAAATCAAGCACTTCAATCGCGCTTTCGCGCCAAATGCCAGCTTTTCGTTCAACCGTGACTCCTGGCCAATTTCCAATTTTCTGATTGGTACCACATAGCAAATTAAAAAGCGTTGTTTTCCCGCTATTAGGATTACCCGCCAGTGCGATTTTCATGCAACAACCTCGATATCGATATTGGCCATATCTTCTTTCCGAAGCAATAACTCATAACCACGAAGAAAAATACCGACAGGATCGCCAAGTGGGGCAATCCGCTTTATTTTAATAATGACGCCACTAGTAATCCCCATATCGAGTAAACGTCGCCTCCTGGCGACATCATCGCCATGGAGCGCTAACACTTTTGCCGCTTGTCCGACGGGCACATCCGAGAGATGACCGATTGTTCCGATTGGTAATTTTTTTGTTTTCATGATCCCTAACATACAACATCGTAGATTAAATGACTGTAAGTCATTAGTCAAATGATATTATCGCAAAATAAAAATAAGCCCTGAGGCTTATCGTTATTAGATACCCGGATAACCGAGCCAAATAAAGAGCCCTAAAATGAGCAAGGCAATCACGAGCAAGGCGGTCACCCAACCAATGAAGTTATTTTCGTTGCCTTCGCCAACCCAAGATGGAGATTCGCGTCGCTCACCAATTTTATTTTTGCTCATAGTATTTCCTCAATGTTTTATTATATACATAATCGGTCGACATTACTCAAATTTCAACTGATCGATGGCTACTTGTTCAATTTCAACGACTTGAACATTCTCAGTTCCAAATCTTGCGATAAGTTCAGCTTCATGGTGGACGTATTCTTCGTTCGTCATCACGACTAGAATTGTTCCGGCAAAACCACCTCCATGGACGCGGACACCACCACTTCCAACAATCCGCCTGGCATCGGCTAATCCTTTAGCGAGCCGCTGATGTTCATCCCCTTCATATGTAATGTTCTCGAGGAGACGTTCACTGCTAGACCCACTTTTGTTGATGAAGTCGATGAAGCGTGCGCAATCGTGCTTCAACAGTGCGTGCTTAGCCATGCGAACATGCTCGCATTCGGCAAAGAAATGCAAGGCACGATTGACAGGACGAACACCATAACGATTAACGAGCATCGCGATATCGCGTTGCAAGTCATTAAAACTGATATCAATGAGGCGCTTTTTACCATAATGTCGGGCAATCTGAAGCATATCGTCCTTCACAAGGGCATAATGGGGTGTTAAATCCGTATGACTGCCACCAGTATTGATGATGATGAATTTGACATCAGTGAATGGAAAAGTTACCGGTTCATAATATGGAAGATTTACTTGCTCAAATTCAATATAGTGAATACCACCAAGGACAATTCCCATTTGGTCAAGCAGACCCGATGGTTTTCCAAAATATTCGTTTTCGGCATATTGTCCGATTTTAGCCATCGTCAAATCATCGATTGTGTCATTGTTATAAAGTGTGGCCAGCATTTTTAATAGTAGCATTTCAAAGGCAGCGCTACTGCTAACTCCGGAGCCTGGACGAATCTTTGAAGACATCGTTATCGCGAGTCCACCTACGTGATAATCTAATTGTTGCATCCGTGTGCAAATGCCACGAATGATGGCACTCGTTTTATTGAATTCACGTGGCTGAATTGTTGCATCATTGACTGGTACTTCAATCCGAGGATAACCTTCAGATATAAGGACAATTAAATTATCAGTGCGTTTTTTTACAGCAGCGAGCATCGATAAATTGATCGCGGCGACGAGAACGGCACCGCCTTGATGGTCAGTGTGGTTGCCAATGATTTCCATGCGACCCGAACTTTTAAAATAGTGCGTCGGAGTTTCTTGGAATATCGTGACAAATTGATTTTTTAATGCTGATAAACGCTCATTCATGCCCACACTTCTTTCAAGAAACGTTGTCGTGCTTGCATGCCACGGTTGTCAGTTTTGAAAACAGCCGTATTTTCCAAAATCGCGCGACACGCATCATTGACATATTGCGTAATTTGTTTTTTTACATCTGATTCAATGTTTCTGGAAAGTTGCTCAATCATCATCCGGTGAATTGATAAGTCGGGATTTTGGTCAATGATCTCATTCGGAGTCATTTGATCTTTAAGTCCTGTTTCGATTAATTGCAATTGTCGTTTCAAGCGTGCTGGCAAAATGAATAAACCGGCGGCCTCAATCAAACCAATCCCTTCTGATTTAATAGGATGATATTCAGGATGGGCGTGAAAAATACCATGTGGATATGTTTCTGTTTGACGATTATTGCGTAGCATCACATAAACTTGATACCGTTTTTCAACATAGCGTACAATGAGCGTCGCTGTATTATGCGGTTTATCAGTTTGGGCAATGATGTCCACCGCCTTATCAGAATAGGTTCGCCATTTTGTAATAAAATGACTAACGGTAGTTATTAATGTTTCTTTGTCTTCGCTTGTAAACAGAAAGGCGGAATTGTACCAATGCACCTGATGACATGTCACATTGATAAAGTTTTTAAGAGTGATTTCTTCATCAAGTCGCGCATATAGAAGTGGCATGATATGGGCGCCACCTTGAAAATGTTCATGATTTAATATTGAGCCGCCAACGATTGGCAAGTCACTATTAGAACCAATGAAGAAATGGGGGAATTGTTCAACAAATGTTAATAATTTTCGAATATTTCCATCATTCACCGCCATCGGCTGATGAACTTTATCAATGACGATACAATGACGATCATAATAAACGTATGGTGAATATTGAAAAAACCATGGATCACCATCGAGTAATAGATTAATCGTGCGAATATTTGTCCGGTTAGGATGGTTATCGGTGCCAAAGTAACCAAGATTATCTTCACATAAGACGCACTTAGGATATCCGGATGCCGTAACTTTCGCTAACTTTGCAATATCTTCGTTTCGTTTTTCTGGTTTCGACATATTGATCGTAATTTCAAGAAAATTATCATGAAAATTAGCAATCCAGTGAATATTTGTATCGACAAATGTTTTCTTGATGTAGTTGTTTTTTACTTGGAGGTTATATAAATAATCAGTCGCTTGGCGTGGGTTAATTTCATAGAGCGTTTTAAATCGTTGATTGACCACACTTGGAAGTGGTGATAAACCACCAATAATGGAACCCGCTAATCGTTCGGCCGCTGCGCCTTGTGCAAGTCCTTGCGCATTAATATATTCAATGAGCTCGTTCATTAAAATGTCGGGAACGCTCAGTGCTAAGAGTTTAGCTTCATCAATTGGCTGTGGCTCATAAGCATCAATCTTTAGCTGTTCTAAAAGGCGATTTCGTACGTAAATAACATCTTCTTCCTTAAGATCGAGATGGAGTCGTGCATAACATAGCAATTTGTCGATGATAACGGTCATGTCTAGATGTTATCACATTTACATCATTAGAATAAATACCTAAGGAGCGATATCAAAGCGCAGTGTCATCGAATGATGGTAAGTCTCTTCTGGTTCGAGCATATAACTAGTTTGTTCCTTGGGCACAAATTGCGGTTCTAAGGCGACACCCGCGTAGCGGTAATCAGGAATATCACCCTTCATCATTTTGTCGCTTGGATAATTATTGGTATAGACATTAATGGCGGGATAATCGGCGCTGATTGTTAACTGACGCCCGGACAATGGATCAATTAACTTAGCATGAACGTTAGTACCATTCGTCTTGAATGTATGGTCATAACCAAATGCTTTGCTACGCTGTAATTTTTCATCGTCAAGATGGGCACCAAGTGCCTGACCTTTACGAAAATCCATAATCGAGGTTACCGGTAATTGTTGGGTCAAAAGCAACTCATCGTCAACATCAAAAAATAATGGGGTATTCATCGTTAAAATATGTCCTCGAACATCACTTTTAAGATCACCTGACAAATTAAAATACGTGTGATTTGTCAAATTAAGTGGTGTCGGAAAATCGGTGACGGCTTCATACTCGATCACAACTTCATTTTCATCGTCTAAAAGCGTATAAAAAACATCGATGCGAACTTGACCAGGATAACCACCATCGCCAAAGGGACTAATATAACGAAATTGAACTTTGGTCGTTTTTCCAAAATCTAATAGTTTAAAAGTAAAAAGTTTAAACGCGAGTGATTGCGCGCCCCCGTGGAGCGTATGGCGACCAAAGGCACTTTCAAGTGCATACGTTTGATGGCCAATTTTTAACATTGAATCAGGAATTCGACCAGCGGTTCGTCCAATCGTTTTTCCAAGAAATTGGGAGGCATAAAAAAAGTCATCGATATTAGCGTGCGTCAAGGTCACTAACTCTTGTTTACCATGGCGATCAGGAGCTTCAATGCTAACGATTGCTGCTCCAAAATTGGACAGTTTCAAGCGAAGTCCTCGCATATTTTCGAGGGTGCACAAGACGGCTTTATCAATTTGTAATGGTGCGATATCGATTTTCATAATAGAGAAAACCAGGTTGACCCTGGTTTATCTTGTTATTCGCTTTTCTCTTCCGAAGCAGGTTCGGATTTTGGTTTTGTCGGCGCTTTTGCCGTTTCTGTTTGTTTTGGTTTCCCTGCAAACTTAGCTTTAAAAGCTGCAAGAGATGCTGCTCGAGCCGCGGCTCGTTCTTGCTTTTGCGCCTGTTTTGCCGCTAATTTCTGAGCTTTTTCGTCAGCCTTACGAACATCATCAAGCGCTTTAAAGTGCCGATAGATAATTCGACGAACTTCACGGGCTCCGTATTTGATAATATTTCCAGATACATCGGTAACATAAGCTTGAACTGGGGCGACACGAACGCGGCCATCATTGTGACGAGCGATAATTTCTTGTAAATGCTTGGCTTCAATTTCTAACTTGATGAAATCACGCGAGTCGATTAAAATTTTTCCCTCTTTTTTCAAATCGGCGCGATCGAGATAGGTATCAAAAAAATCGACAGAGTTGCTGCGATATAAAAAGCCAAAACTTAGAATTCGCGCCTCGTTGACATTGTTATTAAACACCATTAATTCAAATTTTTCTTCACCAGTCAACGGTTCAACTTTATGCTTGCTTTTAACAGCAAATTTTTTGCTTGAGAAATAACCGCTGACGATATTTTGTAAAACCAAAATTGCAACAAGCATGCCAAGAATGATAACGACGATAACTGTAATCGCAATGACAAGAATCGGGGTAATCTGTTCCAGTGATGTTAAGTTAATCATAATTAATACTCCTGTTCATATGAAAATTTTAGCAAACGAATCTTATTTTATCTATAAGATACTGGCAATTTCTTCATCAAGTTGTTCAGGAGTAATCCGCGAATCAAACCGAGCGACAATTGTTCCTTCACGGTTAACTAAGAATTTTGTAAAATTCCAGCGGATCCGCGCTGTGCTAATACCCTGATGACCTGCTTTAAGATATTGATAAAGCGGACTCGTATGGGCGCCATTAACGTTAATTTTGCTGAACGTTTCAAAAGTCGTATGGTATTTTAGGGAACAAAAAGCGGCGATTTCTTCATCGCTCTCGGGCGCTTGTCC
>CAZXCV010000017.1:7532-25174 GCA_964639215.1 uncultured Staphylococcaceae bacterium
TGATTGCATGGAAAATCTAAAATTTCAAACCCCCGTGCTTGATATTTTTCATATAAATTTTGGAGCCCTTCATACTGTTTGGTGAATCCGCAGTGCGTTGCAGTGTTAACAATCAATAGAACCTTACCGCGATATTTTTCAAGACTGATCATTTCACCTTTGATATTTTTGACTGACAATGCGTAAATTGACATATTATTTACTCCTTTTTCAATAGCATTTCATAATTCATTTGGTACTGCTTTTTATCCCAAAGTTTGGGAACAGGGTATAGCGGGAATGCTTCTTTATAAGCTCGACTCGCCATGATATCAACATCTTGTTGATTGATTAAGTGTCCAAACGAATTTGTTAGATTCATTTTATCATTCATCAAGCGAATCCAAGCGATAAATGCTTGGGCATGTTCGAGTGGCGATTGCCTGACATCAATTAACTTTAAGTGCTTTGCAAGCATGGCTAAACGTTGGTAGCAACTTGGCAATAACTGGTCTAACACCTGTGGTAGTATCACGGCATTAGCCAGACCATGGGGCACTTGATAAAAACCACCTAACTGATGGGCAATGGCATGAACATGACCAACATAAGCGCGGGTGAAGGCAACCCCTGCTTCCAGCGCTGCGATTTGCATATTACGTCGCGCCACAAGATTAGTAGGATTATTATAGGCTTCTAGTAAATATTCATGAATCAAGCGTATGGCTGTGAGTGCCGATTGTTTTGTAAGTCGCGTATTAGCCCGACCAATAAAAGCTTCGATGGCATGCGTTAAAGCGTCCATGCCGGTCGAAGCGGTAATATGCGCTGGCAAGTTAACAGTCAGCTTTGCATCCAAAACTGCAAAATCAGGGATTAGATGTGTGTCGTTAATCGCATATTTTTCTTTAGTATTACTATCCGTGATAACGGCCGCAAGTGTTGCTTCAGACCCTGTTCCAGCTGTGGTTGGAATTGCGATTAATGTTGTTCGGCGTCTTCCGATTTTAAGCAAGCCACGTAGTTGGGGTATTTTTCGTCGTGGACGAGCCAAACGGGCGGCGACACCTTTGGCACAATCAAGTGGTGATCCACCCCCGAAACCGATGATAGCCTGGCATTTTGTCTCATAGTATAGTTTGAGGGCACTCTCGATATTCTCGATGGTGGGATTAGCAACCGTTTCATCATAGATGACGACTTGATATCCACGAGCGGTCATTTCGTCTTTGAGTTGTTCGACGAGACCTGTTTTCACTAATCCTCGATCGGTAACTAGTAGGAACTTCATGAGTTGATTGACATTAGCAATATGCTCGATGGCACTGATTACGTCGAGGTCAAGATAAGTTTTTGGACGAGAGAAATTTAAAAAGTAGCTTGCAGCGCGTAATCCTAATTGAAATGTACGCGCATAAATTATTTTAGGAAAGTTCATATGTATCTCTTTCGGTGTTTCTTTAATGGTTTGGGTTTCATCACAACATCAAAATACCACTGATAGACATCTTTGATGGTGAGGGCAATTTCACGAGGATTGTAATGAAGTTCTTGCGTCGCTTTATCATGAGAAAATAAACCATTCGCGCTCATCGTATAAAGTGAATATGGTGTAAATAACGGACGTATTTTGGTCATTTTCGCCCAAGTTTCGATGAATGGGGCAACGATCTTAGCCAGCCATAATGGGAAAATTTTTGGTACTTTCTTATGGGCTAATGTTGCAAGGATTGTCAGCATCTCTTTCACTGTCACATAGTGACCAGTCAGTAGATATGTCTGTCCAGGATTGCCATGATCAAGTACTGCTAATATTCCTTGGCTGACATCACGCACATCAACAAAATCATAACCACCTTTAATAATTGCTTTGAGCTTTCCTTTAAGAAAATCGTAAAACACTTGATTCGTTTGCGAATATGCATAATCAAACGGGCCAATAATTCCCGATGGATGGACGATATTAATATCAAGCTCATGCCGATAGGAATAAACAAGTTTGGAAGCCATCGCTTTGGATTTAGCATAGCTACCAACGACTTTTTTGGGATTGAAGTCGGTTTGTTCATCGATTGTCGTGCCATGTTGTTTTTCACTGAGGGCATGAACGCTACTCACATAGATGAATCGCGTGGTTTTTGCTTCGATTGCGAGACGAATAAGGTTTTTGGTTCCAACGACATTTGTTCGATATAGTCGTTTAAAAACTCCAAGCATGGTCGAGATAATCGATGCCATGTGGATCACGATGAGCTTTTCATCGGGATCATGAACGAAGGCAGCCTTGATTGATGTGATGTTCGCGAGATCCCCTCGATATAGTTCAACCGGAAAATTGAATCGTTCATCACTTAAGTCGCGCGGGTGGATAATGGCGCGTATTCGGGCACCACGTGCCAATAAATCACGGACGACGACGTTACCAAGATGACCAAAAGCGCCAGTGACTAAAAAGATTGTTTTTGAATCAAATGTGATATTCATATATCAATTATAACGCAAAAAATCAGTTGACGAATAACCTACAGGTTATAAGCGTCGTAAATCGGCGAAAGTGGTAAACCTTTTTCAATATGGTCAATCACTTGGGCAAGCATCGGAGCTACCGAGATAACTTCAACACCGGGAATGTCGTCATGTTCAATTGTATCGGTGATTGTTAATAATTCGATTGGAGATGTTTTGAGTAAATCCAACGCATCACGAGAAAAGACACCGTGAGTCGCACAAGCATAAATTTGTCGGGCACCTTCCTGTTTAATTAAACTACTGGCGCCAATCATCGTGCCACCCGTGTCGACAATATCATCAACGATGATGGCGACTTTATCTTTGACATTGCCGATAAGGGCACTCACTTCGGCCATATTCGGCGCTGGACGGCGTTTATCAACGAGTGCAAATCGCGAATTCGGTAATAACGATGCTAAATCACGTGCTCGTAGGGCTGATCCATGATCTGGTGAAACAACCACAACTTCCGATAGTGGGATGTGTCGAGCCTCAAGCTGTGCTCTTAAATGATGGCCAAACATTGGTAGTACCGACATGATTTCAACCGGAACCGAAAAGAAGCCTTGGATTTGAAGAGTATGAACGTCGACCGTGATAATTCGTTTGATTCCAGCGGCCGTCAACAAGTCAGCAATGAGTTTCGCAGTAATTGGCTCTCGAGGTCGCGCCATTCGATCTTGACGGGCATAACCGAAATAAGGAATCACAACGTTAATTTCATGTGCCGATGAACGTTTTAATGCATCGGTAAAAATAAGAACCTCCATTAAATGCTCGGTGACAGGCGGACATGTGCTTTGAATGATATAAACGTTAGCATCTCGAACCGATTCAAGGCTGCGAACCATAATTTCACCATCAGCAAAATGCATGACTTCAACTGCGCTAATCGGTAATCCTAAATTAAAGGCTACTTGCTGAGCCAACCGTTTTGATGATGTCAGCGAATAGATCATAACTTTGCGATTCATACCGTTTCCTTTTTCCGAGCGACGATTTTATTAAGTGTCGCTTGAATAATCGTTAGAGCAACAAAATTTCCAGTTGGTAATAAAGAAATTAAAAGACTGCTTAAAGCTAAGTCATCGATTACGAGCACATCGGCTTCTTTTGATAATGCTTCAAGTTCACGAGCAAGTTTATAAATATAGTAGACACCATAAGGAAATATTAGGATGGCAAGAACAAAGTCAACATATGATACTTGCTTTTTGTTTTGCAATTTATAAATATCTTTTCGTATGTGAAACAGCCAAACGAGATAGACGATCCCGAAAGTTAAATATGATAATAAGAGCCACGCCCCAAGATTTCTTTCTTCGAATTCAAGTTGTGGTTCTTTTGTTGGTTGCATGGTGACTGGTTCTTTCATATTCTTTTCCTATTTCTAAAATATCATAGCACGTTCAAAAATATTAACGTGAAGTTCATTGTTTTGAGACGCTGGTAAAGAGCACTACTCACTATCAAATCAATGCATGCCCCAAATTAGGTCTTTTAGCAAGAAGATGAGACGGAAACTTTAGTTTGTGTTATATTAAATAGCAGTAAAAGAGGCTAATATTTGTGCTTAAGTTAAAAGAAATGGCTCCCGAAAAAAGAACGTTCATTATTGCCATGTTTGTTTATGGGTTTGGCATCGTCGTCTTTATCCCGTTCATTTTTATTAATAGCTTGTATTTCCTCTTAACTGGATGGTTACTCGGGATGATTATCAACATCATTAATTACGCCTTGATTATTAAACAGTCACATATGCTGAAACATATCGCGAATGGAAAAAGTCGTTACGCAATTTTACTACCGCTACTTTATATACTGAGATTTGGTTTATACATCATTGGTTTGCTTCTTGTTGGTATCTTACATCGCTATGGTTTTGATTATTTCAATATCTTCACAACATTTGCCGCATATCTCGTCATTGCCGCAACCATCTTCTTTACTGAAACACTACCCTCAAAAAGTAAAGGCAAGTTGTCATGAGAGCATTTGTCAGTCCAACTCTTGAAGGTTTTCCTGGCGAAATTTATGCATCGCTGATCGTCTTATTGATTATTTTTATCGTTTGTTTAATTGTTTATATCAAAGTCAAAAAAACCGATCCGCTTGAAAAACCACATGGCATTGTCCATCTGGCTGAATTGCTCGTAAATACAGTTGATAATCTTGCCAAAAATTATATGGGCTCAGGCTTGCGATTTCTTGGATCTTTTTTCACCGCAATCTCCATGTATATGTTTCTCGGCTTTATCATTGGTTTACTAGGACTTCCAACACCGATTACTTATTACATGGTCCCGTTCATCTTGGCGCTGACGACATTTATCATGATTCACGCAACTTCGATTTATTATCAACGTTGGAAATATTTCAAACGCTTTACCGCCCCTGTTTTCTTTTTTCTTCCAATCAATCTTGTAACGATGTGGGCGCCGATTATCTCGCTTAGTTTTCGTATGTTTGGCAATGCTTTAGCTGGCTGGGTTTTGATGGCTATTGTTTATAATTCGCTCGAGGGATTATCACGAGCGATTTTCAGTTTTCTGCCCTTAGGTATTAACCAAATATTTATTGCCCCGTTTATCGCTTCATGGCTTCATATTTACTTTGATTTAATTTCCGCGTTCATCCAGACGATGGTCTTTATCAACCTCTCGATGATTTTCATTGGACAAGAAGTACCCGATGAGTTCATAAATCAAACAAATAGCGCTCCTAAGCGCATAGAAAAGGAGAAAGAATATGTTACTTCAATTTCTTAACATCTTAGCCGCGACTCCCGATAATAACAAAGGTCTCGTGGCCATTGGTGCCGGATTAGCAATCGGAATTGCTGGTGCCGGTTCGGGCATTGGTGAAGGTCTTATTTGCTCGAGGGCTATCGAAGGTATCGCCCGCAATCCCGAAGCGAGTGGACAATTACGATCAACGATGATTCTTGGTTGTGCCCTCGATGAAACAACTGGGATTTACGGCTTACTCGTGGCCATCTTATTAATCTTCTTCTTAGGCATGTAATATGATGATGCGGTTGATAACGAAATTGTATTCGACCTCACCATTTGCACCTGAGGACATTATCAATAAATTAATACCAAATGGCATTTGGCCAATCGTCACGCAACTTTTAACGACGATTGCCCTATTTATTATTGTCCATAAGCTCCTTTATAAACCAGTGCGACAAATGCTTGATAAACGAGCAAACTTTATCAAGCAAAACATCGATAATTCGATTCGTGATCAAAAATTTGCGCAAAGCCAATTGGATGACGCTGAACGTCGTTTGTTACTAGCAAAACAAGAATCACAACGTATCGTCAGCGCGACTCAGGAAGATATTTCCAATGCGCGAGAAATCGCTTTGCAAGCAACACATGAGCAAGTTCGACGATTGAAACTACAGGCTGATGATGATATCAAAGCGGCGCAACTACAAGCACGCGAAGATATTCGCCAAGAAATGGTTAATATTGCGATTGAAGCAAGTGAGCGTGTCCTCGAACGCGAAGTTAATCTTGATGACCACCAAAAAATTGTCGCTGATTTTATTAAGGACCGCGTTCATTAATGGAAGGAATCGCGACGCGCTATGCCGCGGGATTATTAACGCTGGCTCGTGAAACGGATGCCATCAAACAATATAAAGAGTGGCTCATTACATTTGAGCGTCTCTTTCGCGCTGAGCAAGCGCTTGTGAAAGTACTAAACTCGGCTTTCATTCCCTTGAAAGACAAGGAAGCATTAATTGATCGCATCAATCCAAGCGAGTTCCCTTATGGCGCGAATTTTTTGAAGTTGCTCGTTGCGAAGAAACGTTTCCATTATTTTAATGCGATTACCAAACAATTTATCCATCAAGCAAACGCTTTATTAGGTATTAAAGAAGGCATCATCCACACTCGCTACGAATTATCAGAAGCTGATGTAACTCAAATGGAGGCACACTTAAAACCACTTTTAAAGTGTGAGGTGGAACTGACGCAAATAATCGATGCCACAATTCTTGGAGGTTTCAAGATTACAATTCAAGGTCAAATTTTTGATTATTCGCTCAACCACAAACTCGAACAGCTTGCGACCAAAATGTTAGAAAGAGGTAATTATCATGCGCATTAACGCTAATGAAATATCGTCATTAATAAAAGAACAAATCAAAAACTATGAACATACTTATCGTGCTGACGATATTGGCAAAGTCATTAGTGTCGGTGATGGAATCGCCTTAATTTATGGTTTAGATAATGCGATGCTTAATGAATTATTACTTTTTCCAGGTGATATTTTTGGGATGGTTCTCAATTTGGAAGAGGAACATGTCGGAGCCGTCTTGCTCGGTAGTGACATTAATATTAAAGAAGGCGATATCGTCAAGCGAACACGCCAAGTAGTCGAAGTACCCGTTGGAGACGAATTACTAGGACGTGTTGTTAACGCGCTCGGACAGCCAATTGATAATCTCGGACCAATCAGTTCTACCAAGAAACGACCAGTTGAACGCGTCGCCCCAGGTGTCATGCTGCGGGAACCAGTCAATGTCCCATTACAAACAGGAATCATGGCGATCGACGCGATGATCCCAATCGGACGAGGTCAACGGGAACTTTTAATTGGTGATCGTCAAACGGGGAGAACCGCCATCGCGATTGATACGATTTTGAATCAAAAAAATGAAAATGTTATTTGCGTCTATGTCGCCATTGGTCAAAAAAATTCCACGCTTGCAAATATCGTTTCCAAGTTAAAAGAAGACGGTGCTATGGCCTATACAACCGTTGTCAGCGCAAGCGCCAGCGAACTAGCGGCATTGCAATGGTTAGCTCCATATAGTGGTTGTACGATGGCTGAGGAATGGATGGAACAAGGTAAAGATGTCTTAATCGTTTATGATGATTTAAGCAAACACGCCGTCGCCTACCGTACATTATCGTTGTTACTGCGCCGTTCACCAGGTCGTGAAGCCTACCCTGGCGATATTTTCTATTTACACTCGCGGCTCTTAGAACGCGCATGTAAACTTGCTCCTAAATATGGCGGTGGTTCCATCACGGCTTTACCGATTATTGAAACGCAAGCTGGCGACAACTCGGCTTATATCCCAACGAATGTCATTTCGATTACGGATGGACAAATATTTCTTTTAACCGACTTATTCAATGCGGGACAACGTCCTTCGATCGATAGCGGTCAATCAGTCTCACGTGTTGGTGGCGCCGCGCAAATCGCAGCGATGAAACAAGTTTCACGCGCTCTTAAGATTGAACTTGCTAACTATCGCGAACTTCAATCATTTGCCCAATTTGGTAGTGACTTAGATGCCGCGACTCGAAAAGTATTGAGTCATGGGGCGATTTTAATGGAATTATTACGTCAAAACCAATATGAACCAAAGAGTGTTGACCGCCAAATAATCGAGTTATTCGCCGTGCAAAATAAGTTTTTATCTGATGTTGAAATCAAAAAAATTAAACCGATTTTGCAAGGTTTTTATGATCACATTCGCTTAAAACA
Source organism: uncultured Staphylococcaceae bacterium (assembly GCA_964639215.1). Classification (GTDB taxonomy): domain Bacteria; phylum Bacillota_I; class Bacilli_A; order RFN20; family CAG-826; genus UBA6120. The sequence continues at coordinate 15,540 of CAZXCV010000017.1, forward strand.
CCCAGCGATTATCGAAGAAATTATCACCAAGAAGAAAATGAGTGATACGACCCTTAATGAACTTAAGTCGACCGCCGGACAATACTTTGCCGTGGGAGTGTAATTAATGGCCAAAGGACTTCCAATTTTAAAACGCCGCATCAACTCAATCAAAGCGACTAAAAAAGTCACGAAAGCGATGGAGATGATTGCTACAACACGGTTAAAAACGTGGAAGGATATTTTATCCCAGACACGTCAATACACCGAAGCGATTTTAAAAGTGGTTCATCACCATCTTGTCACAATCGACAATATCCATTTGCCCTTATTTCAAGAAAACGAAGTCGATACTTCTTTACATATTGTCATCACATCAAGCCTTGGTTTGTGTGGTAGCTACAATTACAATATGTACCAATATATCGAGGAGCAAGTTCCTAAAGACGATGAGATTGTTATCATCGGTGAAAAAGGTATGCGTTATTTCAAACGTCTCAATCGCCGAATCCACACTGGGCATGTCCAATTATTAAAAATGAATGAAGCAGATATTAGACATCTCAGTCGCTTTATCCTAGAATCATTTACCGCCAAAAAATACCGTCAAGTAAATATCGTCTATACAAAATTTGTTAATAGCTTGCAATCAATGCCGATGAGCTTGACACTACTACCACTTGTCACAGGTGAAATAAAAGAAGACAAGAGTTATGGCCCTCTGATTGAGCCAAGCGTCAACGAAGTACTTGAGGCATTACTACCGTTTTATTTGAACAATGTCATATACGCGACTTTAACAGAAGCAATGGTATCCGAACAATCGGCGCGGCGCTTAGCGATGGAGAAAGCCAGCGATAATGCTGATGACTTAATCGAAGAATTAGAACTTATTTATAACAAAATGCGCCAAGCGGCCATTACCCAAGAGATTGCCGAGATTATCGGTGGATCGGGTCAATAGGAGAGCAGTATGCAGAAAAAAGATTATCTTAATGGCACAATTGTGCAAATCATCGGACCGATCATCGACGTCCGGTTCTCACCGACCAATCTCCCGTCGTTATTAACGGCGTTAGAAATTAAACGTGACGAGCAACTATCACTCGTAGTTGAAGTCGCGCAACATTTAGGTGATGATCTCGTAAGAACTGTAGCGATGGGACCGACTGAAGGTTTAACCCGGGGTATGTCCGTCTTAAATACTGAAAGCCCAATTAAGGTTCCTGTTGGCGAAAAAACACTCGGACGCATGTTTGATGTTTTAGGACGTCCGATTGACAATCTTCCCGACGATTTTGACGATGTTCCACATCGCCCCATCCACCGCGAACCACCGTTATTTGCCGAACAGGCCACGAGTAAAGCCATTTTAGAAACCGGTATCAAAATTATCGATTTACTCTGCCCATATGTCAAAGGAGGCAAAGTTGGACTTTTCGGTGGCGCTGGTGTTGGAAAAACAGTTCTAATTCAAGAATTAATCCATAATATTGCCTATGAACAAAAAGGAATATCGGTCTTTGCCGGCGTTGGTGAACGCTCACGTGAAGGCAATGATTTATATCGCGAGATGGTTAATAGCAATGTTTTACCTCAAACCGCCTTAGTATTTGGTCAAATGAATGAACCACCTGGCGCGAGAATGCGCGTCGGTCTGACCGCTTTGACGATGGCCGAATATTTCCGTGATGATAAAAAACAAGACGTACTCTTATTCATTGATAACATCTTCCGCTTCTCCCAAGCAGGAAGTGAAGTGTCGGCCTTATTAGGACGGATGCCCTCTGCTGTTGGTTATCAACCAACCTTAGCGACCGAAATGGGACAACTGCAGGAACGGATTACCTCAACCAAAAATGGTTCGATTACATCCGTTCAGGCAATTTATGTCCCCGCTAATGATCTAACCGATCCTGCCCCAGCCGCAACATTCGCTCACTTAGATGCGAAGACCGTTCTCGATAATCAAATCGCGGCCTTAGGACTTTATCCTGCCGTCGATCCATTAGCTTCAAATTCACAAGCACTCGATCCAAATATTGTTGGTAAAGATCATTATGAAGTTGCTAGAGGCGCCACAAAGATTTTGCAACGCTATAAAGATTTACAAGACATCATCGCCATCTTAGGCATTGATGAATTAAGCGAAGAAGAAAAATTGCTTGTTGGACGCGCTCGACGCCTCCGCAACTTCTTCTCACAGCCCTTTTTCGTCGCTGAAAACTTCAATGGTTTTCCTGGAAAATTCGTGCCTGTGACTGAGACCGTTCGCAGCGTCAAAAAAATCATCGAAGGTGGCGCCGACCAATTACCAGAACAAGCATTCCTCTACGTTGGAACAATTGAAGAAGCGTTTGAAAAAGCCAAAAACAATCAATAGACATGAAACTCATCATCTTCACACCCCGTAAGAAATTTTTTGAAGGCGAGGTCAGTCTCGTCAATTTAAAAACGATTGCTGGACAAATCGGTATCTTACCACGTCATCATCCACTGATTACCGTGATTAAAACAGGAATTCTCCACATTCAAATTGGCGACAAACTGCACTATTTTGCATCATCGGGTGGGGTTGCGTCGATGGAGGAAGAGCAATTAGTGTTGCTGCTTGAATCAATTGAACGACCGGAGGATATCGATATTAAACGGGCAATCGAAGCCCAAAAGCGCGCTGAAGCTTTATTAAAGTCTCAAAGCGGTGAAGTTGATGTCCGTCGCGCCGAAGCCGCCCTCGCGCGTGCACTTAACCGCATCGAAGTTTATGAAAAATACAAAACTAGTTAATCAATCCGAACGCCTGGTCGTGGTTTACCACAACTAAGGCAAATCGAGCGATAATCAGTATTATAACGACCACAAGAGCATTGCCAACTGTTTGGTTCACCCTGATGACCATCACGTGCTTCAGCGGTCGTTTCAATTTGACGACGTAACTTGTTCACATGTTTAATGACAAAAATATCAGACGTGATTAATAAAACCACAATTATCGTAATGATAACGGCATAAATTAACTGAGGAACATCAAGCCAAAAATAAGCGGCTAATGGTAAAGACACTGCTAACGCAATATCGTTAGCCTTGCGTATCGATAGCCACGTTTGAAATTTCTTAACCATGTTGGGGCTCCCTAATCATGAATTGATAGTTATAAAAGACATGGGCAATCGTCATGATTAAAACACCAAGATGCCACGGACCGTTATTTATGATGGCGAGGATGCTATTAGGATTAAAAGCCGTATTTATCACGGCTAAACCCGTAAATAAGAATGCTAAGGAAACGAGGAAAGCCGTTATTATTCTAACTGGATGGAAACGTCCGAGCATCGGCATTAAAAGATTGTAGATTAATAAACTCCCGAGTGCCATCATTAAAAATAATGGTGTGTTAAATGGATTTGGTGGAACGATGACAAATCCAAGAAACTCTAGAACAATGAATATAGCGGCAAATAGTGCTAAATCGCGCCATATATCCCGGTACTTTTTTTGAATAAGACTTAAACATAACGTACCAATCTGCCCGAGGATTGCGAATGAATAGCCTAGATATAACGCAAATTGGTTACTCATCAATAAGAAAATAAGCCCAATCGTCACGAAATAAAAGCTTATCGTTTCAATGTAATGATTAAATGGTTGGCGCCCTTTGATGCCTAATATGATCGCCGATAAACCGAGTACCATCGTTAGAAGCAGCCAATTAGGAAAAATGGCATCGAAAAAACTACCGACAAGTACATAGGCAACTTGGATTCCACTAATGAGATAAAATGCCCGTTTCATCGTTATAAACTCGGGACATTTTTAGTTTTGAGCAATTGATTAACTTCTTCAAGTGCGTAGATGTGATGCCTGAGGCAAAAAAAGATAATGAGATCAAGATATTCATACGAGCGAAACGCCATTTCAGCTTCGCTGAGTAAATTATAGGCGTCCATCTCGGATATTTGCAATGCTAACAAAAGGCGCATCAATACCGGAGTAGGTGGTTTAAAACCTGCTTCGGCCTTTAATTTATCGATAATCATCGCTGGCGCCTTACTATTAACCCAGATTTGCTCGAGTGGGATTTTTTTCTTGTTATAACTTCGGACTAAAAAACCAAACGTCGCTTGATCAGGTCCAAATTCGGTAATCGCCATTGTCCGTTTTTGACGTAGTCTGGTCTGGATTCTTAATCTTCGCATCGTCTCATCGACATTGATTTGCTCATAATAAGCTGGCGAATCGATTTCGATGTAATTCAGTGATAAATAGTGTTCAAGTTGTCCTAAAAGTTCTTGATTCATAATAACCCTCGGATATATTTTACCTGCTTCATGCCGCTGTGGTAAACCATCTAGGAAAAATACCTTCAGATAGTAAGTAACGCTAGATGATGGCGCATAATTTCAAATAGCGCTGCTTTAAAACTATATCGGGTGATTTTTAGCGTTTTCCCACGCGTTAGTGACATCGCTTCGGCTAAAAATGGATAACCATTTTCATCTTTGAATTTGCTGCTGAGACTACGATAATGGCCGAGTCCTTTGACCTTATGTGGTGTTGGACCGAGAATAATACCTAAGTATTGATCTTGATTTTTCTTAAAGTGATCAAAACTTGTGCCGGTTAATTTATCGAAGTCGGGATAATCATACGCAATGACTCCACTTGGTAACCCTAATTCATACCCAACCTCGTCCATGTCTTTTTGACTCAAATGACTGGGACCGATGACGACGATTTTACCATGAGCGAAATTATCGCGAAATGCTTGAAAATCATCTTCTAGTTCTATCTGATTAGCTAATGTGGTATCTGAAGCAACTTGATCAAGATCGGGACTTAGTAATTGTCGATAATGGGTCGCCACCATCTGGTAGGTTTCGGCGTCCTTAACTGTCTCGAGGTTTGGATAGATGATGCGGTCATTAAAAATATCGACAATATCGTAGACATCATTTAATACGAGACGTAAATTCACATTTCGTTCGTGATATAAAAGCACATAATCAATCGATAAATCAGCTGATAAACCGATGCTTTCGATATGCCATTTATGGGGATCGAGTCCTTGTAATTGAAATGCATATTCGTTCAACTTAGAATGTAACCGCTGGTCATCACGACTAGGAAGGTGCGATAAATCAAATTTGTCGAAGAGCAGTTGTTTTTTGATATATTCAAAAAGAGATTTCGGTCCAAACATTCGTAAAAATAACCGAGGATGGGTTAATGCGAATAATACTTGTCCTTCCTCATCTTCAACTCTTGTTAAAGGTAGCTGTTGTGATGGTTTGAACATCTTATCGCGATAGCGCATTTCTAACTGATATTGGTTAGCGATGGTGACTAATTCTTGATGATGAAAGACTTCATGTTTAAAGAGCGGTCCTTTCGAAAACGAACCAATCTCGTAGATTTCGTGTGGTGTGTTTACATCCACTTCAATCCGATACTCGCACTGATGAATCGGACTAAGACGCGCTAAAACGATACTACTGATTTCATAATCAGGAGTTAGCATGACTGCGATTGTTTTCCAATCGTCAAGATAAAAATCAAGGAGCACCTCATAAATGTCGTAACAGAAACCTGGATGTTTGATGATGCTTTTAATCCGATCAGAGACAATCGTGATTTCATCGAGTGTTGGCAAAATATAACGCCTGACATAATCTAAAAGTGATTGTGGCGCTTGTTGCCATTCGAGTTTTCGGACATTGCGGTTGCTCATTAATTTATCAATAGACGTAAAAAACTGCCTATCGTTATCATTATAAATGATAAAGGTCGGCAGTAATCAAAAATATTTGAGATTAGGGTTCGAGGTTACGCTAATGAGGCAATCACGGCCAGCATCATCGGACCAGTATGTATCCCAAGGACCGGTGTCAATGGATTAACAATTAGGGTTGTCACATTTAACTCATTTTTCAATTTCAACGCAAGCGCCTCAGCAGCTTCGATATTTTCGCCATAATGAATCATGATATTGACGGGATGGTCATGGAACTTATCAATCATTGCTTTACGGATATAAAGTAACGCCCGATTAAATCCAAGTGATTTTGACGCGGTGACGTAAACGCCATGTTCATTGACAGTAATGACTGGTTTAATGTGTAGCATATCGCCAATCGTCCCTTCGACTTTGCCAATACGACCGCCCCGTTTAAGATACTTGAGGGTATTAATCGTATAAAGTGCGAGGCTATCTTGATATCGCATTTGATCAAGCGAGTTGATGATTTCATTGACACCAACACCTTGCTCTGCCAAATAACAAGCCTTAGTGACAAGTTGTCCTTGAGCCCCTGCTAATGTTTTTGAGTCATAGGTCGTGATCTTTAAACCTTGATATTGCTCGAAGAATAGCTTGAGAGCATTAAACGTGCCGCTTAAACCAGACGAGATGCTAATCGAGAGCACATCGGTATAACCTTGCGTTTTCAGTTCATCAAGCATTGTCATCACGTCATTAAGCGATGGAAGACTGGTCGTAATCCGCTCGGCATCAAGTTTGGCATACACTTGTTCGGGGGTGATTTCAATTTGATCACGGAAACTTTCACCATTAATAACAATCATCAATGGAATGATTCTTAGATTGGTTTGTTTTGTGACGTAGGTGGATTCAAGATTTGATCCAGAATCGCTGATAATTGCTAATTTCATAATGACCTCATTCATTCATATAACGAAATTTTGTAGTTGACAATGTTTGTTGAAATATAGAACAAGCGTTCGAGTTTTTGATTCGTCACAAAAATATTGACGAGGCCATCCCAGTTAATATTTTGATTGGTTGTGATTAAGACAAGATAGTCACAATGGACGGTTTCTTCACGTTCAATCGTGGGTGCATCGCATGTTATGGTGACATACCCGTTAAGATAAGTACTCGTTTCTTTGCTAGGAATACGGTCGAGATAGTAATGGTGATGGGGTAACTCCTGCCAGTAATAGGCAATATTAGTGTAAGTAGCCTTATAGCTAAGATATCGTCCCCACGGCAGCGCTTCTTTATCGGTAAATGTATAATTTGTCTTGGTGATAATCTTCATCTCATCGAGTTCAATCGAAACCGCACCATAACCATAGTCATATGAAAAGCCCGCGTTACCACACGATGTAAGGACGAGGGTCCCAATTGCAAGCATAGGCAATAACATTCGGTTAAATTTCATAGCAATAACTTACCATTATTAGATACTAAAATAAACAAATATCACTTGAATTGACAAAGTGGTGAGATATTCACCCAACGAGTTGGAGCGAAATTCATCATTTACTTTGCTGGTGAAGTGACCAATGATTGTTGCTTTCGAGAAAAAAGATGAGATATAAACATTGCCATCGTTAAGATGATGCTTGCAATCATTATGAAACCAACAACATAAATAAGAAAAAATACAGGATATGGTACTATTGGTTTGATTATGCTCAAAAGTGGTAATTCTGTATCGAAATATGGGCTAATCCAAAACATATTGAACTGCCCCGCTGCATACCCTTTCCAAGCAAAGAAGGTAATATCCATAAGGACACTCATGACGACAGGAATGATGAAGACGATTGAAGCCCCGAATAGTGAGCGATAATGGAGTTGCACTCTCCCACTGGCGATGAGAAACACCCCCAATACAACTTGAGAGCCATGATGAACCATCGTCTGAATGTTGATACCTATCATTGTGATGAACACAGGTTCGGCGTAAATCATGACTGACAAACCACCAAAGAGTCCAAAAGTGCCAAGAAAATTGATGATTGCCTGGCGCACCTTGCCCGGCTTTAAAAAGGCCGCAATTGGTGCTAGATACATCGGGATGGAGCAGAAATGGAATGGAAAGGCATACCATTGATATGACCAAGAGGAAGTGAGTGTATTCGGATCGTAGTGAAACGAGAAAACCAATTGTTTGTATGTTTCAAAAAGAAGGCAAACAAGACCACCAAGTGCGAGAATTAATCGTAATGTTCGATCATTTGCATGTCGAAACTTAATGGCAATAAATATCGTAACGATCATTACTATCGATAACATCATTAAATGGAACCACCCAAACATCGAGGGAAGCGGCATCTCGCCTTGCAACCAATGAATAATCTTTTCAAATAATGTCATTTTCAATACCTAAATAGCTTTATTTCTAGTAATCTTTTTTAATAAATTATGAGTTAGAAACAGACCCAAGAGACGATTTCCTTCATTATAGACGTTATTGAAGTGAATAATACATTTTCAAGATCTCATTGTAACTTTCTGCGTTTTCAAGAAAATTCGATTTGTTGGGATGATGAACAAAAAGAGAATTTTGTCTCTCTTAATTAGTTTGTTGGTCTATCAAACAAAGCTTAAACCGAAGACACATGTATTTACAATCAAACTATTTTATGATTGAAAAATCGCAAGACTAATATTGACAATAGGGAACTAAATCTCATTTCTCTCATCAAGTTATCGTTTTCTTAAGGTTTCAACCGCCTCCGACAAAATGAGTGAATACCACGTCATCACCGTCATTTATCATTTCCCGATTGTAGTCGATATGATTGACTTTTACTTGATTCACAAAGACGACAGCATATTCGAAATCTCCCAGCTTCATACCTGGTACCAATACGAGAATCTGGTCAATAATTGAACTAAGGCTCCCTTGTTTGACATGGAGTTGTTCGACATTGTACTTACTTCTTAGCAAATTAAGGAAACGAACGGTAACCATTAATAATTCTCCTTCTTGTTATGCATATCTTCGAATGCTAATGTCTCGAGATTGTTGTTAGCTAAATCGACCATCAGTATCTTATTGATAAGGGCTTTTTCATCACCATCTAGGAATTTCACCAATTCCCCGACCATCATTGCAGCAATGACCGCGGGGGTGAAAGTGGGACTGCCGAGATTAGCATCTAAACCATAATCTTTTCCGTCATATAGGCGATTGATGATATGGGTGCCTGGCATGATTATCCCTACCTGGCCATACCATCCAGCGATTGCTCCATGAACCACTGGAAGTCGATGTTCACCAGCGATCATTTCAAGGTATATTTTCATCTTGCTCGAATCCAGTGCATCCATCACGATATCGATCTGAGACCAAATTTTCTCATTGATGTCTTCAATCTTGCAGGCATGAGCGATGATTTCGACATCCGGTCGGATTCCAGTTAGAGCTTCCGTGACGACGACGACTTTGGACTTTCCGACCATCTTTTCAGCGGAAAAAAGCTGACGATTGATATTGCTACGCTGATATACATCATGGTCGCAAAGATGCACTGTTTGGACGCCAAGGCGAACGAGGTGATTGGTAAGGTGGGCGCCGATGCCACCCAAACCGACAATCAAAATCCGCGTTTTTTTAATACGCGCCATTGTTATGGTATTAATGATACCCATATTTTTCTCATCATATTGATTCATATAATATCAATCATTAAAAGTAATAATGAAGTCTATATCAATTCTACTATGAAGTCATCTTGTGAATTAGTCATTTTGTTTTTTTTATTTAGCACATTCATTTTGGTTATCAAGTGTAAAGATAGAAAAGAGGGACGTAGAAGTCCCTCTATATCATTATAATGGTGGCCCAAGCCGGGCTTGAACCGGCGACACACGGATTTTCAGTCCGTTGCTCTACCAACTGAGC
>CAZXCV010000018.1:0-22339 GCA_964639215.1 uncultured Staphylococcaceae bacterium
TTCCCCCGACACCAACCCATTACCTCATCGTTGGTGTCTGGATTGTAACAACTGCCGTTTATACAATTGTCGGAGTTAAAACCAACTATTATATCCTCGAAAAAAAGCGGATTGTCCATCATCGTTTTAACAAAGATTTTGCTCATGATTTTGATGATATTGTCTATGTCGACGAAGGCTATACAAAAAAGCACCAAACGCTTCGTTTTGTTAAGAATAATGAGCAAATTTATTATTTATTGCTCGATCAAGACCAGCAAATTTTAACCGCATGTCAACGAAATTGTTCGTTGCTATCTCGCGAAGATTTTGTTAAGCGCTACCCACACATCAAACTTTAACAAAAACGTTGCATAATCCCCATTGTAATGATAATATCAATAAGCATGAAAAAGAGGTGATGACGAATGTCCCGTACATGTCCGGCTAGTGGCAAAGGCCCAATCAGCGGTAATAAACGTTCCCACAGCGTAATGGCGACCCGCCGCAAATGGAACGTCAACTTGCAACCATACAAGATGATGGTCGATGGTAAAATGGTGACCGTGCGCATGTCGACGCGCGCTCATCGAAGCCTTAATAAAACTAGCAAATAAAGTTGTCTCAGACAACTTTTTTTCTTTATATAACGATAGATATTACCACGATAATTTCTAAGATGATGATATTGAGTAATGTTAACCATTCCGATAATGGTAAAATGAATATCCTTGGGCGAATAAAACTGCTCGTACCTTCACTGGCTACTTTTTCTAATTGACCCCATGTTTTTAATTTGGGATTAAGCATGAGCAAGAGTTGTGCTAACGCCAAAGCGAGACTTCCAAATTTTAGAATTTCGGAATAAGTTTGATTGAATGGGGTAATAAAACTGTAGTAAGCAATGAAAAGATCTAAAAGCAAAGCGAGAAACATCACAAATGAAGCAATTAAGACATGACGCTCAACAACGGTTGTCTTCACATAGAAAAGAAAGATGAATCCAAGCGCGAAGAAGACCGAGATTGCCAAAATGATGTAAGTGATAAAAATGCCATTTGCGAAAAAGGCACCAAAGAAAAAAGTTGGGACTGCCACTCCCAAAATCAGCAATGGAATTTGAAACATTCGTCGTTCTACCGGTGTCAACACTTGGAGAATTTCAAAAGGAAATCGATTAAAAAACGAAAAGGATTCGCCTGTATTTTTCCGGTAAAAAATAATCGTCAGCGTAATGATGATTCCAAGAATAGCTATTGTGACGAGACCACTTGATAAAGCTAATGGCAAGTTCATTATTTACCAATAAGCGCGTTATAACGCGCTTCTAGATCATCGTGTCCAAATAAATATGAGCCAGCGACGAGAATATCAGCGCCAGCGGCAATCGCCTGCGGTCCAGTCGTCGCATTGATACCTCCGTCAACTTCAATGAGTGTGCTGAGTTGTTTCGCATCGATCGTATCGCGCAAATATCGAATTCTTGTTAAAGCATCATCTACAAACGTTTGACCGCCAAAGCCTGGCTCAACGCTCATTACTAACACTAGATATAAATCAGGCAAAAATGGGGTGAGCACTTCAATCGGGGTCTTGGGACGAACACTCATGCCAGGTCGGCCGCCCATCCCGATAATCGAAGCGATAACTTGACGAATTTCAGCCTCGTTTTGGCATGCCTCATAATGAAAAGTGACAATATGTGCCCCGGCTTTAACAAAACGTGGCGCGTAGCGGACTGGATCACTAATCATGATGTGGACGTCATTGATCAAGTGATGTGTTTTAGCGATGGAGGCAAGGACTGGAAGACCAAACGAAATATTATCAACAAAATGTCCATCCATGACATCAAAATGAAGGTAAGTTGCACCCGCCGCGCTGATTCGATTAATTTCTTGTTTCAAACAAGCAAAATCCGCTGATAGAATTGAGGGAGCAATGGTTGGTGTGCGCATCAGTAATGGTCCTTTCGGAAAGGAAGTTGACCGAGCATGTCGAGATATGCTTGGTAAGTTTCTAACGGTATTTTACCATTTCTTACATCATTTGTAATGGCACAACCACTTTCAGCTTGATGAAGACAATTGGGAAATTTACATGTGAGCGCCTGATTTTTAAATCCCGGAAATACTTGCGCCAGCATATCTTGACCAAAATTCAGCTCGAGGGAAGAAAAACCCGGAGTGTCAGCGATGAAACCATCAGCGTAAGGAAAGAGAATCACTTGTTTCGTTTGGTGGCGCCCACGTCCAAGTGCTCGTGAGTATGAGCCGATTGTTTGCTCATAATCAGGACTGAGCCGATTGATGATCGTTGATTTACCAACACCGGTTTGCCCCGCGAAGGCTGATATCGTTCCTGGAAGGCGTAGTTTAATGTCTTCAACACCACGATCTTTGCCTTTAGCGACATAAATGACAGGAATATTTAAATATGCAAGTTGCCGTTCGAAGGCTGGGGAAAATGGTAACGTAACTTTATCGATTTTTGAAATCACGAGTAATGATTTGACCTCATGGTAGTTCGCATAACTGAGATAGCGATATACAAGTGGCCAAGAAAAAAGCGGTTCAACCATGCTCATGACGACGAAAAGTTGCTCAAGATTGGCGATGCGTGGTCGTTCGAGCAACTTAAAATGGGGTTTGATGTCTTCGATAATTAATTGAACGGGATCAAATGTGACCGTATCACCTGGCCATGGCACATATTGCTGACGCAAGGTTTTTCGAATCAAACAAGTGTAGGTTCGTTTAAGACTATAAACGACAAATTGATTGAATGATTTAGCAACGATGATTCCTTGCATTATTCATCCATTTTGAATCCGAAAAAGCGCGCAAAGAAAGATTGTCGCGGAGTAATGAGTTTGGGATTATCGAGCACCTGCCGTAATGCTTTTTGCATTTCAATCACCGAGCGATATCGATCAAGCGGATTTTTACGGACCGCGGTCATGATGATTTTATCTAGCACTTTTGGGACAGTTGGTAACACTTTCCGAGGACTCGGAAATTTTTCCTTAATATGCATCATGGCGACGGCAATTGGATTTGCACCGTCAAACGGGACTTTTCCCGTCACTAATTCAAAAAATGTAATACCCAACGAATAAATGTCACTTTGGAACGTCGGTGTCTTCCCTTGTGATACCTCGGGTGCCATATAGTGGACAGACCCAACGATGACTTCGCTTTTTGTAACCCTTGTCGAGTTTTCAAAATGGGCGATGCCAAAGTCCCCGAGTTTGATCGTGCCGTCTGGGGTTAAATAAACATTATTAGGTTTAATATCGCGATGAACAACGAGATGTGCATGGGCAAAACTCACGGCTTCACATAGTTGAAACATGATATCACACGCTTCTTTGAAGTTGAATTTACCGCGGATGTCGAGTTCATCTTTGAGCGTCTTGCCTTTGATGAGCTCATTCGCCATATAGGGACGATGTTCATGGGTGCCAATATTAATGACCCGCACGATATTAGGGTGATTTAAACTAGCGCATGCCCGGGCTTCACGTTCAAATCGAGCGAGCGTTAACTCATTTTTCAGCACTTCTTCCTTGATGATTTTAACGGCTAAAAGTTTCCGAGTGATAATATCTTCAGCCTGATAAACCGTGGCAAAGCCACCTTCTCCTAATTCATTGACGATGCGATAGCGCTCATCAATTAAATCATTTTCTTTCATCATTTAAGTGGTTCCCAAATTGAGATGGCAATGTTATCGGTACCACCGTTACTATTGGCAATCCGCACGAGCGTATCGCATTTTTGTTCGGGACTATCACTAGATAGTAAGGTCGTCAAAAGTTCTAAGTCGCTAATATTGTTATATAGTCCGTCGGAACAAACCATAATCAATTCACCTTGATAATCGCGGACTTTTAAATCAATCGTAATCGTTGGATTTAATCCTAATGCATTTAATAACACGTGTTTTTGCGGGTGCGTTTTCATTTCTTCTTTGGTGATTTTACCCGATCGGAACAAGAAATCGACGTATGTTTGATCTTCAGTCAATTGCTCAAGTCCGGCTTTGCCGACTTTATAAGCGCGACTATCACCGATGTTAGCAATCGCCATTTGATTATCGACGAGTAAGACGACGGTCAGTGTCGTTCCCATTTCTTTGGCTTTTGGGTTTCGAATCGCTTCTTCATAAATGAGCCGATTCGCTTGTTTGATATGATAAGTGAGCCAAAGGCGCGCTGTTCCCATAGTAAAAAACGCATTTTTAGATTTGAAACTATCGGAAAAATATTCGCTGGCAATCTTCGCCGCTAAGTCACCGCGTTGGTGGCCACCCATTCCATCACAGACGATTAAAAGGGCATCGCCACTACGGTTTGATAAAGCGAGGGCGACATCTTCATTCGTTTCGCGTACTTTACCAATGTTAGTAATTGCCGCAAATTTACCGCGATTTTTCATCGTGTTTCGCCCGCAACTGCCCACAAGCGGCGTCAATATCGGCGCCAAACTCCTTGCGAATCGTTGCAGTCACTCCTTTTCGTGTCAAATAATCGAGGAAGGCATTCACGCGGCCATCACGGCTGCGCTTATAACCATTTTCCATTACTTCATTATAAGGAATTAAATTAACATATGCCAAGATTCCTTTAATCAATTGTGCTAATTGGTCCGCATGTGTGAGCGTATCATTGACCCCATCAATCATGATGTATTCAAACGTAACGCGTCTTCCTGCCACTTTAACATATTCACGCACGGCATCAATCACATCAGCAAGCGGGAACGCCTGGTTAATTTTCATTAGTTGCGAACGCAGCTCTTGATTAGGAGCGTGCAGGCTGATTGCGAGATTGATTTGTAGTCCTTCATAGGCGTATTGGCGGATTTTATCAGGCAGACCACATGTGGATACGGTCAAATGGCGCGCGCCAATAGCCAGTGCTTTCGGATGGTTTAAAATTCGAATGAAGCGCATGACGTTAGTATAATTATCAAAAGGTTCGCCGGTACCCATAATCACCACATGGGTTACACGTTGTCCTTGCCCTTCACTGATAAGCAATTGATTAACGGCCAATACTTGTCCTAATAGTTCGCTTGTTATCAAGTTTCGTTGTCGTTTCAGTAATCCTGAGGCACAAAAAGAACACCCCATATTGCATCCGACCTGTGAACTGACACAGACAACTTGACCATAGTTATAACGCATTAAAACAGTTTCAACTAAATGTCCGTCATCGAGTTTTAACAGTAATTTGACAGTCCCATCATTACTGTCTTGGCGAACATGAATCGCGGGAAGTCTAAAATCATATGTCGCATTTAGTTGATCACGAAATGATTTTGCCACATCGCTCATTGATTCAAAATTAGTTACTCCCCGACTATAAACACAATCAAACAATTGGGTTGCCCGGTATTTTTTTTGATTTAAAGCGACCATTTGGTCGCTTAGTTCCTCATAGGTTAAATCATAGAAATTTGTCATTTATCTTTAATTTTCCTTCGCATAATCGCCATATATAATGCCGTATTCAATTCATCGAATGGGAAGTATTGTTTTTCATAGACAAGGGTGAAATCACGATTTTCGCTTAAGAAATTGGCAATGAGTTGTTGTCCTTCTTTCCGATTGAGCGTATTGACACCGTATGCAAAAAGTCCCCCTTCAGCGACGAACTTCGAACATTCATCGATTGTCTCTTGTTGTTCGGCAATTAAGGCATCGATGTGACTTTGGTCGAAGTGGAAGAAAAAGTCAGGTAACGAACGTATTAAATCGAACTTGCTACAATTACTAACAGCAATGACGAAATCTTGCGGATGTGAGACATGAGAAATAAGGAGTTTGGGTGTGCTTTCAAACACTGTGACGTTAGTGAGACCAAAGTGGCTAATTGCCTTTTGAATATCTAGTTTTCGCGCGATTGAATTCGTAGCAACTTGAATTTTGTTTTTATTATTTGTCGCAATCGGTATTTCGAGGTAAAGCGCATTCGGTCTTGTCTCAACGATTAATACATCACCAAACATGGTCGAAAAATCAAATTTGTTGATAATATCGGTCACTGCCATTCGTTGCTGAAACACGATGTTATCAACAAAGACTGGGCGATGTTTTAATGGTTCACGTCCTTGATAGATGACGGTATTTGCAATTGGTCCTCGAATGAAATGTGAATCATGTTCGATCACATAATCGACGGTGGCTTTAAAATCATTAACGCGGCAAGCTTGGAGCACCGCTTGATTGTTTGATTTCAGAATTTTATAAGTGTCGGGAATGCCAAAATGCTTTTGCCACATATTGATGAGCCAAGCCGGTGTATTGAATTTAAGCGCTAAATATTCAACAGTCTTTGGTGATATGTCTGAGCCGATCAATTGTTTGCCAGGCTCAGTTTCTAGCAAAAAGGTTTCAATTAATTGTTCATCAATGCCCCGTGTAATTAGAAACCCTCGAAGTGCTTCAATCGCTTCGTCATAAGCAACGCGTTTGATGAAGACGATGTTTCCTAATAATACTTGGACGTATAGTCGCTCAGTGTTATCAAGTGTTGGAAAATATTTGTTAGAAACGTATTCCAGCAGTGTATGGTGGTGTAATTCACAACTCGTTAATGAGCGAATTAGTGGCTGGAGTGACATTTCAACTTGATTTTGCGTAAATATTTGTCGGACGGCAGCCGAAAAGGTTTGATGATTATCAATAATTTCGATTAAGATATCGCGTGAATGTTCGAATGCTTTCATAAATAGACCTCGCATTCCTATTAAAGTATAAAGTAAATGAATTTACTTAATATATATTTGTTAGGAAATTATTTTGATTTTTTTGGTGTTTTTTTGTCTAGGTTGAGACTTGAAAATACATCACCTTGGTATACTTCTTGGGTCGTCTCCTGCTCGTTTTCGACATTAACAGCATTGGCTTCAGTCACATAATTAGGATAGAGGGCGTCGCGCGACTGGTAGCGATCAGTTTCATCATAATAATAAAATTCAACGGTACTATGAATGACGTGCTCTTTGACCTTTTTTAGTAAATATTGAGCAACTTCTGCTTGTTTATCACGATATTTTTGAGGAGCGTGAACATGAATTAAAGCATGCCACAATGTTTGATCAACACCATTATGGAACAGGAAACTTTCGGGAGCATAGACGATAATATCTTCAGTTGGACAATCAAAAATGGCTGCTAAAGGCGCGAATATATCTTTGCTGAGATGTTCGCTCGTGAAAGGATCGAGTCCTAAGAAAGAGATTGTAATCATAAGTTGCTCCTAAGTGTGATTAGCATACATGTTTTCGGTCGATGTTTCAATCAAGATCATACATCGTATGGATCCAAATTTATCGTTAAACGAATCATCGTTTTTTGACTCATAAGTTCAATGATGCGACGTAATGGTTCTTTCAAGATTTGATACTGACGATATTTGACGATGATGAGCCGCCGATGTTGACCTTGGAAGAAACTGATATATGGACTCGATGGTCCGATTAGCTCGATCTCATCATCGAGTTGTTCAATTAAGAGTCGGGCAATCGTATCAATCACTTGGATGACTAAATCTTCATTTTTACCACTGATGCCAAGTGACAACAAATACGTGTAAGGTGGATAATTCGCTAATTTCCGTTGGTGCATCTCCGTTTTGAAAAATTGTTCATAATCTTGGCGAGCACCAAGGGTCACCGCATAGTGGGTCGGTGTATATGTTTGGATAATGGCACTACCGACGTTATCGCCACGTCCTGACCGGCCGATTGCTTGTGTGATTAATTGAAATGTTCGTTCACTCGATCGAAAGCTTGGTAGCGTCAAGCCGATATCCGCAAGCACGAGACCTACTAATGTCACTTTTGGAAAATCATGACCTTTGGCGACCATTTGTGTCCCAATTAAAATATCGGCTTCTTGACGTGCGAATGCATTTAACGTTTTACTGATAGTTTGGCGGATTTTGCTAGAGTCTGAATCTAGTTTTAAGATGCGCGCATCTTTAAAAAGTCGCTGCGTTTCTTCAACAATGCGTTCTGTTCCAAATCCTTGATGGATGAAACTGTGACTACCACACTCCGGACATATACTTGGATAACGTTCCAGATAATCACAATGATGACACTTCAACATTTGATCCTGTTGATGATATGTCAAAGCTATGGCGCAATTTGGACATTTAAATACATGATTACACTGCCGGCAGCTAAGCGTTGGGGCATAACCACGCCGATTAATTAATAGAACGATTTGCTCACGGCGGGATAGTGTGCCCGTAATTGCCTGACGCAATGTTTTGGAAAATAACGATGACTCACGATCAACATTGCCTGGATCGAGCATATCGATTATTTGTGTCTTTGGTAAAGCTTTTGCATTAATGCGTTCTGGTAATTGCAGGTGATGATAGACACTACGCAGCGCTCGTGCTCGTGATTCGAGTGAAGGAGTAGCCGACCCAAGGATAACTTTAGCATGATGAAATTCACTTCGAATAATGGCAACATCTCGAGCATGATAAGAAGGAACAGTATCTTGCTTATAACTTTCGACATGTTCCTCATCAAGAACGATGAGACCAATATTTGTTAATGGAGCGAAAACAGCGCTACGAGCACCAACGACAATTTTAGCTTTTCCATTGGCGATACGACGATATTCATCATATTTTTCGGCGGGAGTTAACTCAGAATGTAAGATTGCAACATCGGCTCCAAAACGCCCCAAGAAATAGTGCACCATCATCGGAGTGAGCGCGATTTCTGGTACGATCATGAGCACGGCTTTACCCTGTTTCAAAATTGTTTCTGATAGGGCGAGATATACTTCGGTTTTTCCACTTCCAGTCACACCTTGTAATAGAAAGATACGGTCCTCTGACATCAGTGTTTCTTTGACGATTATACGTTGGGCATCCGTAAGCACTGGCGCTTTTTCAGTGTCTGACACATCGATTTGTAACCGTCGCTTTTCTTGACGAAAAATCGTGACTCGTTCTTTTTTAATCAGTTGTTGCAGTACTGAATGAGCTCGACAGGCGCGTTTCTCAAATGGTTGTTCCCGAGCGATAATACGGAGCCATTCAATTTGTTTTAATGTCAAACCTTCTTCGGAAACATCCCTAATTTTTACATATGATTCATAAGCAATTTTAGGACCCTTTAAGGCTGAAGTTTTCGGCTTTAGACTCTGAGGTAACATCGCTTGTAAGACACTGACATGTGGCCATAGATATTCACCAGCAAGCGTCTTTGCCAGTTCCATTAATTCATCGTTTAGTAATGGCGAATCATCGAGTAAGGCAGTGATATGAAGTAATTTATATGGGTAGCGTTTTTGTAAGACTGGCAGTGGCTCGGTGATCTGCTCGGCGGCGATGACATACCCAACAATTGTTTGGTGGTTAAACGGTACGAGGACGCGAAAACCTCGGGTGTGCTTTAATTCACCGTCATATAAATATGAAAATGGCCGATCAAGTTGCAGTGATGCGTGCTCGATCAGCACGAATAACAGCCACATCTTATTTACTTCCAGTATTGAGTAGTTGGCGAATCCGTGTCCGGATGATTTTTTGAATTTCGTGACTTGCGCGTTTGACGTCGTCGTTTAAGACGACAAAATCATATTGATCTTGGAGCGACATTTCACGATGTGCTTTATCGAGTCGCAATTTAATGACTTCATCGGCTTCGGTACTTCTTAACGTGATCCGCTGCTTTAACGCCTCAAATGAAGGCGGGATCAGAAAAATTGATAAGACGTCATCGCCCTTCATCTTGGCTAGGACTTGTTTGGCCCCTTCGACTTCGATTTCAACGAGGACATTCATCCCTTCATTTCGAAGTTTTTCAACATATGTTGCTGGTGTACCATAGCGATTTCCGACAAATTCAGCCCATTCAAGAAATTCATTATTAGCCAAATTTTTATCAAACTCGTCACGGGTCACAAAAAAATAATCAAAGCCTTCGCGCTCATGTGGTCGGCGTACTCGTGTCGTCATACTGACGGAGTAGACGAGTCGTAAGGAACGGTCAAGCATGACTTGTCGTCGCACTGTGCCTTTGCCAACACCACTTGGTCCACTAAGAATTATTAAGAGCCCTTTTTTTAATTGTCGTCGATTAAACATATTTTAATTATATTTTAGTTTTAATAACTAAAGCAATGAAAAGAAGCGTCCGTGATATACTTATTACGTTCATGAAAACTAGTAATTCATTCATCGAAGTCATCACCGACCTCGCCATTAAGATTCAAGGACTCCACATCATTGATATTCGAAAGATCACGGAGCGTGACTTTCTTTTTGTCTTCTCAGAGTCGAAAGAAGTCATGATGACACTTTCGCTTGACGCCGTGGCTCCACTCATCGCTTTAGTGAGTCCGACCTTTGATTGGCAGGCATTTCCAAAAGTAAATATTCAATTATGGCGAAGCCATTTACTCCGAATGAAAATCGATCACATCACGACTTGTAATGATGATTATATCGTCTGTCTCACTGGTCATCGTAAGGCTGATAATTTTGATATTATTACCTATCAAATCATCTTCGAATTAATTAGAAAGCATCCAAATGTGATCATCAAGCAAGATGAACGCGTTATTTATACTTATAAAACTTATGATCTTGAAACCAATCGCCCACTCGGACGGGGGTTACCTTATACATATCCGCTCCAAAGTTCAGGCATGAGCACCCGTGACTATCAAAAAGAAGTTGTCACTTACCTCACTGATTATTATGACCGAGCACTAACCGCGCAGGCGCAACCATTTACGAACCTTCTTGTAAAACGGAAAAAGCAATTAGACAAGAAAATAATAGCCCTTAATCATGATCTCTTCACCTGGGAAAAGATGTTGACGATTCGTGAAGATGCCGACCTTCTCCTAACTTATACAAATCTCAAGGACCACCTCGATAATGTAACACTTGGCGAACGAGTGATTAAATTAGATTCATCTTTGAGCGTCAGTCACAACATAAAAAAAATGTATCATCAATATCAAAAAGCTAAGAAAGCCCAAGTGCCGATTAAAAATGAACTTACTAAAGCAAACGATCAGCTCAACCATATTAATAAGGCACTTTCTACCATCCCAATCCGCACAATGTATGAGTTAGAAGCGCTAATGGAAACCGTAATCGAATTGGGTTTAAAACCAATTGAGCGAACCATTGCCAAGCAGAGTGATCAAAATCAAAAGCGACCATATTATGTGACCATCGATAATATCAAGTTTTCGTTTGGTCGAAACGCTATACAAAATGATTATCTAACATTTAAACTTGCCGAGAAAAACGCCTGGTTCTTTCATATCAAACATCATCCAGGAGCCCATGTCATCTGCCACGAACCGAAATTAACACCACAATGTATCAATCTCGCTGCTTCGATTGCCTTAGCACTCGCTCGACAAGCGACCGGCGAGGTCGATTATGCTCCTGTCTCATCACTAAAAAAAGGATTTAACCCAGGACAAGTTTTTCTAAATAAATATCAAACGGTTAGATTATTAGATTTACATTCTGATGTTCATCAATCACTTCAGACAGCAAAACGTTACGATAAATAGTCGGAACCTTTAAGCACTTCGACGAGGGCTAAATCTTTAAATTTCCATTGCCGAAGTACTTCATAACTGACGATGGCGACGCTATTAGCGAGATTGAGACTCCGAGCAGCCGGCTTCATTGGAATCCGCAAAGTATTTGCTTGATGCTCGATTAATAACTGTCGAGGTATCCCACTCGACTCTGAGCCAAACATAATATAAAGTTCATCATGATTTGGAAAATTGACGTCGCTATAAACTCGGCGACCATAGCGTGTAATCAGATAAAGTTGTTGTGGTTGTCTTTTTTTTATGAATTGATCGTAATCGTCATAAAGGAAGTAAGTTAATTGCTCGCTATAATCAAGAGCGGCTCGCGCTAATTCTTTGCGATATAGCGGAAATAAGTGGGGACCAATGATGTGTAACTGAGCACCAATAACACTTGCAGTTCGCATGATATTGCCAGTGTTCGCGGCAATTTCTGGTCGGTATAAAACGATGTGTAACATCACGATTACTCCTAAGCAATTATAACCATTATGTTACAATAAAGTCATGAAAGATGTACGTGCTATCTATTATAAAATCACTGGGCAACATCCAAAGGCAATCGTTCCACTTTATGGTGGTTTGAACAGTGTTAATTACTTAATTGACCAAGGGGCTGTTTTGCGCATTAAGACGGCGACGATTGACGAACTTTATAATCCCGTGAATGAATATCGTGCTGAGCGGCTCCTCATTAACTCGGGTTTAACACCACAATTGTTACACTTTGATCAAACAACTGGAATCAAATTGACGCGATATCTACCGAATACATCATTTCTTAGCAAGCCACCAACCGTCAAACAATTGATAAGTGTTGCTAAAGCACTCAAACAGCTACATGCACTGCCGATAGTTGGCATTGACGAATTTAAACCAATCGCCCGTTATGAAATTTATAAACGAGCATCAAAATTATCAACAAGTACCACGCGTGAGACAAGCATCGTCGCTGAAATCAAAAAAAAGTTAGAGACAACCCCATGTGTCTTTGCCCATAATGATTTAGTGCGTGGCAATTTGCTTTTTGATCAAGATGAGCTTTATATAATTGATTATGAATACGCTGGCTTGAATCATCCTTTGTTTGATCTTGCATCATTTATTACAGAAAATAATATTGATGATTCACATTTAATCGAAATATTTCTTATGGCTTATTATCAAGAAAAAAACATCCCGAAGCATGACTTTGAGATGTTTTGTCGTTTTCTTGATTACTTATGGTTTTATTGGGCACAAGGAATGTACATGACGACCAATTTATCTATTTATAAATCAATTGCCCAAAATAAATGGCGTCGTATTAGCAACCTTTAACTTTCAAATTGCTCCTCATAGTGTTTGATTGTTGCCGCAATAATAGCTATTGCTTCTTCTTTACCTTCAACCTGCGAGACAAACGTATCTTTGCCTTCAAGCATTTTATAAACTTGAAAAAAGTGACGCATCTCTTGGAAAATATGATCCGGGAGATCTTTCATGTCATGATAAGCGCTATAAACAGGATCATGTTTGGTGATTGCGATAATCTTTTCATCAATCATGCCACCGTCAATCATTTTGAAAACCCCAATCGGATAGCATTCAATTAAGGCTAATGGTTGGATTGGTTCAGAACAGAGTACTAATACATCGAGCGGATCCAAATCGCCAGCGTATGTTCGTGGGATAAAACCATAATTCTGAGGATAGTGCGTTGAAGTAAATAATATACGATCGAGAATCAGTCCACCAGTTTCTTTATCTAATTCGTACTTTGTTTTACTGCCTTTTGAGATTTCAATACATACTAAAAAATTGGTGGGGGTAATCCGTTTGCGACTAACATCGTGCCATAAATTCATAAATCCGTTTGCTCCTAGACCATATTATAACAAGTGTTATCAAAATAAGAATTGTAAAAAATGTTATAATCACTAATTATGAAAATCAAACTGATAAAATCACTTATATTTCCGATCGTCCTTGTTGCCCTACAACTATTGACGAGTTGTGGTAAAACTAATTTACCAATCTACGTGAAAAATGGCCAATTGGGAGTTGCTCCCTCAAATTATGAAAATCTTGATATCTCCGATTACGTGATTCCGGTTAATCATGCAAACGTCATCAAGCTCATTGAAAGTGACAGTTCTTTTCTTCTATATCTCGGTAATGAATACTGTGCATCATGCCACGCCTTTAAACCGGCATTTATCGAATACATCATGACGTCACGCTTACTCGTTTATCATTACGATAACGTCGTCAATGGGACGGGCGATTTTGCACTCTTAAGCAATGCCTATCCTGATATTTTCAAAACTGATTTTGTCACACCCTCATTATATTTCTTTAAAGCTGGTGAACTACGAACAAAACAAATCGGTAATGCCCGAATGTTTAACATCGCAACACTAAGACCAATCATGGAAGGATTGAGTGTAATCACGGATATTGTAAGTTATCATGCGCTTGATTTAGTCGATGATAACTGGCCGAAACAAACTGGTGTTTACCTTATTTATGACCGCACAAACACCCGTCTCACTAATTTCTATAATCAATCACTTTTCCCGTATATCAATGAGCACAAAACTTCACTCATTCAACTCGAGGTATCGCTTAATTCCACCATGCTATCAAGTCTAGAGCCGTTCTTTCCGAGTGAAGTACCAACGATGTTCTCGCTTCAATCGGGTAATGTCCTTCAAACTCTTACTTTAGAAGATGTTATTGATGCTGACGCGCTCGCATGGTATATGAGCCAAGTCAGTTAAATCCAGCCATGAAACCGCTTGCAATCCATTGTTATCATGTTATGATATTCTATTCCTATAAGTGAGGTACCCCGATGAGTTTTACAATTAAATATCTAGGACAAACCACAACCTATGATCAAAAAATCGCCCTGCTTGATATCGTCGGTCATGACAAAGATTTTATTTGTGCACGGGTTAATAACCGTATTCGCGAATTAACCTATGAAGTTTATTATGATGCTGAAATCACACCACTGACTGTGAAAGATCAAGATGCGGTTCGCACCTATGAGATTTCACTTCGCTATTTATTTGCCATGGCTTGGGATCGGTTATTTTCTGATGTGGGCTTTCGTTTTTCTTATAACGTTTCACGATCAATTTTCGTGGAATTATTGAATCACGATAAATTAGCTGATACTTATATGGTGCGCCAATTAGAAATGGAAATGCAAAAGATTGTCGATGCCGATTTACCATTCAAACGCATCATTGTCACGAAAGATGAAGCGCGTGGAATTTACGAAGAACATGGAATGTTTGATAAACTAGAAATCCTCAAGTTCCGACCTGAAAAAACGGTGCATTTTTATGAATGCGCTGGTTATCTAAACTATATGTTTGGGTATATGGTCCCTTCATCTGGTTATTTAAAACAATGGAAATTACGACTATATGCCCCCGGTATTTTAGTCCAGTATCCACGGTATGAAACCAAAGGGGCAATTCCCCCGTTTCAAGATGCTCCGACATTTGGACATACCCTTAAAGAAATTCACAAATGGGCGAAAATCACCCATGCCGATTCTGTCGCCGGTATTAACGATTACATCACAAGCGATCGTGTTGTCGAGTTTATTAATTTATCAGAAGCGCTGCACAATCGGATGTTAGCCGAACTTGGAGAACGAATTGCTGGCGATATCGACGATATCCGTCTCATTTGCATCGCCGGTCCTTCAAGCTCAGGCAAAACGACATTCGCTAACCGCTTACGTATTGAACTACTCTCCCGTGGCATCAATCCGATTCGAATTTCGATTGATGACTACTATTTACCACGACATATGGCTCCAAAAGATGAACATGGGGAAGCGGATTTGGAAAGCATTGATGCCCTTGACATCGAGCATTTCAACCAAAACATGCTTGATTTAATTCAAGGTCAAGCTGTTGAGTTACCAAAGTTTGACTTTAAATTAGGCAAACGCGTGCCTGGTCGCACCCTCAAAATCGATCATGACACCGTGATAATCATCGAGGGAATCCACGCTTTAAACGACAAATTAACGACGCTGATTCCGAAGCACCAAAAATACAAGATATATATTTCGCCCCAATCTCAAATCAATCTTGATAATCATAACCCTGTCTCTTTAACCGACCTCCGATTACTACGCCGGATTGTCAGAGATAAAAAATACCGTAACGCTTCCGCTGAGGAAACGATAGCGATGTGGCCCAGCGTACGACGTGGTGAGTTCACTTGGATTTATGACACCCAAGAAAACGCGAATTACGTTTATAATTCATTCCTGTCATATGAAATTTGTGTGATGAAACGGTTTGCCATGCCACTATTGACCGCAATTGAGAAGGATTCAATTTATTATCCAACTGCTGAGCGACTCATTCGCATGCTTAAATATTTTCTGGAAATGGATGAACATTGGGTGCCTTCCAATTCATTAATCCGCGAATTTATCGGTGGCTCTTGTTATAGCGATGTCAGCTAGTTCGTTTTTTCGCTAGAAGTACGGCACTTTCATAATGATGCCATTCAATTAGTTGCTTATAATACACGTTGCGCAAGGCTAAATATTGGTTTTGCGCTTCTTTTTTTATTAATGGTACAAATAATTTTGAAAAAATCGTTTCGAGTCGAAAAAACGTTTCGTATAAATTGATTAAAGTGAGGTTATAAAATGTTTGACGGCGCGAATAAATTAGTAAAGGTGAAGAATGGGTAATCTCACTGCTCATCTCATAAGCGTGGTGGTAACTGCCTAAACCAGCGATTTTTTGAATCCCATCACGGAAATTTAAACGTAATGTCTCCTGTTCAACATCTAAAGCGTATAACCAGCCATATTCAATGAACTTCTTCATATCCTTGCTTTTGAGCCCGTATTTATGCATTTCGTCCTTGATGATTTTAAACATTGCATCAGTCTTATCCTTATTGCCCAATAATCCATGGAATGCCAGACCATATTGCAAATGTTTCAAATAACTTGGAATGGCGAGGTGCGCATGTTTTGTCAGCACAATGAGAATTGCTTCAGACTCATGCATCGTCCGCCAGGTCGAAAAAGCTTCAGTTTCAAAACCATTACTGAGTAAATCAATCGCACAAGTCATCAACGAAAAACATTTTTTGGAAATATCGGTCAAAAGTGTCTCTTTTGGTTGTTTGCTCTGAAATCCCGACAACATGCCATTAATAGTATTCACATATAATTTGAGCGTTGTCAGTGGTGGAAAAAATCTACTTTTAACAGCATTTTCCCGAAATTCCAAGTGTTCATTTGTTAGATATTTATCAATCGCCGCACTGATGATTCGCGTTTGATAGGCGCTATCATCTTCAACTTGACGTTGCGCCTCTAGCGATAAGCGTGATGCGATATAGATGTGCTCATGGAGACAGTAAAGCGTGAGAACAATCGGATTGATATACCGAATTGGATTAGTTGGCTGAGCAACGAGAAATTGACTGACACCTTCAAGGGCTTCTTCGTGAAGTTTATAAAGGAAGGAGACCCCAAAGCGATCTGGTACGTGCCAAGAGGTAATTAACTCACTAAATTTATCATAATTCAAAGGTTCTAAAGTCATGATTAACACTCCTCATCAGGTATTTCTTGAAAGCGACATTGCCACATTGATACGAGAAATAACCGGATTTTTTTCTTGGTAAGTTGTCTAACAAAACGTCCATAGACACATAGTTGCCGCGCATAGTCTACTCGATCAATTGCACTTGTTTTCAAGTCAATAATGCGGATTTCATTGTCGAATTCAAACATTAAGTCGATAACTCCGCTCAGATGGGCAACATGATCATAAAACGGATATTCTTGATAACATTTCGCGATGTTAGCATCTTTAAATGGAGCAAGTGCCAGCATTCTTTCTAATCTTTGCCTGAGTGCTTCATCGCTAATAAATGATAAATCAGGCTGCTTATAATCGAGGCGACTCATGACATCGTGCAAAGTGTTTCCTAATGAAACAGCTTCATAATTGACTTCACCATCAGTCATGCTTGGGCGCTCGCTACCGCGCGTTGATGACTTAATGTCCAAATGTTGAAAGGTGACTTGCATCGCTTTTTCTTTTATAGTGTCCGTTTTTTTAAGCGGATCTTTACTTAAGGTGAAATGCGGAAATCGATTGAGGTCGGCATGATCTAAGAAATCGGACAACGAATTTGATGCTTCAATTGGTTTCGGTTGCTGATTACTTCGATCTTGACGAAGAACAATCATTAGTTCCTTTGCTCTTGTGAAGGCAACGTAAAGTTTACGCATCTCTTCGGACAATGATGCTTGCCGCTCGCTATCTTTATAAAGGTAGTGGAAGGCGCTGCATGGTTGTTTTTCAGCAATAATTGGCAATAATATCCCAAAATTACGATCAGCGATAAACGGTTTGTCGACATCCTTGAAATTAAATTTATGATGGAGTCCTGCATAATATACAATCGGAAATTCAAGACCTTTGGATTTATGAATCGTCATTAGTTGCACAGCTGGCCCAGAAAAGTGATGTCCAACAAATTCTGGAGGTTGTTGAAATTGTTCAATCTCATCAAAGTAAGTGACGAAATCAAGAATCGTGAAATCAAGTGTTTCCATCTCACGACCAAGCATGATAAGTTGTTCGATTTTCGCATGATGTTTACTGACATCACCTATATGAATAACAGCCTCGTGTAGTCGGAATGTTAGCGCAATCGTTTCTAATTGTTGACCAAGAGAGCTTTCAAGGCTCATCATCGCCAGTTCTTTGATTCGCCGCACAATTTGATCGGCGTTAATCAATCCGTTTGATTGCAGTGTCTCATAAATCGTTTGGTCGTCATAACCGCATAAAAAAGAGCGCCAAACACTCATTAATTCATGGCGATACTTGTCGATAAAGTTCGGATTAGTCGCCCCAGCAACGAGTCGAATCAGATTTTTAAAAACATTGAAAACGTCATCATCATCAAAATCATCTCCGATGTCGGCTTCAAGTGGAATCCCATAATCATGAAAGATTGCTTTAAAATCAGTAAAGCGCGTTTTGCGATCAATGAGAATTGCAAAATCGTTATAGCAGGCCGGCCGCATCGATTGACCCTTTTGGACGCGATGACCATTCGTGATTTTTGTTAAAATGTCTTTGGCGATTATATGAATTTCACTGATGGCGGCTGGTTCATCATCGCTAACTTCATAAGGATAAACATTTAGCCCGATTGGGCTATCTTTGTCATGATTATGGTCATATGAAAGATGATTTCCAAATTGAATCATATGAGTTGCAGCATAGTTAGCATTTCCAATTGATTCATTCATTAAACGTGTAAAGATCATATTAATCGCGTCTATTACCTCAGATCTCGAACGATAATTAGTGTTCATGTCAATCTTCTGTGAAGTACTACTGGCGCTATAATCATGGTATTTTTGCATAAACAGTTCACAGTTAGCGTTTCGAAACCGGTAAATCGATTGTTTAATGTCACCAACCATAAACAAATTATGATTAGCCAGTGTCATCATAAAATAATCTTGAACATCATTCGTGTCTTGGTATTCATCAATCATGATATAGCGAATTTCTTGGAGCAATTCGCTTTTAACGTCTTCAAGTTCTACTAGTCGTAATGCTAATTTAGAGATATCTGAGAATCCGAATTTTTGATAATGATATTTGTACTCATTCAAACGCTTTTGAACTTGTCGGACAATCTCAACAAGAACCGCAACATTTGATTTGGTGCCGAGATAATTGTTCTTTATCGCAGTCAGCGTTCCAACCTCGGCATATATTTTTATCTTTTTAAATATACTTTTAATCTCATCGACAAGATCACTATCACAAGCGCTGATTTTAGGTGGTTTTCTTATAAAACTAAAGTTATTAATCTCATTGATAAGCTCATCCCAATTATCAATATTATTTAATGCAAGTAGCGGTATCGTCACCGCTTCAACTAATTTTTCATGTTCTAGTTGTCTTGCTAAGGTCGTCAGTTCCGCCATATCACGATGAACTAGATCCAAATATTTATGGATGATGCCTTCGATATATTCATCGTCAAAAAATCGATTGAGGTAATTAGCAAGATAAGTTTCGTCATCAATTTTTAAATCAAGCATAGATAGGATGTCATTGATAAAATTACGAATCTTGGTATCACTACGAAATGCGTATTGGTGAATTAAAGTTTTGAATGATGGGGTCGGGTTATCATAAAAATCGTTTAGAACTTCATCAATCATTTTTTTGCGTAATAAACGAAGTAATGGGGCCGCCAAAATTCCGATACTTGGTTCGAGTCCCAAATAGTAATGGTATTTGGTAACTAGTGATAACGCAAAGGCATCGAACGTCATGATGCGACTACTTTCAAGACGCGCCGCCTCGTCATATCGCTTTAAATCAAGCAAACTCTTACGAATACGATTCTTCATCTCAGTGGCCGCGGCTTCTGTAAAAGTGACGACTAAAAGATGATCAATCGACGTCCCAGACGCGATTAGTTTAACAACGCGAGCAGTCAAGACACTTGTTTTTCCGCTTCCAGCTCCAGCCGAAACGATGACGTTTTGACCAATTGTGTCAATCGCTTGTTGCTGAGCTTTATTCAGTTGCGAACTCATCTGAAGCTTCTCCTTCATTATCAGTACCTACATCAATCGTGTGATAAGCATCTTCTTTTTTGAAACATATATCTTTAAATTGACAATACAAACATGAAATATCCTTTTTTATATAACGTTTTGGATTGATGATGAAATCAGCGTTCCTAATTGATGTGGCCGCAGTGGTAATTTTTTCAGTCACTATTTTTTGATAATCTTCAAACGTTTGATCAGTAACAACTTTCGCATATTTAGCAAATTCACCATCTTTTTTAATCGTGAGTGAAGCAATAAAATTGTCTGAATCAAGTGAGTCATTGAATGTGGCGATGCGCGTCTTATCGCTACTAGTGATGCCGTGTAAACGCAATAAAGGAAGATAGACTTCTTGCGCTGCACTTGATTGTGGCGATAATAGTTTTTCTGGAAGGACATTTTGAATGTAATAACCAATTAAAGGAAGTGATTTTAGCTGTGGGTGCTGCGATTTTAATAAACCATAAAGTGGTAGTTGCATCGAAAAGCCAAATGGAAGCAAGCGTGCATTAAATTGTTCATGATTCGTTTTGTAATCAATAATTGCGACATACTTTGATTGATCAACACCTTTGGTCAGCATCACCTTATCAATTGTTCCATTAAATGATGTGTGCGCGTCGATGTTATATGATATGTTCCGTTCAGTCAGCACTTCATCAAGCATCATATGTTTTTCGTGCTTATCATTAAAATCGAATAAGAGACGTAAATGATCCTTGAGACGAGGTAATAGCAGTTTATCCTTATTAGTAAATGGCAGGTCATCTGTCAATTGATTAAATGCTTGGTCAAAATCAAAATCACCGTGGTACTTGCTTTCGAGTAATCGATGAACAAATGTCCCAAGATGTTGAAAAAAGGTTTCCTGATATTCGGCTAGTTTGAGCACATATTGGAGATAATATTTAAATTGACATTCATAAAATACTTTTAAGGCCGAATATGATAATTTCAATTGAGACGGCGTCGCTAATAATTTGATTGGTTGATATTGGTATTTATAATCACGATAAGGTATTTTTAAAGCTTCTTGATATGCCCGTAACTGTGGATGGTCAATCCGATAAACACGCTGATCGTCGAGCATTCGCGCATACTTAATATTTGTTAATAATCCACCAAATTCGTAAGGTTGATACGTTCCGTTAACGACGTTCTTACCCAATTTAGCAACAAGTGGCGAGGGATAGTATTTTCCTTGGTAGCCAAGCCGATGATACGACATCATGATGTGTGGCTGTCCCTTGATAAATCGCTCCCAAATATCAAATGATATTTCGTTACGAACATGCGATGGATTTCGTCCTAGTGCCAGTAATTCTTGATCATTGAGATAACCTGTATCTCTTTCAATATGTGGCAAAACGCCCTGGCTCGCACCAATAATAAACACATGGTGATTAGTTACTGCAACTGGAGCATTAGTGATTGTAATCGCATCATTATATATTTCGCTCTGAATTTGTAGGTGATCAAGGCGTGCTTTTAAGTACTTGCTCATGACTTCACTTCTAACTGATAGCGTCTTAACCTCATCGATAAGTTTTACAATTGGATGTGTGATGGTCAGCTTTGCTGTGGTCAGTAAATATTCCTTGATTACGTCAAGACTCTGATAGTTTCTTAATTGGTTTTTAATATTAATACCCAATCGTGTGCGACCATAAAATTGCTGGCGTGATAAATTAATTGGTAATCCAAACGCGACACTGGCAAGTTTTAAGTCGAAATGCATCGCTTCATCGAGACAAATAATCGTCATCTTGTCAATTTTTTCACCATTACTGATGAGATTGGCAATATTATTGAAGCAAGCATGTATTTCATCTTTGATTGAATCATACTCGTATAAATCCGGGAGTGAAAATTGTTCAATATCTTGGTAAACGAGTTCAATTCCAAGGGTTTTAGCAAAATTCGACAATTCTTTGTCATAACGACTGTAACCAATAACAAAAGCTTTTTTACCAATAAAACCATGTTTGAAATATGGTTGATAGATTAGCAATTTTTGATTTTCAAGCGCTTGTTTCATCGCCTGTAATTGTTTTATTCGCGGATTCTTATATTCACATTGATTAAGCCAAAGTAAGTGGGAGAGACGCTCTTCACTCA
>CAZXCV010000019.1:0-263 GCA_964639215.1 uncultured Staphylococcaceae bacterium
GCCTTAAGCCAGGAAAACTTTAAAGTTTGTCCACCATGACGTTTATATGCAATGAATAACATAATTGCAATGATAAAATAGTCTATAGTTGCTGCAATTGCGAACCAAAAAATATCTTTTTCCAAAATTAGGAGAATGACTTTATAGATTGATATGGTTAAATAACCGACAAGAGCTATTAGTGTCGTTGTTTTCGACTGAAGGCGATATTGAAACCAATAATTAAATGTATTGAAAGTTTGCATTATTAAAGAGAAACTAAA
>CAZXCV010000019.1:273-17746 GCA_964639215.1 uncultured Staphylococcaceae bacterium
TTTGTGGATTCTTTTATTATTGGTGGGATTCCATTATTATTGTCATATCTATTTAAAATAAAAGCAAGTGAATTATCACCTGCTTGGTATCTAGTTACATTAATGGACTTATATAATGTTTGCAACTTTAATATCAATCTTAAAAGGCACGAGTTCTGTCATAGTTGATAGTGCTGTCGCTACCTCTTCTTGTATAGCTAAACATATCTTATTAATGTTTGCAGTTTTCGATATGTTCACTGATACTTTTACATTAACAAGACCTTTACTAATTTCGATTTGAATTGGCTTTTGTAACAAGAATATTAATGACTTACTTTGATGGCTAACACTGGCCCCATTGACCTTATTAGTAGCAGTTTCCGCAATCTGATAAAAGACATGGTTAGAGATACCCATACTTCCTAAATTAGAATAGTTATCTATATAGACGTATTGCGCCATAAAGTGGTTCCTTTCTTAAGTAGTATTTTACATCATTTAACAAACTTAATGTAATATCAATATAGCTTATACGACTACTGAACCTCTATGATATCTAAAACTCTTGAAAGTAATGTTTCGACATTAAAGCCAAAATGATTCATTGCCACATTACCAGGAGCACTGACACCAAACGTATCAATTCCGATGTGATGAGCAGCATATTTTGCCCATCCAAATGTCGATAGTGCCTCAATTGAGATAACTCGATCACGACTCTTACCTAAGATGCGATGTTGATAGGCAGTTGTTTGTTTATCAAATAAGAAACACGACGGCATTGAAACAACACGAACATCATGACCTAGTGACGCTAGTGTATCCTTAAGTGAAATAGCTAGGCTAACTTCACTACCAGTGGCTAAGAAGATTAAATCAGGCTCACGTTTTTTAGAATCGCTAACGATATAAGCGCCTTTAGCGACTTTATCACTTGATGAATCCGGCAATAATGGTAATGTTTGTCGTGATAATACAATAGCAGTGGGAGTTTCAATCGATGTTAAAGCAATCTTATATGCACCCCATGTCTCATTTGCATCTGCAGGTCTAATCACATTAACATTTGGAATACTACGTAACATTGCTAATTGTTCAATCGGTTGATGGGTTGGACCATCTTCTCCTAATGCTACCGAATCATGACTAAATAAATAGATACTAGGAATATGCGATAGGGCACCTAATCGAATAGCGGCTTTCATATAATCACTAAAGATTAAGAAAGCACCAGCATATGTTTTAAGACCACCATGAAGAAGCATGCCGTTTTGGATACTTGCCATCGCAAATTCACGAATACCGAAATTGATATTGCGTCCTTCTGGTACAGTGTTAGACATATCAAGCGCATCTTTAACACCAGTCATTACGCTTTTAGCGACATCAGCGCTGCCACCAACTAGTTGTGGAATTACACTATGTAACTTCTCTAATATTTGTAGTGATGTATTCCTTGTTGCATCTTTATAGTTCGGTTCAAATTTAATATCAAGTTTATCGATGATCATAGAGACATCACCTGATAAGGCGATGTCGTATTTAGCAAGTTCATCACGTTCTTTTTCCATCATCGTCTTATATTGACGTTTATAACGGTTATAAGCAGCTTTACCACGTTTCGCAAATGTTTCCTTATAGTGAGCATATACTTCTAGAGGAATCGTAAACGGTGGATAGTTATATCCGTATTGTGCTTTAGCAGAAGCACCATCTTCTTCTCCTAATGGAGCACCATGAACTTTACTTGTTCCTTGATTCTTAGAGCCATAGCCAATCGTCGTTTTCATGATGATTAGTGTTGGTTTATCAGTGCTACGTTTGGCTTTCTTAAGAGCACTATTGATGGCTTTAGTATCATTTCCATCAGTCACATACAAAACTGACCAACCAGCACTAATAAAGCGCAGTGCCACATCTTCAGAAAATGACATCGAAAGTGGTCCATCAAGTGTCACATCGTTACTATCATAGACCATGATTAGTTTATTCAATTTCTGGTGACCAGCAAAAGAAATGGCTTCTTGAGTGATTCCTTCTTGAAGGCATCCATCACCGAGTAAGACATAAGTATAGTGATCAATTAATCCGAGAGTCGGGAAGATTGATTTTAGTGTGCGTTCCGCTAGTGCCATCCCAACTGCTTGTCCAATCCCTTGACCAAGTGGTCCTGTTGTCGCATCAACGCCAGGAGTATGACCAACTTCAGGATGACCAGGAGTAATACTCCCTAAATGACGGAATGATTTTAAGTCATCAAGTGTGACTTGATATCCAGCTAAATGTAATGTCGTATAAAGGAGCATGCTCGCATGACCCGCTGATAAGATGAAGCGGTCACGGTTAATCCAATCAGGGTGACGTGGATCACTGACAAAATGTTTTGTGAAAAGCGTATACATAAATGGAGCACTGCCAAGTGGCATACCTGGATGACCACTTTTTGCCTTATTGATACCATCGATAATTGTCGATCGTAACGCCGCAATACTTAATTGTTCAATATTCATGTTATTGTCCTTCTTTCTTGAGACATATGCCTAATTCTTCAAGTTGTGATTTATCAACAGATGCTGGTGTCTTTTCAAGTGGTCCCACTGCACTTAAATTTTTAGGGAAAGCAATCACGTCACGAATGTTATCTGTTTTTGTGACTAGCATTGCAAGACGATCAAGTCCAAAGGCGATACCACCATGAGGTGGTGTTCCATAATTAAATGCTTCGATAAACCAACCAAATTTCTTTTTAATATCTTCATCACTCATGCCGAGTAATGAGAATATCTTGTTTTGGAGTGTCTTATCATAGATACGTAACGAACCACCACCTGCTTCATAACCGTTAATAACAATGTCATAAGCCGCGGACCGCACTTTAAGAGGATTGGTATCAAGTAAGGGGATATCCTCCTCTAATGGCCGTGTAAATGGGTGGTGAGAGCTTGTTAAGCCGCCAGTGTCTGTTCCTTCGAATAATGGAAACTCGGTGACCCAAAACATTGATGTTTTAGTTTCATCAATCAAGCCGAGTTGTTTCGCTAATAAATTACGAAGAGCGCCCATCCCAAAATGGAATGATTTAAATGTTTCACCATAAGCGATGATCAAGGCATCGCTATCTTTTACGCTAAATTTAGTAATAATTTCTTTTGTTAATGACTCATCTAAGAACTTGGTAAAGGAACCTATTAATGTTTGTTCACTTCCTTTGAGGATAATAGCGGGTTTTAAACCGAATTTCCGTAATTCAAGATTTAGTTCATCACTTAATTTACGGGTGATATCCGCTGCTCGATTTTTTAGTAAAATGGCTTTAATGAATTTAGCAGTGCTAAATCCTTCAAATGAAGATTTTCTTAATAAATCTGAAATATCAATTAGAGGCAAATCAAACCTTAAATCAGGACGGTCACTCCCATAGTTAGTAACAACATATTCATAAGTATATTGTTTTAGTGGTAAAGCAATCTTCTCTCCTAGTAATGTATCCCAAATATTAATAACGACGGGTTCTAAAAGACTTAATAATTCGTCTTGATCAAGGAAACTTGCTTCAATATCAATTTGGGTGAAGTCAGGTTGACGGTCCGCTCGTAAATCTTCATCACGGAAACAACGAGCAACTTGATAGTATCGTTCAATCCCACCGATCATCAGTAATTGTTTATATATTTGTGGTGATTGTGGTAAGGCATAAAATGATCCTTGCTGTAAGCGTGATGGGACAAGATAATCACGAGCGCCACCAGGCGTCGATAACGTTAAGATTGGTGTTTCCACTTCAATAAAACCGTTATTATCAAGAAATTCATGGAATAACTTGACGATTTTAGCCCGCAGCATGAGTTTCTCCGCCATGATGGGACGGCGTAAATCAAGGTAACGGTATTTAAGACGTGTTTCTTCAAGTGCATCAGTCACATTATCAATAATGAGTGGCGGCGTCTCCGCTTTACTTAAAACTGTTAATGTCGCTACATTTACTTCAATATTGCCGGTTTTTAAATTAGGGTTGGGGACATCCTTTTTATGGACGACACCGGTGATTGCAATCACATATTCATTACGAACATCAGGGATGCTATTTGGATCACTGACTAAAAGTTGCACAATGCCCGTTCGGTCACGTAAATCAATAAATTGTAAGGAACCGAGGTTCCGTCTTTTAGCAACCCAGCCCACGAGTGAAACTGAAGTACCAACGTCATTAAGTGTTAATAGACCATTATAATGGGTGCGTTTCATATTTACTTGTGCTCCTTACAGTGACATTCATGGTCGTCGTCATGATCATGGTCACACTGACACTGATGACTGTTTTTTTCAAAGTAATTGATGAGTTCTTTTAGTGCGACTTCAACTTGTTCTTGTGTCACGAGATTTTTGACCATCACGGTTTCTTTTCTAACTTCGCTTTCACCAACGATCAAGGCATACTTTGCTCCAAGTCGTGTTGCTTTCTTAATTTGAGCTTTGATGCTTTTAGCTTCATATGATAAATCTGTCCTTAAACCTGTGCTTCGTAATAGTGTGGTAACAGCATAAGCATACTTAACTTCTGTCTCACCAAGCGGCATTACAAAGCAATCAACGACATCGCTTAAATCTGGTGAGAGTTTTAGTTCATTGATGATGGAGATAATTCGATCAATGCCGAAAGCAAAGCCAACACCAGGAAGCGGTGATCCACCAAGTTCCTGAAGGAGCTTATCGTAATGACCACCAGCGCCTAACGCACCATAAGTTGCTCCAATCTCATCACTAAGGTGATATTCATAAACGACGTGTGAATAGTAATCAAGGCCACGGACTAATCCTTCATCAAGCACATAATCAAGCTGGTATTCATCAAGAATCGTTGTAACAGCCTTTAGATATAATTTGGCTTCGGGTGATAAGTATTCATTCATCTTTGGAGCGTCTTTAGCAATGAGTTGGTCAGTTGGCACTTTACAATCTAAAATCCGTAATGGGTTAATCGCTAGTCGTTCCTTACAATCAGGACACATTTTAGTAATGTGACTGCTGAAATAACCTTTTAAAGCTGCGCGATAAGCATTACGGCTGCTCTCATCACCCAAACTATTGACCTTAATCACGAGGTTTTTAAATCCGAGCGAAGTCAAAATGTCGACACCAAGAATGATTGTTTCAGCGTCATTCAGTAGTGATGTAATCCCAACTTGTTCAACCCCAAATTGATAAAACTGCCGGAATCTTCCTAACTGTGGTCGCTCATAGCGAAACGCTGGTCCTGAATAATAAAGTTTAATCGGTAAGTCTGCCGTTTTATCGAGTTTCGCATTGACAATCGCGCGTAAAGCACCGGCCGTCATCTCGGGACGAAGCGTCAGTGACCGCTCACCTTTATCAAGAAAGGAATACATTTCTTTACGAACAATGTCACTACTTTCACCGACACTGCGTGTAAATAGTTCCGTATGTTCAAAGATTGGTGTCCGTAACGGGACATAGCCATATAATGTGGCTAAATGTTTCATGAGATTCTCGACTTCTTCGAATAATCTCGCATCTTCATTTAATAAGTCGTGTGTTCCTTTTGGGGCTTGATATTCCATAAATTCTCCTTTAACTAGTGAATGAGTCGATGTACTTCATAGACACCGGTCACATTCACTAAGATGTTAATAATATCATTTAAGCGCTTCGCATCACTGACAAGAATCGTCGCATTGATCGTCGACTGCGCTGTTTGGGTATGCATTTTAGCATTGATTGAGGTGACGGGGATTTTATTCGAAGAGAAGGCATTCATGACATCGATGAGTAGATTAGGTCTTTCGCCACAAGTCAGCCCTAAATCAACTGGATAAGTGTCAAGTGCCAGATTATCATTCCAGTGCACTTCGGTTAATCGTGGTGTTTCATTACGAATATTCGGGCAGTTCAGCCGATGGACCGTAATCCCTTTTCCTTTAGTGATGAAGCCAACGATATCATCACCAGGAATCGGCGTGCAGCAATTACCTAAGGTGACGGCAACTTTTCCAGCGTTTGGAACAATCACGGGAACGTTTGAGACATCAGACGTTTTCTTAGTTAGGTTCAAGACAAATTTCTTTTTAATTTTCAAAAAATCAATGATCGCTGAAGGCTGCGGATTACGATTACATATCCCAACGAACAAATCATCAAGTGTTTCAAAGTGGAAAAACTCAATTACTTTGGGCTGATCGATGAGTTCCATCATTTCTTTTTCGGTAAAGCCCCGATCTTTAAAGGCATCAAGCGCGCTCGCTTTGCCTTTAATAATTTTATCTTCGCGTAATAACTCGTTATTCTTACGTAGGAGAAACTTACGAATATGGCTTTTTGCTGATGAGGTTCGGACAATCTTGAGCCAGCCTTCATTTGGACCAGGCGAATTCGGATTTGTCTTTATTTCAACGACATCGCCAGTTTTTAAGATTGTATTTAGGGGCACTAATGTCCCATTAACAATCGCCCCGACAGCAGCATCACCAACACCGGTATGAATACGATATGCGAAATCAAGCGGTGTTGAACCAGTTGGTAAATCGATGACTTTACCCATTGGTGTGAAGATATAGACAAACGTATCAAAAATATCTTTACTGAGATTTTCCATGACTTCTTTCGCATCTTCACTATCATCGGTGATATTAATGAAGTCACGGAACCAAAAGAGCTTTTCTTCGATTTCTTTTTGCTCGGTTTTAGGATTGTAGTTACGGCCTTCTTTGTAGCGCCAGTGAGCGGCGACACCTGTCTCTGCGATTTCGTCCATATCTTTCGTGCGGATTTGCACTTCGTAAATTTGAGCATTACCACTAACGATTGTCGTATGGAGTGATTGATATAGGTTTGGCTTCGGCATCGCGATATAGTCTTTAAAGCGACCAGGGATTGGTTTATACGTCGCATGGACGAGTCCGAGTATTTCATAGCAGTGCAAAACCGTATCCGTCACGATCCGAATTGCTAAAATGTCATAGATTTCATCGAAGTTTTTTCCAAGTTGATAAATCTTTTTATAGATTGAATAAATACTCTTGACACGACTTTGAATTTCAAACGGAATTTCATCAGCAAAAATAATGTCGGCAATGCGTTTCTTAATGTCATCAAGCGATTTTTGACGAAATTTGTTTTTTGTTTCTAATAGCGAGGTTACTTGAACGTATTTATCGGGTTCAAGATATTTTAAGCAAATGTCTTCGAGTTCACTTTTAATTTGGAACATCCCAAGCCGGTGGGCAATTGGGGCGAATATTTCTAGCGTTTCGCGTGAAAGCGCTAATTGGCGATGTTTCGGTAACGCATCAAGCGTGCGCATGTTATGGAGCCGATCAGCGAGCTTAATAATGATGACACGAATATCGCGCGCCATCCCGATAAAGATTTTGCGGTGATCTTCGGCGTGCTTATCAGCAAATTCGCGATGCGATAACTTCAGCTGCTGAATCTTTGTGAGCGATTCGACAAGCAGGGCGACGTCTTCACTGAATTCGTCGCGGATTTCTTCAATCGTGACGTCAGTATCTTCAACGACGTCGTGGAGGAGCCCTGCGGCTAATGTTGTGGGTCCACCTTGAAGTTTTGCTAAAATATAGGCTACTTCAATTAGGTGATGGATATATGGTTCGCCTGATTTTCGTAAGATGCCTTGATGTTTACTAAAAGCGTAGTGATAGGCCTTTTCGATTAAGGCACGATCTTGTTCGTTACTGATATAAGTGAAATATATTTCTTTGACGTCATCAAAGTGATGGAGTACCGTATTTTGGTTAGAAACGAGCGAATTCATAATACTTAATAATTATATATTACTCATAATTTATTACCAATAAATACGAAAAAATCGAATGTTTTTATCGCGTTTTACTTATTTATCGGTGAATTTTGCATAAAAAAGAGGGTCATGAGTTTTCATCATGGCCCTCATCTCTTGTTTGTAAATAAGCGGATCTAAAGATTAATCAACTAAACTTCAATGATGACATCACCTTCGGCGTCTTTGATCAGGTAGACGGTGTCTTCAAAGATGATACCAGCAGCAATCATCGACTTCAGTGTCGCATTACCTTCAATCAAGCTTTGTGGTCCAAAGAAGAATATCGTTTGACCGACAAGTGAACTTTGGAATGAGGTACTCGTATAACCACCGACATACACATCATCATATAGAAGCATCAATGTTTCAACCGGAATTGAGTTTTCTAATTCAGTGATGTCTTTATCAGCAAACATCGCTTGACGTGTCACGTCTGATGGGTAACGTGGGTGTCCTTTATAGAAGATCTTGTATTCAGCGCCATAGGTCGCAACGATGTAATCGATATATTTCTCAAACGTGGCATAAAGCGCATTGGCTTCTGCTGCTGGACTTGTGCCAAGAATTAAGAGATTCTTCGCTGGGAGTCCCGTGAAATATGACGACATGCTTTGTTCAGGTGCATCACCCCAACGAGTCTTGAGTAAGAATTCAAGATCATTGAGCTTACCGGCTGTTTCGACAGCGTCGAAAGCGTCGGTTACGGCTACCTCTTCAACACCGAGAGCAGCGTATTTCGTTGCCATGTCACCAACAAATTCTAAACCAGAACCAGAATTGATGACGTAACGATAGTTAGAACTTTCAACCGCGGGTAGAATGAAGACTGGATTATAAGTCGTGGAAATCTCATGGGAGATAACTTTTGTTTCCCAGTCAAGGAATTCGGCTTTGCGACTCACGTAATTATCATAGCCAGTCGCTCCACTATAAACTTCATTCAACATCCAGACTGAATAACTTCCATCGGTGTAGACGACAAAGTCGACATTAGCAACTGGAATATTGGAATAATAGACACTCGTAATCACGATGCCAACGTTATCGACGGTGGCAAAGGTGAAAGTCGAGGTGTCATCTAAGGCATAAAGTTCTTCTAACCAAGCAACCGCATAGGCTTTATTAGTCCGCGAGTCGATTGATTCGTAGAAATTTGCCACCATTGTTTGATCATAGTTACCTAAACTTGGTGAAGCATAGGCGGGAATTGGTTTAACGTTAGCAGGTAATTTCGTATAATCGAACGTCCGTGCGCGTTCTATTTCGATATACGTAAAACCAGAGTCATAATAACCAGTGTACATATCTGATGCAAATAGCAGTAATGGCATTGTCGCATTGAGCCAAGCAACGTTATAGTGACTGGCTTTAAGCGGTAGATCTAACGTGAAGTCATAATACTTTGACATTGTGCCATCGGAGTATTCAAGCGTTAATTCACCTTCATATAATCCGTGGTAGAGCACGTCAAATTCGAGTGTGGTCTCGGTTTCATCATATGAAACTTCTTTAACGAATGGATTGCTTGTTACCGTTGCTTTTAACGGATGGTTTAATTCGAGTTTAGCACCGACATAATCAAATCCTTCATTTGAAGGAATATCGGGAAGCACTAAATCGATCTTTGCGCTGAGCGATTCGCCAACTTGGGTGTAAGAGATTTGGATGCTCGTCGCCATTTCAAGATTCGCTAACGCTGTTTCTAAATCGTTAATACGAGTTGTTAAAGTGGCAATTAACGCTTCAAGATTAGCAATTGTCGTGGTATGCGTTGCAAGTTGACTTGTTAACGTGTCAGTGACCGTTTCTAACGAATCGATCATACCTTCGAGAATGTCAATTTGCGTCGTGGTCGCATCCATGAGCGCATCAAGGGTGGTCACATCTGTTTGGAGCGCATCGATATCCAAGATATTTTGGGCGATGAGCGCCGCACTGGCATCAAGCGCTGTTTGCAATGTCGTGATTGTCGTGGCTTGGAGTGCGACAGTCGCTTGGAGCGCGGTCACTGTTGCTTCAAGGGCGGCAATTTCAGCGGCATTAGCGAGAATCTCATCAGCTTGTTGGACTAGGGTGTCATTTTGTTCATCGACGACAGCAATCAGATAGTCATACAGATCTTCAAGTTCCTCAATCCGTGAATCGAGATCTTCGATTTCGCTCGTGATCGGAGCAAGGATATCTTCGGAGCTAGAACTAAATGCTCCTGAGCTTGCGCACCCACTCATGAATAAGAGGGCAGATAGCGTCACTAAAACCGAACGAAACCATTTTGCATTTCTCATGCTTTTCTCCTTTTTTCACTAATGAATTTAGTTTTAATATGTGAATATATCGTCATTGTAGTTTCATCCTTAATTATTGTCAATAGTAAGAGATAGGCGCCACCACCCATTAAAAATGATATGAAAAAGGTGATGAGATTAAGATAAATATCGCCAATATCGCTTATTTTAAACAGAATAAATATTTGTGGGCACAAATACATT
Source organism: uncultured Staphylococcaceae bacterium (assembly GCA_964639215.1). Taxonomy (GTDB): domain Bacteria; phylum Bacillota_I; class Bacilli_A; order RFN20; family CAG-826; genus UBA6120. The sequence continues at coordinate 10,561 of CAZXCV010000019.1, forward strand.
TTCGTTAAAAGCATGATTATGTACATAGTAACACCACTAATTAACATTTTGAATGTCGCGAATAACGATTGGTGAATGTGTAAAAACTTATTGGTGATGATAAACTGCGTTATCGTCACCAAAAGCTCGGCAATTAGTACGGAAATCACAACTCCAAAAGCTCCGTATTTTTCAATTAAAAACAAGTTTAAGACAATACTTGTGACCGCCCCAATTAACACTGACATGATAAAGGCTTTATTTTTACCAAGCGGCACTAAGTATTGCATACCCATAATATTGCTATAGATGACAAGGAAGATTTTCAGCGGATAAAACGCTAATAATACACCAACGAAGAGATATAATTGACCGAGATATAAACGGATAAATATGTCGCCAATCGCCATCAAACTGATCATCACGGGAATGCCGAGGAAACTCATCATCTTGACAGAGCCATCGATATAGCGACGAATTTCGGCATCATCTTTGCCTTTGTTTAAAGCAGCAATGCGTGGTAGCATCACGATTCCAAGCGAAGTGATGATTGTCAGTGAAATATTAATAATCTTCGTAGCATTATCGTAATAGGCGACTTGTTCAGATGTCGAAAAAAGTCCGAGCATCGTATTATTTAAGATCGTATACACCTGGATGATGAACTGCGGTATAAAGAGAATAAACATCCCCCTTAAATTAATGAATAAATCGGGTAATGAAAAATCAGTTTTTCTTGGCACAAGAATGCTAAAGCGTATTTTAAACCACATGAGTGCTTGTCCGATAAATTCTGATAGAAATAAGATCAGGGCATAGATATACACATCTTCTGGTTTTTTAACAAAGATAATCACGAAGATGAGTGAGAGTGATTTGATCAGTAAATTTCTTAATAATAACGGTTTGAAGTTTTCATTCCCGACATAAAACCAGCTGATATCGAGTGCGGTTGAAATCAGCAAGATAATTTGAAAGTAATAGAGAAGATGTGATTGTTTGACATAAATCAGAATGAAAGCAAGATAAAGCGCGACTGCGAGTGCGGTTGTAATAATTTTCGCGTAGAAAAGTTGCCAAAATGTATGCGACATCGCCACTTTATCGTCACGATTAATTGAAATTTGTTTTGCCCCAAATAGAGAAATGCCTAATTGGGCAATCATAATGAAATAAAGAGAGTAGGTATAAACATAAGCATATTCGCCAATTGCAGCCGGTCCAAGTATACGGGAAGAATAAGGAATGAGGATAATCGGAAAAATAAGTAAAATTATTTGATAGATTAAATTTATCGAATAATTTTTAACGACACTATTCATGATTTATTATTCTTTGAATTCGGTTTTAACTGCAGCAAGCGCTGAAGCAACGACATGATGCATATCATAATAGCGATATTCAGCGAGCCGACCACCTAAAATATAATTTGGTAATTGTTTTGCTTGTTCTCGATATTGGCGATATAGTTCGCTATTTTTTGTGTCATTAACAGGATAATAAGGTTCATCACCGATCTTCCAGGCGACAGAGTATTCACGTGATATGAGTGTCTTCGGCTGTTGCCCGAATTCAAAGTGCTTATGTTCAATGATGCGCGTATATGGCACATCACTGGCTGTGTAATTGACGACCGCGTTACCTTGATAATTATCGAGATCTAATAATTCATGTTCAAAACGAAGGCTCCGATATTCTAAGACACCATATCGATACTCGAGGAGTTCATCAATCGGACCGGTATAGACGACTTTGGTTGCGAGTTGTTCTAGTGAAGCTCGATTTTTGAAAAAATCAGTTTCAAGGCGTACTTCAATCCCATCAAACATCTTTTCGATGATGCTCGTATAGCCACCAATTGGAATTCCTTGGTACCGATCATTAAAATAGTTATTGTCATACGTAAACCTAACCGGAAGTCGCTTGATGATAAATGATGGTAATTCATGGCAAGGTCGACCCCATTGTTTCTCGGTATAACCTTTGATGAGTTTTTGATAGACATCAACACCGACGAGCGATATCGCTTGTTCTTCGAGATTACGTGGCTCCTGATTCTTAAATTGCGATCGTTGCGCTTCAATCATCTTTTTCGCTTCTTGTGGTGTTTTAATGCCCCAGAGACGACTAAACGTATTCATGTTAAAGGGGAGGTTATAAACTTCATCATGGTAGATGGCAATTGGTGCATTGACATAATGATTAAACTCGGCAAATTGGTTGATGTAATCCCAAAGTGTTTTGTCAGATGTATGAAATATATGGGCGCCATAATAATGAACATTGATGCCCTCGATGTTTTTGGTGTAAATGTTACCACCGATATGGTCGCGCTTTTCAATAACGAGTACTCGTTGACCACGGCGTTTGGCCTCATAGGCAAATATCGCTCCAAATAGGCCGGCACCAACGATGAGATAATCATAATTCTTATTCATGACGATTGTTCCTTTATCTTGATGCAATTTTCATTAAAATGGCGTCAAGCGCCCGATTAGTGAAGGTGCCGTTATAAAGCTCATTTCCAATTTGTGTGACATTTTCACACATAAGCTCATATGATGCGCTGCTAATGTTTCTAATTTTATCAGAAAGCTCACTTAGATTATCGATTGCGATACCAATATTTCGCTTAATAACAAAGGTGGCCAAGGCGGCTTCTTTCCAAATAATGATTGGCAATTTACTCGCAAGATAGAATGACAATTTATGCGGGTTATTATACCGCATATAGCGACCGAATTTTCCACCGCAACCGGTGGTCGTATCTCCATCCCAGACGAGTCCGAAATTACCATCGATGACATGGGGTAATTGTTCGGGAGCAAAGGAACCGTGATAGGTTATTTTATCATCTTGATAAGTATCATCAAAATAAACACCATATAAATTTAGGTGGATATCAGTGCCGATGACATCTTTCATCTTATAAATAAAACCAGATTTCTCTTTTGATAAATTACCAGCAAACGCAAGCGTAACTTTTTCGCGATGATACTCACGTTTAATCATCGGTACATTTACGAGTAAATAATCAAACACCTCGAGATTCACAATTCGTTTGGCTTGGAAACCTTTGCTGACTAAATATTTGGTCATCGCACCGTTATGCGAGATTAGATAGTCATATAGTTTTAGTAATTTCTGTTCTTCTTGTCCGACTTTTTCTTCACGTAGATTAATTAAGTCATGAATTAAACCAACATATATATGATGGTTCCACACAAAGATTTTCCGCATGATCTTGAGAAGAAACAGCAATTTATTCGCCCCAGTTTCTTGTATTATAACAATCTTGTGCTTGTTAAATAGTAGCCGTGCGATTAACTTGCAAATACTTGGAATCAAACTGAGATGATTGAAATAAGCGACACTGATGGGCTTGGTGTCAATTCGGTTTCTTAAGATATCATCAACATCATTAATTGCTTTTGAACCAGCATGATGGTTATTTTTTATTTTGGTCGATAAATAATAAATTTGTTTTTTCAAAAATATCGGTCTCTTTCATGCATTTAGCGCATTAATCATTAGTTGGAATCATTGAGGAATATAAGGGATGACCTCGTCCGCTGTTTATGCGATAAATCGTTCCCACTAGACTCTATTAGAAATCTCATTCATTATCACAAAAAGCTCGGTTCTTATCAATACAAACAGGTTTATTATAAGTACTAAATCTTCATTTATAGGGAATAAGAATTAATGGACAGCAATTAAGTATATGGGGCATCTGGCAAATTTATCGGTATGAATAAAAGTCAAATTAATGCAAAAAAGTTAATAAACATCAAAAGAAAAGGGTCATGATTTCCATCATGACCCAATCGTCTGATCTTTTTTAGATTATCGACTTAGCTGCCTAGTTAATTAAGCTGCTGGAGTTTCAATAATTTGATCGACTGATGTGATGAAGAATCTCCAGGAACCAGCTGTGTTGTTATAGTGTACGAGAACACCAATAATGTCAAAGGTTGCGCCACTTGTATTGAGAGCGATAATTTTCGCTTCGATGGCGGCACGGTTCGTTGAAGTAGCTTCATGGCCAGCAGAGAATCCCGTATAACCTTGAACCTTGGACGCGCCTAAGTTAAGGTCATAGGCATTAGATGCGAATGTCCCAGCAGTGACACCATTAATGCGAACTAATTGTCCACTTAATGCATAGTCGGTACCGGTTCTGGTTGTTAAGGTTGCGGCTTCATCAATCACGACTGGTGCCAGTGCGAGTGATTTAGCATAAACGAGTTTCATCGTGGCAACACCAGAACTACCTTCGCCTGAGAGTTGTGGGACTTCATTTGTAAGTTTGAAAAGGCCGAGAACGTCAATAACGTTTCCGAGCACAAGTGTCGCAGTCGCGGTGCCACCAACATAGGCGTTGATGAAGCCACCGGCAGTGTCTTGCATGTAAATTAAACCACCATTTAAACCAGTAATAACACCACGAGTTCCATATTCCTTATTCAATGTCGCTTCAGTTTTAATGGCAGCGATTGAGGAGTAAGTAGTCGTGATATCGAAACCAGCTGGGATCATTTCAGCGGTAACTTTGTTGATGAAAATTTCACCACCAACAACACCACCAGCAGTTGCAATCCAATTGAATTCAACGAGATATTTTCCAGCTTCGGTAATTTTAATATTACCACCACCATCGGTTAAATCTAACCACGCTGGGGCTGGTGAAGGAACTTCGACGTTGCCATTACCACGGGAGTTGTCCCAAGTAGAACCAGTCGCGATTTTAAATTGGATTGGTCCTTCAGTTGGTAATACTAAATCGAATTCGCCAGTATACATTTCAGTTAATAAGTTGAAATAAAGTGGGAAAGTCTTGTCGCCTTCTGTCCAGGAGTTCATGGTACCAATCAGGTGCCATTCAGCTGCATCAACTTCAGGGGCTGGTGGTTGTTCAACTGCATCACCAACACGAGTAATCGTTAAAACGCGTGGGGTAACACCGGTATTGAGTTCAACATCATAGTTACCTTCTGTCTTAACTTTAAAGTTCTTGACGGTTCCAGGACCGCCACCAAGTTCCATCGTGACACCGGTGTCAACGAGTGTTAAGTTGGATGTGCCGGTAAAACCGATTTGTCCATCATAAGCACCATTAATCGTAATACACCATTCTTCGCCGACGAACATGTCGATACCTTCGTATGTGAAGATATTCTCGTCAGCATCTTTGACCATGATGAATTCATCATCATCTGGCGTCCATTCATTGTCTTGGACATTTCCAACGATGCGGTACACATTCGTATCCGCAACTGGGCCTGAACTGCTGGGTGGCACACTGCTGCTACTTGGGGCTACACTTGAGCCGCAAGCGCCTAAAGCGAGCATCAGCAAAGGTAATAGAATTAGTTTCTTTTTCATTATTTATTTTTTTCCTCCTTATCTATTACAAGATAATGATACTCAAGTAAAAATTGCTTGTAAACAAAAGAACTTTATTAATCAGGCTCGAATTTAGAGGCTAGAAATACAAGTTCACTCATATTTCGATAAGTTTGTTTCGAAAATTCACCAATTAAGTTAACAAATTCATAATTATTGAGATCTTTTTGTCCAATCTTAAAACTTAAGAGTTTTGTATCAAGTGAAAGTTTTGTCGCTAAATATTGTCCGTTTTTGATATAGCTTAATGCCGATGTTTTCAGATGACTAATTCGAAATAAGGGGGCTTTAAAGTCTTGTCCAAATGGTCCGAATGTCTCGATTAACTGATAATTATCAAAATTGAATTCGGAAAGGGAGACATCAAGGATATGATATTTCGTGAGCACTTGTTCTTTCATGTCAAAATAGCTGATGAACGCTTGTTTAAACCGTTCATATTGCTTGACGTTAATTGTTAGACCGCCAGCATTGGCATGACCACCACCCTTAATCATCCAGGGTTCAACATGTTTAAAAGCTTCGGTTAGATCATACCCCTTCGGCGTACGGGCGCTACCGACTAATTCACTAGGATTAGCGGAGTTAGGAGTAAACACGATGCATGGAACATCATATTTATTCATGAGACGATTTGCTAATAATCCGATCAATCCCTCTTTTTCATTTGATAGATGAACGATGGCTTTGACATCACCATCAATATTAGGTAATTGCATAACCGCATCCTTCATCATTGTTTGACGAGATGAATTCATGGTCTTGATCCAGCTGGCTAAACTAATAATTTCTTCATTATCAGTCGATGTGAAGTACTTGACGAGCCGATTGATATTACTATTTTCCACTAAGCGACCAATCGCATTAATCGCCGGGGCGATTTTCATACTAATCGAGACTGCATCAACTATTTGATTTTCGTTTAATAAGGTGATTTGAGGATAGTTTTCAATTTGTAAGATTGCTAATCCCAACCTCACTAAATCACGATTTATGTCACGCAATGGCATCATGTCACTGATCGTGGCGATGGCGGCTAACGCTAGGTGATAGCGATCGACTTGATGAAGTAGCTCACGCGCTAAGATAAAAGCCATCGTCGCCCCACACATTGGATATGGTTTTTGTTGAAGAAAGGGATGTAAGATTCCGACGTTAAGGGGCACTTCACCGTTTATTTCGTGATGATCAGTAATAATGACATCAATTCCTAGTTCATATGCCTTATTAATGGCTTCAACGGCATTCGCACCATTATCAACCGTGATAATAAGTTGATAATCTTTTTGTTTGATATCTAGTACTTTACTGACATTTAAACCATAACCATCTTGATAGCGATTCGGGAGATAATAACCAACAGCAACACCGCGTTTCTTAAACGCATCAACTAAAATCGATGTCGCCAAAACCCCATCCGCATCATAATCGCCATAAACAATAATTTTCTGATTGTGCACAATCGCTTGTTCAATCCGTGTCATGATTTTCGGTAAATCACTAAAATTATGAGGATTCGGCAAATCATCATCGGTTAATGACCGTGTGAGGTGCTCATAATCCGCTTTTGTTAATTGATAATAACCAAGAAGTTTATCTAAAAATGTCATGATTCATACATCTAAAGAAAAAGACAGCCGAAGCTGTCTAATCATTAATGCCAATGAATGTCGCTTCCTGTGGTTCCGCGCTCTTGACTTCAGGTGTCACGCGGCGACGACGTGGTTTCCGTTTTGGTAACTTACTGTCTAGTTGCCATTTGGCGAATAATTTGGCAAGACTGAGACTCCATGGGCTTAAT
>CAZXCV010000020.1:0-461 GCA_964639215.1 uncultured Staphylococcaceae bacterium
GTAACGGCGAAGTGATTAGACACGTTGCATATAATTAAGACATCTTTCTTGTCCCAAAAATGAGGATGTCTGGGCAACAAAGTAAACAAGCAACTTGATGTCGAAGACCGCATGGTCATTCAAGCATGCCTTCATGATCATATGACCTAATAATAAATATCATCTAGGCTTAATGTTTCGAAAGCAACTATATGGTGTGAACTCTATCGAAACTGTGTGCTCGAGCCTGGACAATCATATCAGTGCCCAACTTTAAAACGTTTGATTGTCTGCAACATATGCAGAATAAGAGGTTTATCCTACGGGTAAAAACGCTTCTACAATTTCAAACTTACTCAAAAAATGGCTAAAGATTGAAATCATAATTCTAGTTCGATTCCAAAACTACCCGAAGAAACTCAAAAGACTATCGACGAGCTTGTTGCTGATGGGATACACATTTATCAAAGTCTCCATCACAT
>CAZXCV010000020.1:471-16951 GCA_964639215.1 uncultured Staphylococcaceae bacterium
GGCTTTATATTTATCGACCCAGTCCCGGAGTACCCCTTGATCGATCAGGCCAAGATCCATCCCAATCACATAATATGATTCCTTGCCTTGCAAGTACCGATGGATCGCTTCGAGCTTATATTCCCGGGTATATATCGTTCGTTCGCGATTCGTAAACACCCGCTCGCCGTGCTTTCGATACAAAGCGACCACGTACTTAATCCGCGCCGTATCAAGATGATACTTCTCGCTCAGTTCTTTTATGGTTTGCCCCTGCTCAAGGTCTTCTTTCACAACCTTGAGTTTGTCTGCAATGCTTACTTTCATAGAAAATACCCCCGAAGTCTTCCTTATATTACTCGAGCCGAGTAACTGAAGTCTAACTTTCGGGGGTAAGATCACTTTGGATGGTGCAGCCGAGGAGACTCGAACTCCTAAACCGTTAAGTACTAGAACCTGAATCTAGCGCGTCTACCAGTTTCGCCACGGCTGCGCACGGCTAATATATTACACAATTTTAGTCGTTAATGGTAGATTCGGGATTGACATGGACCATGATGTGTTTTACTTCATCAAATTGATCTTCAACCGCATCGTGAACCGCTTCGGCGATATCATGAGCCGCTACAAGGGATAAATCATCTTGACAAGCAATTTCAACTTCGACGTAGAGACGACTACCAAATACTCGTGTCTTTAAGGTATCGATACGACATACTCCAGTCACGCTTTCAATTACTTTGGTAATCGCGTCTTCTTGTGCTTCTGGTGCGGCTTTATCAACAAGTTTACCAATCGCTTCAAGAAAGATATTCACGGAGGTGTAAATAATCAATAGACAAATGAGTAAACTGAAGATTGGATCAAGAATCGGTAAGTTAAAGTAACGAGCAGCGGCGATACCAATGAGCGCGAACGCTGATGATAAGACATCCATTTGATGATCAAGGGCGGCTGCTCGTAATGATGAACTCTTCAGTCGTTTAGCCGTAATGTATGTATAGACGAAGAGGCTCTCTTTGACAATCACGACGACACCAGCGGTAATCCACGCGGCATTCGTCGGCATCACCATATTCGGATCGTTATCAACAATGCTAAAGATTGCACGACCACCGATGATTAACGCAGTCACAAAGAATATAAGCGCTAAAATTATCGCCGTGACGCTATCCATCCGTTCATGACCATATGGATGTTCTTTATCAGATGACTTAGTCGCCGCTTTAAGCCCAAAGAAGGCGATAATCGTTGAAAAGACATCACCAAACGAGTTAATCGCATCGGAGATTAACGCTTGTGAAAAGGCGATAATTCCGATAATAAGCTTGGAGATTGAAAGAGCGATGTTAGCAAGAAAGCCAACCAGCGTTACTTCATTAATTTTCCGGAGATGATTTTTTTTCATGGTTAAAGAGAACTAGTTGTTATATTACGCTTTGCAGTTATATAGTCAACATACTTCCAATTGGATTCAGTGACTTCAGTTAATGAAAATGGAACATAAGGTAAGTTATGATCAGGTTCAACTTCTGCTTCATAATTTGCCCGGTAAAGGTGATACATCGTATTAAACTTCGCCTCTGTCAACCAATCACTTGCTAAGATATCGAGTAGATGTTCGCGATAGGTGGCTTGAAAAACTGGATGAGAGCCTGTCGTGATCGTATAGCGATATAGCGGATTCCTTTGGGTTTGATCACCACCATAACCATAAGCACTATTTGAAAATGGTCGGACTTGCGTCATCGAGTTACCAGTTGGATCCCAGTTGCCATTAAGTCCCAGTGATCGATCAAAATCATACGGAATAAACACAGCTTTCCCTGTGCTCGGCACAAAATATACATAGGCATTATTATAGTTATTGCGTAAATCATCAGGGTTACCCATAAAATAGGCGACGGCTTCGTATTTTAAATAAGCATCGATGTCGATCAGGCTTTCAAGCATCGCTTTGGAAGTGTCGCTATGATAGTTCGTAGTGGAATTGAGTCGTCCAATCAGTGTCGCCATATCCGAAAAATTCGGCGTTTGCTTATTCGTCTTTAAATCGTAAGAGGGCACATAATCGGTCGCGGCATTTTCAATTCCGATTTTCCCATTATTAATTGCACTGAATGAGGAGCCGCTTTTGAGCACTGCTCCTGACATCGTGAAATCAGCGGGACCTTTATTGTTATAGGTCACTTTATATAAATTGCCTTCAGCATCACTAGGAGAATAAACGCGTTTCAGCAATCGTTTATCAATCACTTCATAAAGTGTATAAACGCCTAAGTAGGTGTAAGCTTGATTGCTACCCGATGTCTGGGTAATCCCAAACTTAGTTAAAGTGGCATCAGGTGATAAATATAAATAATCCTTAAACATCTTATAAGCATAACTTTGACGAATTTGCGTGTGATCGAGATTGCGATTCCATTTTAAGTCAATCTTCGACATTGAGAGTAACCGTTGGTTAGTAACGAATTCATCAAATGAAATTTTAAAGTGCACGAGATCATAAATGTAGTTACCATCATCAATAAATTCACCAATGGATAAATTACCCTTCATCCTAACGCCAACTTGGTCAAATGAATAATTGACAGTGTTCGTACCATTATTAACGGATATCGCGATTGCAGCCGGTAAATATATTTCGGTTCTTTCATCATTTGAATTACCATAAGACTCTAATAGCTGGAGATTTGCGCTACTGATTGTTAAATTAATGGCGACCTTGCTACTTGGAGCGAATAGATCATCATAAGCTGGATCAGGTTCCGTGTGCACACCTTCACTTGTTGAGATGCTGCTTGACGTGGTGCTTGAAGTCGCACTATTACTAGAAGTTCCGCTATTACCAAAAGATAGCTCACATGATGTGAGTATTGATATGGCAATTATTAACATTGACCAGACTCGTGCTTGTTTCACTATTTATCCTTCCGCTATATGATACACGAAAAAAATAGTCGGACAACCGACTATTTGACAATCTACTTTACTTTGACAAACTCATGAAAGAGCGCAATCGTTTCCGTGGTGGGCACTTCAACTTTTTGATAAAACATCATGATGATGTCTTCAGGAACCCATTTCTCAGCTTGGCGCATTTTGTTTTGCGCTAACACGACTTCGACGGGTTTATCAATATAGACAAAAATCTTTTTATGAAACTCACTTGCTTCATTTGCATAATATTGCCGTAATGTATTCGTATCGTTGACAGCATCAGCAATCACGGTTACATCATCATGACGAGCGGCATACTCATGAATGCGTTGCCTAAATGTTTCCCAGACGCGGGGTTCTTGGTTAAATATTTGATAAGCACCGGTAATCTCTTTGCGGACTTCATCGCTTGAGACAATATAAACATTGTCGTGCGAGGCCGCATACACTGACGCCCAGGTTGACTTTCCAGCTCCGGGGACAGCGCTCAGCAGAATAAATGTTTTCAATCGTTACTCCTAAATTCGTGATCTTGACATTGAGATTATAGCAAATAACGTCCGCTCTTTCTTTATAAGAAAGCAAAGGAAAAAATGTAAGTGGTTACAAGTTCAACTAGCATCTAAAAAGCAGCTGGAAATTTTATCGTTTGACCCACAAACTTAACGATTTCTTCTAGCTCATTTTGATCAACTGCATCAAAATTAGCAAGTTCATAGGAATCGATATCAAGGACACCGATGAGGCGATGATTGAAAAGTAATGGAACCACAATCTCACTACGAGAGCCGCTATCGCAAGCGATGTGATTGATGTATTCATGGACGTCATTAACGATAATCGTCTTCAGTTTAGAGGCAGAAGCGCCACACACCCCTCGATCAAGCGTTATCGTTTCACAAGCTGGTAAGCCCTGAAATGGTCCTAATATTAGTTTCTCGCCATCGAATAAGTAAAAGCCAACCCACGAAAATGAATGGAAACGCGTTTTCAACTCGGCGCTTAAATTAGCAAGACACGTGATGTAATGCGTCGCGCCATCAAATAGATGAGGTAAATCACTTAAAAGTGCTTGATACTGATCTTTCTTCATTTCTTCTCCTCTTGGCTAATAAGCGCTAAGTTGACATGGCAATAACCAAAGGGATTTTTATCAAGATAATCTTGATGATATGCTTCGGCTGGATAAAACCCGTCTTCTTTCATGACTTCAACAACGAGAGGTTTATGATATCGCGGAGCAACATCAGCAAGGAATCGCAATGTAATCCGACAATCTTCTTCTTCAACATAATAAACACCCGTTCGGTATTGATGTCCGATATCGTGCCCTTGTTGATCTTTTAAGGTCGGGTCGATAAAGCGAAACATATGACTAAGTAGCGTCGCTAAAGAAATAACTGTTTCATCATATATGATAGCGACGGCTTCAGCGTGCGTAGCCCGATGTTTAATGAGATCTTGGTAAGTTGGGTTCTCAAAGTTACCATTGACATAACCAACCGTCGTATCACTGACACCTTTTAGTAATTTAAAGTATGCTTCAACGCCCCAAAAACAGCCACCGGCGAAGACAATTCGTTTCATGTTAATCGATGCTCCTTCTTCTTGGCTTGATCGATAAAATAAATGAGCGAGACGCCAAGGATTGCTCCCGCTATATCTAATATAACATCGCTAAATAATCCCGCCCGTCCCGATGCTAAAAGTTGCAATACTTCGGAGAGACTAGCAAGAACAACCATCGTCGATAGGGCTATCAATAATGGAACATAATATTTTTTTGCCTTTATAAAAGAAACTGCGTTTAAATATGCAAACATCCCATCGACAAAGAAAAGCCCAAAGTGACCGATTAACTTCCGCACCAAGATGCTAATTAGTGCTAGTGCGTCTTGATTTGGAGTATATCCAAAGAGCGACAAGCCCCAAAGCACGATATTTAAAATGAAACCACTTTGATTTGAAGATACATCAGATGGTGCTAAAGAAAAGGCAATAATTAACGAACTGAGCAAAAGAAAAATCAATAGATAACTGATACTTAAGATTTTTTTATAAGTTTTTTTCATTTTGTTAATTGGCCTTCGCTAAGTAATCGCGATATATATTTGCTAATATATTTTAAGTAATATTCATTAGGAGGTCCACATGATTATTAACGAAACATTTACAATGCGCCACGGAGTTACAATTCCAAAAATCGGATTTGGCACATGGCAAATCAAAGAGGGTGATGAAGCCTATCGCTCGGTTCGTTATGCCCTTGAAGTCGGTTATCGCCATCTTGATACCGCCGCGGCTTATCAAAATGAAAAAAGTGTCGGACGCGCGATAAAAGATTCTCATCTTGATCGTGGCGACATCTACGTGACGACCAAGTTATATTCACACATCAAAGGTTATGAATCGACATTCACTGAATTTAATAAATCACTTAAAAAACTCGGACTTGATTATCTTGACTTATATCTCATCCATGCCCCCTGGCCATGGAGTGATATGGGAAGCGATCACACTGAGGGTAACATTCAAGCTTGGCGCGCGATGATTGAGTTATTTAAAGCGGGCAAAGTAAAATCAATCGGTGTCTCTAATTTCGAAATCGAACATCTTGACGCGATTATTAAGGCAACGGGCTTTGTGCCTCACGTTAATCAAACTCCATTTTTTGTCGGACGACCACAGATGGCGTTACGTTCATATTGCCGTGAGCACAACATTCTCGTCGAAGCTTATTCACCGCTAATAACTGGACGTATATTTAAACTGCCAATCATTCATCAATTAGCGGAAAAATATCAGGTCACACCCGCGCAGTTAGCGATTCGCTACACGCTTGAACAAGGAACGTTGCCACTGCCTAAATCAACCCACGAGCAATGGATTCTCGAAAATACGAAACTTGACTTTCAGCTTGATGAAGCTGATGTAAAATTACTTGAAGCAATTGAAGGTGGGTATCGCTAAATTAAAAAGGCCGTTGGCCTTTTTTACTTCTTTTTTGGTTGATTGACGACAATTTGTGGAAACGGAATCTCGATTCCATGCGCATCGAGCAACTCTTTAATAAATTGACGCATGCTTCGCTCGATTGCATAATGCTTCTCATTTTCGGTTTTAGCCACGGCTCGAATCGTCACACTGCTTTCACCTAACTTAATGACACCGGGGAGCGATGGATCTTCAATCATTTCTTGATGACGTTCACGCAATTTCGGCAGTTCGCTCTTCAGTAATTCAAGTGTCTTTTGAATGTCTTCCTGATAAGCGATATCGAATTCTACGACAGCAAGTGAAGGATTTTTCGAATAATTGATGACGTTGACGACATCACCATTTGTCATCATCCGCACTTCGCCACGCCAGTTACGAATCTTCGTCGTTTTTAACCCGATGTCAATGACTTCTCCTTTGAAACCAGATACTTCAATCACATCACCGACATCAAAATGCTGTTCGAATACGATAAAGAATCCGGAGATTAAATCGTTGATGAGCTTTTGGGCGCCAAGACCCACGATTAACCCAACAATCCCAAGTCCGGCTAACGCGGGGAGGACATCAAAGCCCCAAATGGCCAAGCTGACGATAATTGCGATTATCCAAACTAAATAGCGGAGAATACTTAACGTAATTTTGCCAATCGTTCGTTTACGTCGCTGTAGTGGTCCTGGGTTACGCCCGATTTGTTTAAATGAAATCTTGGCAATCCGCAGAAAAACAATGGCAACGCCAAGCGTGATTGCCGTGCCAATCATATTTGGGACACTCGTTGTCACAAATAACTGAATGTCAGTCCAAATATTGTTAAATAATGCCATGAAGTCAAATGACCAAAGTGCCATTATCCCAATAATTCCTGCCACAAGTAATAAAATCGATGCCAAATATATTAAGATAATCTGATGACGTTTCAGCACTTCATCATTTTTCTTCAAGAACCGATGCTCGATGATGAATACGACAACGATGACAACCGCAATAACGATTGTCAGGCTAATATCAAGAGCTAAGATACCCGTATATAAATGCATAAAAAATCTCCTTAGTTACAACATTGAATTATACCATAAAATATTAGTTAATATTTCGATTGATGCAGGAGGCGACGATAGAGCTGTTCGCGTGTTGCCATCGATATTCCGATGATGTTGAGATAGGTATCAATCGTGTGATACTTCGCGTCAAATAGGGTGAAAAATCGTTCAATATATTCGCGCTTTGAAGCTCCAAGATATGATGGAAAGGATGGATCGATTGATTGCATGAATGGAATCTTTTTATCAATTAAGGATGATGAAAGTTCGTAATCATCCGCAATGATGGAGCGTGGAACACCCGCCAGTTCCAGTAAGATAAATGTCACCATTCCGGTTCGATCTTTACCCGCTGAACAATTGTAGATGACGCCTTGGGGAGCCTTAGCAATCGTTTCTAAGATTGCTTTAAAGGTGTCATGGTGATCAAGCATCGACAAATAAAGTTCTGGCACTTGTTCTTCATTAAGCGGAATATCGCTACCTTCGACAATCGGAATCTGATGATATGCAAAACGCTGGTCATCACGGAAAGATGATCGATATTTATTAGCAACGCGTGGTGTCCGCAAATCAATCGAAGTCGTAATCCCTAAATCATATAAGTAATCAAGTTCTGCTCGTAGTAAATGGTTAGGGGCATCACTACGAATAAAGCGGCCTGGTTTTATTTCAAGGCCGGTTAAAGTGGGGTACCCACCGAGGTCACGCGTATTCAGGGTCCGGTAAAAATCAATTTTTATCATTAATATATATCTTACAAGTTAAATGATGAATTTGATGATATAATGCGTAAATTCTCACAAATTAAGTGTCCCATCTAAAACTTAAATGTATTAGCTCTGAAATTAACAAATTATAGTGAGATAATATCGAGGTAAATTCATTGATTTAAGCATAACAGCGCTCAAAATCATTTAGAGGACATTCATATGAATGAACCAATTAAATACACGATTATCACAGTTGAAAGTTATCTGTTTGGATGGGAGACGAAATATTTTTATCTTCCGAAAATATCTTCACTAAATATCGGCGATGTCATTATTAGTAAATCTGGAAAGCATTATCGCATCATCGACGGAACAACGCCACTAGAACTAAGTGCAATTGATTTATCTAAGTACACGTTATTTGAATAACAAAACGATCATTAGCAACTTTTACCCATCAAGATAAAGATGATGATAATTCATATAAAAAATCCCTCCTGGACCAACCACATCGGCAGTATCATTATGAGGGATTTATTCGTAAGATGGTGGAGCTGACGAGGATCGAACTCGCTACCTCTTCCATGCCATGGAAGCGCTCTCCCAGATGAGCTACAGCCCCAAATCGCTTACATACTTTAGCAAATGTGCTTGATAATTTCAATCAAAAAAGATTAATTGACGATAATTTTTGTGTGTTATTTTCACTTGGTAACTTTATACACATCCTCGCGTAAACGAAACCAAAATATGCCAAGTTAATATTTTTAATTTATGAAGCAATTCATCACGTCATTAAAATAATAAATAAGTATCAAGTGAGGCTGTCTGTAAGACGATTTTTCCTTCGATCACGATGTAACTATCAACGGTGTCATCATCCATTAAGGCATTATAAATATCCGCGGCTTGAGTAGTCGTGGCAAAAACTTCCATCATCACCCAACGCGTATATTCAGGCACATAGCCTTGATAAAATCCAGTCATGGTAACCGTCAGCCCATAATTAGTAAAGTAACTTTCTTCACGATAATCCCAGGTACCTTGATCATTATTACCAGCTAGATTACTATAGCCAGCATTATATAAAATAGTGAGCATCTCATTTTCTGTTTTATAAGTGCTACTAGAACTACTGCTACTACTGACATTATTGCTTGAACTTATCGATGAAGACGAGCCCGTGCTAGTAGCACTACTCGTTGTAATGAGACTACTTGAACTTGCACTAATCGTTATCTGAAAAGCCAAATACGTTGTATTTGAACTAGTGTGTAAGACGACATTACCATTAATTGCGACATATCCGAATACATTATCAGTAATTAACGCATTATAAAAAGCGATTGCATCACTAGTCGATGCAAAGACAACAATCATCGCCCAACGTTCATCTTCGTTGACATAACCTTGATAAAAACCGGTCACATCTAGTTCGAGGTCATAATCAGTCGCGATTTTATTCTCATAGTATGCATATTGCGACGGTGTATTGTTCTCATCAAGGTTCGTATAACCTTCGTCTGCCATCATCGTTAAAACTGTGATGATTGGTGAATTTAATCTTGAATCGACGCGATCTGTGAATTGTCGGCAAGAAGCAAGCATTAACGTCAAGGTTAATAAGGCACCAAGTTGATAGATTTTTTTCATGGTTCTCTCCAAGTGTTGTTCTTAATTCGATTATAGCGAAAAATCAGCAGTGTTCATCTTTATTTGTCTTACATAAAAAACTCCCTCGTGGGAGTTAATCGTCTTTCTTGTCAACTCCGACTTCATCGAGTCGGATCTCCGCTCCATCAATCGTGATTGTTTTATTTTTTAACCATAGTTTTTCTAGTGGTCGGAAAGCGATGTAGAAAATCGGGATGGTGACGAAGATGACCCATAACGGATGCCATAAATTCGTTTGAAAGCCGACGAATAAGAAGACGGCGGTGACAATCACGGGATAAGATAATTTCGTAATGCGCCGATAGGCAATCGCTGAGACGATTGATTCGGCAATTGGAATCAGGAGGAAGATAATCCAAGCGGGATGCCATAATCCTAGTAATGATCCTAATAAAATATAGGTAATGACACAGATTAGCGAGGATAGTCCGGCGACTAATTCGCGTGTTTTTTTAATCTTTCCCTCGATTTTGGTATCGCCGATATGGATGCCCCCCGGACCGATACGGACGTTTGTGTCACCATCGATGATATTTAATCCGGCGCCCGAGATGTGAACTTCTTCTTTATCATCAATCACATGGATGCCGTCTTCACCGATGTGGACAAAGCTTTTTTTCTTGCCTTCGTCAGCATCGTGCATTGGTGATTGTTGCTCGCTCGGTCGTTCTTTATCGATGATATCTTCAATCGGAGCGTCATTATGTAGCAACTCGTCAAGCGAGATATTATAGATTTTTGCGAGACAAATTAAGTTATCAGTGTCCGGGGATGCTTCCGCGCGTTCCCATTTACTAACGGCTTGGCGCGATAGTCCAAGTTTTCCCGCAAGTTCTTCTTGTGACAAATTGTTCCTTTTGCGTAGTTCAACTAATCGATTTGCAATCTCAATATTCATGATGTTTGGCTCCTTCGTATGTGTTGCGGTCTTCCGGATCTTCGAAGGCCGGGGCTGGCCACAATCCTTGATGATCAATTGAGTAGATGTTACGCGTGGTGAGTTCTGTATTCATGGTTTTGTCGCTCCTTTCTCGACCACCTATATCTTAGGATGGACGGCGCGGTTGCGACCACCAACTCTACTTTTCAAAGCACACGATTTTCCGCAACTATTGGTTGCAAATTAAATATTAGCACAAGAAAAATCCAATATTGTGAGTTTTAAGGTAATGTTTTTCAATTAACTATGACTACGATGTTAACCATATCGTTCGTATGACTAAGATGAATCATTTCCAATGCTTTTCCATCATTACGAAATATCGTTTTTTAAGAATAATCATTAATATCTTGCTTACTATCTTGTCTACCAATCTGTCGAGACCAAATAAAAAAGCCTTGATAAACAAGACTTCAGTATTTACTATGGCGCGCTTGAGACGATTCGAACGTCCGACTTTCACCTTAGGAGGGTGATACTCTATCCAGCTGAGTTACAAGCGCAGCACCATTAATATAACAAATTAGTGCACACGCTAAAACATTAAACTTAAGCCTAATAAACTGATGAGCATCAGTGGTAATGAGATGGCAATCCCATATTTAAGAAACGATGTATACGAATATTGAATGCCCTCTTTCTTCAGGATAGCCATCCACATAATCCCAGCCAGCGCTCCGATTGGAGAAAGAATCGCTCCAAGGTTAGATCCGATAATGGTCGCATAGACACTTGGAATGCTCAACGTAGCGTTTGAAGCAAGTACTTCGGTGAAAAGAATGCTCATTGGGATGTTATTAATAACATTTGAGAAGATAAACGAACTAAAGCCATAACTGAACAACGGACTAATCGAGGTCAAACTTTTCGCAATCAGGAGCGGTACATCAAATTTATCAAGCGCGACGACGAATAACGTCATCGAGAGCATGAATGGAATAATCGTATATGGAATCCGCTTCAATACTTTTATTAGTACCGTATTCTTCTTCCGCTTTATTAACAAATAAACTAGGGTCACCACAAATAAGCTAATGGCACCACTCAGCGTTAACGCCCACATTTCAAGGCCGGTATAACTCGATATCGCGATTAGAATGGTCGAAACGCCTAAGTGGGCAAGACCAATTACCATTAATCCTCGATCAGGAGGTAGTATTCGTGACGCTGGCGCGAGTTGTGTCGTCAGCATGCGCTTAAAAATGATCCGCATAAGACCATATGAGACAAGCCCGGTCGTCAGTGTTGGGATTGCCATCACCAAGAAATAGGGGAAGAAATCGATTCCGAATGAAGTCGCTAAATAAATATTGGTCGGGTTACCAATGATTAACAGCATGCTCCACGTATTCGCGGCGACAAACTCAGACACGAGATAAGGAAGTGGATTAATTTTCGCGCTTTTAGCAAAATAAATGATAAATGGCGTCAACGTCAAGATGACGATGTCATTAGCAGTAAAAACAGTCAAGATGGCCGTGAGAACGTAAAAAGAGGTGAACAGTGCTTTTTGTGATTGCTTCGCGTGGTTGGCAACAAGCGAAGCGACATAAGCAAAAAATCCGATTTCATCAAGAAATATCGAAAAGATGGTGAATGAGATAAAAAGTGTCAGAATCTTTATCGGATTGATGAGCGATTGGCCAAAAATACCATCGCGCGCCTCAGTTAAGGTCATGACATTAAATAGGAGTAATGACGAAGCCCCAATTAAGGCAATCAGCCAATAGGGGGAAATCTTATAGCGCCCAACTTTGATTGATGGAAAAAAGATGATCGAACCGATCATCATTAATATCGTAATTACGCTAATCGTAAGCGCAAGTGTCATATGTCACATCCCGCGTGATTGATTTTGTTGATTAGTCACACCATCGCGGCTCATATTATAGCCACGAAGAAAATATTTTGTAAAGATATTTACAATTGGTAGATATAACATTTAACATAAGTTAATATTTTAAATGTCGCAACCTACTGTGAAAGCGAGTGACTCATGAAGCAATGGTGGCTAAATTGGTTGACAAACAACCAACGATTCACAAAAGAAAACTCTGATTACCGTCGAATCGTAATTTTAAATGTTTTGCTGTCGCTCATGGTCATCATCCTCACGATTTACCCTATCATTAACTTTATCTATGACGAGTATTTATTAGCGTTTATCGAACTCGGTGGTCTCTTGCTCGCCATCAGTGTCCTCATTTTTTTCAAAGCCACGCACAAAATTGTCCTCACTTCTTATTTATGCGAAATTTCATTTTTATTTGTGTTAACAGTGATTCTTGTCGTCGAGAAAAATCAAGAATATATCTTCATGTGGTCGCTACTTGTACCCGCCATCAGTTATTTTATCCTCGGACGAATTTCCGGAACGATTATTACCATCGGTTATTTAGCCTTCATCATTGTATTTATGAGCCTCAATATCGGCAATAATTCGGGGTTAGAGCCCGTCCATTATTTTTCAAATATTATTGGATCGTATATTGCTGTAAGTGTCATTATCCGCTACTTCGAATTTAGTCGCATGGACACACTTGGTGAATTGCGTAAAATTAATGCGGACTTACGCGCCTTATCTGAGACCGATAAACTGACTGGAATCTATAATCGCCTTAAGCTTGATGATGTGCTCGAAGAAGAAATTGGAAAAGCCGAAATTTCGAAAAAGCCTTTGTCGGTTATCATGATTGATATTGATGACTTCAAACTAATCAATGATCGTTATGGTCACCTTGTTGGGGACTCCGTCTTGACACAAGCGGCTTATGTACTCAAGAAGGATTTAGATGTCGACCAAGTGATCGGACGTTGGGGTGGTGAAGAATTCTTAATCATCTGCCCACACACTGATATCGAACGAGCAACTGATTTAGCCTTTACACTTCGCAAGATGATTGAAAGCATTCCCTTTGATGGAAAGATTCGTTTCACGATTAGTCTCGGTATCTCATCCTGGATTAAAGG
Source organism: uncultured Staphylococcaceae bacterium (assembly GCA_964639215.1). Lineage (GTDB taxonomy): Bacteria > Bacillota_I > Bacilli_A > RFN20 > CAG-826 > UBA6120. The sequence goes on from CAZXCV010000020.1 coordinate 13,728, forward strand.
GGACACGATTGAGACACTCATCAAAAAAGCCGATCAAGCGTTATACAGTGCAAAAAACCGTGGTAAAAACCAGGCGATTAATCAAAATGTATAAAGAAAGCGGGTACTCCCGCTTTTTTTAAAAGATGAATAAATAGATGGCAAAGAAATGAAGCAATGTCCCGCTAAAGACAAACAGGTGCCACACAAAGTGTGAAAACTTGAATAGTTTTGTCGCATAGAAAAAGACACCAATTGTATATGAAATTCCGCCTGCAAGAATAAGCCAAAAGGCAGGTGTCGATAAAGCGTAAAGTGGTCCGAATAATCCAAGTGCGCTCCAACCTAGCAAGAGATAGGAAACAAGATGGACGACTTGGAACTTATAAATTTTTACAGCTTTAAAGACGATTCCTAGGATAATGATGACCCATTGCACCGCGAGTAATATCCACCCGAGTGGTTTTGTAATCACGAGGATAAAGATCGGAGCAAACGTCGCACCTATCAGGACGTAAATTGAGATGTGATCAAATCGTTTGAAAATACTTTTGGTCGTTCCATCTTTAGCAAACGCGTGATAAAGCGCGCTCATCGTATATAAGAAAATCATTCCAAGTCCGAAGACGAGGGCACTTGCTAACTCAGGGCCGTTATCGGCTTTGACAATGAGTAAGACGAGGCCCGCTATGCCGAAGAGACCACTAACGCCATGGGAGATGGCATTAGCAATTTCTTCGCCCACCGTCTGGCGCCGTTTTCTTTTACTGGGGAACGAAGTATCTTGAGTTTTCATCGCTTGAATAATACTTTAAATGAGCAATCAGCACAAGTTATTTATCCGTTTCCTTCATTGATAGCGGTTTTATATGATGCGCCGCATTATATGATTGGACTTCTTCATCATTGACACGGTAAGGTTCTGGTTCCAGTAACTGACCAGCAATACCCGTCATTTTTGATTCATCAAGTACTTTTATCATAAAAAATGAATGATCTTGATCATCTGCTATCCCTGGATAACGGATTCCGAAATGCATCGCGGGGATAAAACCAAACCGATGATAATAAGTCGGATTCCCGGTAATTAGCATATACGGGTATCCTTTCGCTTGAGCCAATCCAAGTGTCGCTTTGATCAAGGCAGTTCCATAACCCTTATTTTGTTCTTCTTTTTTAACACTCACTGGGCCAAACATCACGCATGTCATTAAGTTACCATCTACTTGTTCCACAAGCGCTTCTATATATATGATATGGGCGACTAGTTGATTGTCTTCAGTGATAACGTACTCAAGTGAAGGAAGATATCGCTCATGTTTTCGAATATTATCAATCACGACATGTTCGACGCAACCCGGTCGATAGACATCGTTAAAAGCGGCAATTGTCAATTGTTCGATTGCTTGATAATCTTTGTTTGTCACCTGACGAAGCATCATTATGGTTTAATCGCTCGGGTGGAAAAAAAGGTCGGAATCTTCATGTCATGAAGCCTTCCATAACCATTCAGGTCATCATAGATATGCGTCAAGATGAAACCGGCTTCTAACTGCCCGCCAATTTGTTCATCAAGTCCATGAGAAAATTGGACGCCGTTATCATCAGCTTGTAATTTTTCCATTTGCTTTGGATTTTTAAGTGGATTGAACGGAAAATGATTATTGATTGTCACTTCATCATCACTCATAAAGTTAACGCCATTATCAAGACCAGCGACGAGGATACCCCCGCGTTTTAAGATACGAAAGCATTCCTTAAAAATTGGTTTGACATGCTCGACATAAACATTAGAGACTGGATGAAAAATGATATCAAATGTATCATCCTCAAATGGAAGCGGCTTCGTCATATCATATTGAACGAGTTCAATCTTATATCCTTCGCGTGTAGCCACGAGCCGTTCACTTGCTATTTGTGACGATGAATAATCAAGGACCGTGCACTTTGCTCCAAGCGCGGTGAAAATCGGCATTTGCTGACCGCCACCCGAGGCTAATCCAAGTACTTTAAGTCCTTTAAGTGAAGCCGGAAACCAATCATGCGGCATCGGTTTCGTCGGTGTCAAGACGACATCCCAGACACCTTGCGTGGCCTTCACATACATTTCATGAGTAATCGGACGACCCCATTCCCAACCTTCAGCCACCCATTTGTCAATCGTTCGCGCATTAATATCCGTGTATTTTTCCATAATAGCTCCCTCGCTATCATAAATGATTTCGCTTGGTGTACAATAAATATTCTTAAATATTTCTAATACTTGATTATTTAAATCTCTCCAAATTAATGGTATTTTGCTCTTCCTCAAGTAATTTTACAAAAAGATAGTCATATATACCGGGATATAAATTATTCCTTCTTTTTGAACTAAATCTTTTGTATGGATAATATATTTTTTGCCAAGCTTATCCTTGAATTTTTGGTCAAATTTTTCTAGTCAAGAAGTTGGGAAGTTTTTTGATTTTTATATATCGTTTGTTACACGTATTTTGATATTTAAAGGCTATTTTGATTCACATAATGACATTTGTCTCTTTTGACCAACCACATAAATTACTACTGGAATAAAGATAGAAAGATTCACAATCTAAGTAATCTGCATTTAACTAAGTAATCGTGCCAACTAATAGGTAAACGTGTAAGCGGTCATTGTCATAGATTAATACTCACATTTTTAACGTTCAATCTCAATAGATGCTATTTTTTTGAAAATGCAAATATCAGGATAAAATATCCTTTATTCAAAAAAAGTATGACAGACTTGTATCAAACCTATATTTCTTAAATGTATTTACTTTATACAGTCTATCCTTAGCCTATTAAATATAAGTATAAATCCTCTGATTCATTTAACAAATCAACAATAATTTTAATAAAATCTGTATAGTCATTTGTTGTATGTGCCTTATCTAGTGCATCATAATAATCTGCTCTATTTTCAGTTATTATTACTACCGGTGGATAACCACTTTGAATCAGTTCAAAATTTAATAAAAGTCTTGCTGTTCTACCATTACCGTCCACAAATGGATGTATTTTAACAAACTCTCCATGTAAAAAACAAGCTCTTACTACAGGATGTAAATCTTTCGAACATTGATATTTATCAATCATTTTCTGCATTTCAAATGGAACATTCATATGTACTGGTGGAACATGCTTAGCACCACTGATAAACACATTTTCATTTCTATATTTACCAGCATTAGTAGAATCAATTTCTTTCAAAATTAAATAATGAA
>CAZXCV010000021.1:0-15204 GCA_964639215.1 uncultured Staphylococcaceae bacterium
GAAAAATCGTTTTGTTCCATTAAAAACAACTTTGCCCGTTCATCATAACTACCCAAAAGACCGGACATGAGCTCTTCTTTACTAAAGAAACGGACGTTTGATCCAAGCGATTGAGGTTGCGAAATTAAAAAAGGTAACCGTGAGGCTACGGGGAGGATGATAAAGTGAAAATCGGGGGTATCGAATACCATTTATTAATTATAACACGCAACAATCGTTGAAAACGTCAGATAATAAATATTATCTTGACGTTATAATTTGAACATTCTCGTCGCAGCGACCGCTTTTTTCCATCCCTGGTAACGTTGTTTCACCTCAGTCACGCCCATATGTGGGATATACGTGTCGCGATAAGCATGGATATCTTTTATTTCATCGAGTGATGACCAATATTTTGCCGCCAAACCTGCTAAATAGGCTGCACCTAACGCCGTTGTTTCTAAGCACTGGGGAATCCGCAGTTCATGACCGAGCATGTCCGCTTGAAATTGCATTAAGTAGCGATTAGCAGTTGCCCCGCCATCAACGACAAGGTATGGTAATTCTAAACCAGTGTCAGCAATCATCGCTTCAATTACATCTTTGCTTTGATAGGCAATTGCTTCAAGTGTTGCCCTAACGATATGATACTTTGAAGAATTACGCGTTAAACCAAAAATGGCGCCGCGAGCTTCATTATCCCAATAAGGAGTCCCAAGTCCAACGAAAGCTGGGACGACATAGACACCCTCACTATCGTTAATCATCGTAGCGCTTCGCTCACTATCAGCGCTATTAGTAATCATCTTCAGTTGATCGCGAAGCCACTGGACTGAAGCTCCGGCGACGAAGACCGAACCCTCAAGAGCATATGTGATTTTTTCATCGAGGGACCAAGCAATGGTCGTCAATAAACCATTTGATGATAACACTGGTTCATCTCCGATATTCATCAACATAAAACATCCCGTTCCATAGGTATTTTTTATTTGTCCTTTTTCGAAGCAAGCATGACCAAATAGCGCGGCTTGCTGGTCCCCGGCCATGGCCATGATTGGGACGTTAACATTGAAATATTTAGCAATGCCAAATTTTCCCGAGCAACATTTAACTTCTGGTAACATTGCCCGAGGGATTTTGAAGATGTTTAATAGTTCATCGTCCCATTTTTTTGTATAGATATTATATAAAAGCGTCCGTGATGCGTTGGTGACATCGGTCGCATGCACTTCACCATTTGTCAGTTTATATAAGAGCCAACTATCAACTGTCCCAAATAACAAGTCGCCCTTTTCCGCTCGAGTCTGTCCTTTGATAGCGTCGAGAATAAATCGAATCTTAGAAGCGCTGAAATATGGATCGACACGCAGCCCCGTCTTCTGATGAATTAGTTGCTCATCATCTTTAATTTGATCGCAAATAGCTGAAGATTGCCGTGATTGCCATACGATGGCCGGATATACTGGCATTCCCGTTTTTTTATCCCAGACTATTGTTGTTTCTCGTTGATTCGTAATCCCGATTGCAATTACGTTACGCATTGATAAGTTTGACTTAATTAACGCTTCATTGGTAACCGCACTAACGCTCGCCCAAATTTCGAGGGGGTCTTGTTCAACCCAACCAGGTTTTGGATACGAGCAGTGAATTTCTTCTTGGGCTTGTCCGATAATCGTGGCTTTCTCATCAAAGATGATTGCCCTAGATGACGTTGTCCCTTGATCAATCGCTAAAATATATTTTTTCATGATAATGGCTCCTTATACTTGAGAGCGGTTTGCTTATCTGAAGGTGAAACGCGATATGAATCGCGAATTTTGCTGACGGTTTTCGCGCGAATATGGCGGGCTAGCGGCATGGTCTTCATCGTTAGAACAAAAGTGTCGCGATCCTTGATATATATTTCGGCGAGCAACCAAGCGATGGACATATACACATGATATTCAGGTTCTTCAGGATTAATTAATGATAAAATACCCGGCAAAAACCTTTTATTTATTAAATATCGCAATGTTAACACATAAGCAAAACGTCGGAGGTAGGGATATGGAGAGAGGGCATATTGCCTTGCATGTACAGCAACTTCCTCCCTATTAAGCAACTTTGGTAAACTGACGACCACACAATCAACATATGACCAATCAGTTGCATATGTAAAATATTGTTCGAAAAATGACCACTTTTCTTGCAGTGGAAGTTTTGAGTAAGCGACGATCATACCGCGGATTAAATTTAACTCATAATGAAGCGATGGTTCGAACGCTGACCAGTCAATCTCGACATTTGCTAATTCTCGGCCAAGTGTTCGCATTGGACCCATTTTTATGCCAAGAGAAAACGGTGGCTGGGCAGTACTTCCATATTTTGATTGATGCACTAACCGCGCGATAACATCTGCGACATTCATAGGAAAATATTATCGCTGTTTAATGAGGCGTTCAATATTGCCAACTTCTTTGGGAATGTCACTTGAAAGATTTTCAGCCCCAGTTTTGGTGATTAAAATATCATCTTCAATCCGAATGCCAATGCCGAGGTTTGCAAAATATAAACCTGGTTCGACTGTAATGACATTGCCAGGTTCGAGTGGCATTTCGCGCATGGCTGGGTCATGCGTGTCTAAGCCAAGGTGATGTGAGACATTATGATAATAATGTTGCACGATTTGTTCCGGTGTATCAATGAGTGCTCGATTAAGGCATTGGGTTGTTAAAAATGTAATCGCTTCTTTTTGTAAATCCAATAATGTAATACCTGGGCGAGCAAAAGTAATGATATGTTTATTTGTTGCTAAAACAGCTTCATACACTTCTTTTTGTAAAGAGTTGAAAAATCCTGAAGCTGGATATGTTCTTGTGATATCAGCACTATAACCATCATTTCGGGCACCTAAATCGCAGAGCAGTAATGCTCCATCGGCAATCTTATCTTTGGGATTCGGGTAATGTAAAATGACAGCATTCGGTCCTGACGCGATAATTGTGTCAAAAGCAGGTTCGGCATTAACAAAATCCTTAATCGCAAAGCGAAAGAGACCTTCAATTTGATATTCGTAAATGTGTGGTTTTAATCGTGAGGCGATGTAATTTAATCCGAAACCAGTAATTTTTATCGCTTGACGGATAGCCGCCACTTCAGCGTCTGATTTAATCATGCGTAGCTTAATAATCAGAGGATAAACGTCGATGACATTTAAATCGGGGACATATGCCTGAAGCTTATTAATATAGGCACTCGGATGCATATAAGATGGACCAATGACAATATCTTTTTCTAAATCGAGATAAACATGTGAGATTGTGCCATAAATGCCGTCTTTTTGAAAAATAGCTTCCAGTTTGGCATCGAAATTTTTGGTTAACAAGATATCATCGATACCACTTATTTGACGCGCTTGTTCAATTGATAATAAGCGTCCAGTCCATCGTTCTTTCGTTGGATCGGTTTCATCAATGAATAAGTAGCTACGTGTTAAATCTTCGCTTTTAATGACTAGCAAAACTGTATTTTCTTGAGTAATGCCCGTCATGTATTCAAAATTGCGATTTGCGATGAAAGGGTGCGTTCCATCAGCACTACTTTTTAAAGCGCTACCGGCAAAAAGCAACAGCCCGCTGTTTGGTTCAAGCTGTGCCAGTAGTTGTTCGCGTCGTTTGATAAATTGACTAACTTCCATGACGCTCCTCCTTTAAGTTAAGCAAGGCGACGAGTCGTCGTAACTTCACGCAATTTCCAGTTTGGTGTTAGACGCCATTTAATGATTTCCCAATCAAAAGTGGTAAAAATAAGCGTCGCGCTTATTGTTTTATTATAAGTGATATTTTTAGTTCGTGCACCCGTTTCTGCGATAAAATGGTGCAACTCACCATTTTCTTCAAGTGGTCCTTCTAACGTTACGAATAACTCAGTGCTAAAGGTGCCCCAACTGGTTTGATGTAGGGCGGCTTTACCAGCTTCAATAAATGCTTGTCGCAACCGCTTGGTCCCGAGTTTTTTGCCACCGAAAAAACGGATGACCACAAGTAAAATCTCATTAGCAGCTTCTTGCCGGAGCAAATTCAGTAATGGAATCCCGGCCGTACCACTTGGTTCGCCGTCATCATCTTGATTCATGACTTCGTCGTGAATGTAAGCATAAGGGATATGACTTGCATCATGATATTGTTTTTTGAGGGTGGCTTGGATCTTTTTTACGTCAGTAATTTTTTCGATTGAATAGACGACACCGATAAAGCGTGACCGTTCGATGGTGATATCACTACTTCCACCGACCATCACACCTTTCATACATCGAGTTCCATGATGGCAGTAACTGCTTCCTTCAATTCGGGAATTTCGAGTGTTTCTAACTGCCCGTCATCAATCAGTTTTGCTAAATCGGGACGGATTGGTAAGCGCGCTAATAAAGGAATGTGGTAACGCTTTGCTAAATCAAGCGAACTACTTGAACCAAACAGTTCGATTTTGGTTAGGCAATCGGGACAACTAACATAGGCCATGTTTTCAATTAAGCCTAAGACAGGAATTCGAAGCATCCCTGCCATCTTCACCGCTTTTGCAACAATCGTACTCACGAGCTGTTGCGGTGAGGTGACCATCATTAAAGCTGAAACGGGAATTTTTTGAAACATCGTTAAAGCAATGTCGCCAGTTCCTGGTGGCATGTCAATGAGCAAATAATCGAGCTCATGCCAAAATACATCGGTATAAAATTGGCGTACCATATCACTGACAAGCGGTCCCCGCCAAATAATCGGTTCCTCGGGTTGCTCAAGTAGCATGCCCGCGGACATGACTTGAATTTCACCTCGAGTCATCATCGGTAAGATGTATCCGTCAGCTCCTTCGGCTTTACCAGTCAGATGAAATAATTTAAGAATTGACGGTCCGAGGATATCCGCATCAAGAATCCCAACGCGAAAACCTTCACGTGTCAAATGCGTGGCTAAAAGCGATGTGACGAGACTTTTTCCAACACCACCTTTTCCCGATAAGATGGCAATCACGTGCTTAACTTGTGACTTTGGATGTAATTTAGCCTTTTCAAAAATACTTGCTTGCTGATCAGACATGAGCGGTACCTCGCATTTTTATTATGAAAGAGCGTATGAAATCTTATCGCCCTCGACCGCGAACACAAAGTTTGTGCCATATGGGTCGACATCCATCGCTAAATCGCCACGGCCTTTAGTAATGAGGAAATTATCAACGGCACCAACGAATGCTAAGTAATTAACATTTTTGACAATCTCGGCGGCGTAGAACAGTTGAGCAATGAGTGAGTTACCATCTTCATCCCAATTGGTATAGTCATAATCAGGTGGTGTATCATCAATCGGACCACCAGTAACGTTTGTCCGCGCCAATGAACCCATCTTCTCAAAATGCGATTTCAAGGCATTGGCATCGATATCATATGTCGGTGGATTCATGATGTTAAAGCCATCAATTTCTGAGAGGACCATTAAAGCACCTTCAACGCCATCGGCTTCTTTAGGATTCAGATTTGCATAGTCAGAAGCATAGAAATCGATTAGATCAGGCACGATGGGAGCGGCTTTGGCGTATTCCTCTTCAAATATATCTGTGAAGAAACCCGCTGCAAGTTCACTGACGAGATAAGCGCGATCAGTAATCACTTCGTTAATATCAGCGACATATGTGTTCGTAATTAAGGAACGCATAATCAAGGCATCACCGCTGCCAAGTGTTCCGGCGTTACCGATGCCACTTGAATCAGCGAGGTCTGAAATAAATAAATCAAGGCGCGCCGCTTCAAATTCATAATCGAAATCAGTGACGAAAATCGTTTCAAGCTTATTGGTCTTGGTCGTTTTGTTAGAACCAAGCGTATTGAAATCAATGTATTTAGCAATATCGACGCTATCGAAAATATTATAGAGTGTCAGAGCGCGTGTCTTATAGCTTTGGGTTGGGACATCATTTCCAAATACATGTGAAGATTTGAGTAAATGCAGTAAAGCTTCAGATGAGTGTCCCGCATTAATAAAGTCATCAATGAAGTTAAAGGCTCCTCCCATATCGAGATAGGTCTCCGTTCCTCCATCATAAAATTCACTCAATAGTTCTTGAATGAGACCCATTGGTCCTGGAACTGGTGGTGTCACATTCGTGAAGTCAGTTATTGAGTAATCCATTGTAGTTAAGTCAGCGCTTGTATATACCTTCGGGGTAATGTAGTAATCTTCCTTGTCCTCGGTATAGGTTCCAAATGATATCGCGCCAAAAGCGTCTCTCACGAGATCAGGAATTGCATCGCTTGCTAAATCGCTATAGTTGAGAACGGCAAGGATTGCGCTAATATCGGTCGGTGAAAGCGTCGCTGGATTAATACCAGAAACATCAGCACTTAACGGTAAAATGCGCTTCATTTCTTTAAAGATTCTAAACATCGCTTCGATTTCACCATTTGCTCCGTCCCATGCGATTGTGTAATGAGTCAAGGTGGCGCCACTATAAAGCGATTCATAACGGACGACGAGATAGGTGGCTTTTTCATTGGCATCAGCAAATTTATAATCTAATTTAGTAAGTGGATCATTGTAATATTCGGGATTTGGATTATTGGTGTCATTGATTAATGAGCTCAACCCCGTATCATCCATCATCTTAATCATGATTTGTTCAAAGACGGTCGGGAGGTTCGTATCCCCACTTGGGACACCTTCAAGGTGGAAAACGTGGCTTTCATAGAACTGGACTGCTAATTCCTTCATCGCATCAATGTCGCTATTAGTAATCCCAGTCAAATTTGTATAATCAACACTTGCGACATCTTTTGCGTCAGCGAAAATGACGAGTAATTGACTGATTTCAGAATCATCGTATGGTTTATATTTGTCATCGCTCAGCGGATCACCACGATTGCCTCGGTAGTGAGTATTTGCGTCGGCGAAATTAACCCCGACCATACTGACATCTCCCGCCGTCAACATGTTAGCGAAAATATTAGGAATCGCGGGATATACAATCAATGAATGGTTCATTGCTAAGAGGAGATTTTCAATCACGGTCGCATCATCGTCCAATTTATCGGAGAGGATATCACCAGAGCCACCACCACTGAAGTTTGCAAATGTGAGACCTGTGTCATCAAATGCTTCGAGGATTCCAACGATTCGAGAAATTTCGCCAGGAACTGCCAGTGAAACAAACTTCCACCCGTCGGTGGCGACAACGGTCCCAGCAAAGTCATTCGTGATTGCGATGATGTCATCGGTTAGGAATGGATCTGGACCAGCGCCATCGTAAATATACGTATCGAGTTGTGATTGATTAATGAGCATATGAATCATTTGCTCAAACACTGTTAAATCTTTATTGAATATCCGATCTTTCTCGGCACGGAGTGTATTAAAAATAACCGCTTCATGGAGCTGCCGCAACAGATCATCAATCGTCACTGTATCGAGTTGCGTCTCATCAAATGCGGTGCCATCATTAACACCAAGGCTGTCAAATAACTGATATATATCAAACACTTTATCAAGTTCTTCTTGCCGTTCAGACACGACTGGAATCGTTTTTAAGTATGCTGGATTACTATCACCGATTTGAACTCCGGTAATATCGAAACCATCCGCCGCAAACATTTGTTCAAGTAAATTTGGATTGGCTGGCCAGGCAATTGTTGATTCATTAATGCGCGCCATCAGACTCTCAATCTTTGTTTGTCCGGCCGGTGTGCTTAATAACGTATTAAATTCAGTGGCCAACAAAGCGCCATTACCCATTGATTCGAAGTTGATGGCTGTCTCTTTGAGAGCTGTCAAAATGTTACGTGTAGTCATGATTTCGCCTGTTGGTCCCGTCCATCCATCAATCACGAGTAATTCCGTTCCAGCTAAATCATTATTGATGGCAATAATATCATCGCGTAGCAAGTTAGCCCGGTTGATTTCTGGGGCATCGCTATAAATATGATCAAGGAAGTTCGTGACGGTATATAGCATCGCCACCGTTTGTTCAAATACCGTTAAATCATAATTAGGAGCGTCATGAGTTTTGCCAGCTTTAAACGTATTAAATACCTTGGAATCGTGCAGGTCATTAAGAAGGATGTTAATTTTATCACCGTCAATCATCGCCGGTGTTAAGGTTGTTCCTTCGGTCATACCGAGATTATCAATTCCTTCATAAACGTCGAGCAAATGGCTAATTTCACTAGCCCGTTCTGCTTTGTCATTTTCATTCCGGAAGTAGTCGGTATTCGCATCATCGAGGTTAACGCTATCGATTTCAAAGGCGCCCGAAGTGAATATTTCATCGAAAAGGTTGGGAATCGCGGGGTGCGCGATGATTGATTCATTAATATCAAGCATCAATGATTCAACTTTGGCAGTGCCGCCGACACTATCCATCAGCGTTGCAAAAGTTGCGGCGCCATTAGTACCAAAGTCCGCAAATGTGAGACCAGCGTCTTTGAAACTGGCCAAGATATTCGTTAATGCCTTAATTTCACCGCTAGCACCAATCCAGTCATCAGCCGCAACAGCAACTGTGAAGTTATTGGGAATGGCGATAATATCTGTTCGTAACTGGGCATCAATCGCCGCATCGGTTATGAGTTCGGCGTAAATATATGTATCCATCATTGAGGTGTCATATACCATCTCAATTACTTGTTCAAACAGGGTTAAATCATTGGCCGCATGACTATAATCCTCTTTGAATGTATTAAACACTTTTGAATCGTGCAAGTTATTAAGCAGGAGATCGAGTGACAACACATCAATCGTAGCTGGGTCTAACGCTGCACCTCCAGTTAAATTTAAGGCCTCGATTCCTTCATAAATATCAATCAATTGGGTGATTTCACTCGCTCGAGCTGATTGATCGTCTTCATCTCTAAAATAGTCCGTATTTGCTTCGTCAAGATTAACGCCATCAATGGCGAATGATCCTGAAGTGAAGATTTCATCAAATAAATTAGGAATTGCAGGATGAGCAAGACGAGAAGCGTTGATGTCGAGCATCAATGTTTCGACTTTGGCTGATCCACTTGGTGTGGCCATCAAGTTAGAAAATGCTGTGGCCCCATTAGTTCCGAAGTCATTAAATGTCAAACCAGTATCTTTAAACGAGGTAAGAATATCGATTAATGTCGTGATTTCCCCCGTCGCCCCTACCCATTCGTCAGGATCAGTGGTAATCGTAAAATTATTTGGGATTGCTTGAATGTCTAGTCTTAGTTGAGTATTAATGGCTGCTTCTGATGGTAACTCGGCGTAGATGTAATTATCCATCATCGAAGTATCGTAAATCATTTCAATTACTTGTTCGAAGATAGTGAGGTCACCTAATGCATGCGAACGATTTTCAAAGGATGTATCAAATTGATTGAAAATCACAGAATCATGCATCGTATTCAGCATTGTGTCGATGTTACCTATTTTTGCTGGTGTGAGGGTGTCCATTGATAGCGGATTTCCCTCATTCAGACCCATGTCTTCAAGCAAGGCATAAATATCAAAAGTTAAATCAATCTCGACGGTTCGTTCAGCGGTGTTCATCCCTAAGAGTGCATAGCTATTATGCTCGGATAAACTTAATGATCCAATGCTAAATTCAGGTGTACCAAGCACCATATCAAATACGTTATATAGCATGATGCGCATGCTACTAACTTGATTTAGTGCATGCATGATTGGTCGGATATCAGCTGAAGTAACCGATGGATCATTTTGCAGTTTATTAATCGGATCAGCATCTCCATCGGCAAACGATTGAATTTCAGTAACAAAAGCAACGATTTTCTCGATTTCACCACCGGGACCGTACCAATTTACAGCCGTGGCTCTTGTTTGACCAACGGCGTGGAAATCAGCGGTAATTTGATCATAAGGTGATGGTGAGGTTTCATCTTCGTGTGGGTCAAACACTTGGTTGCTCATAATCGAGCCCTCACCTTTGAATTTGGCGAGTAAGAAATCGCTAAATACATAACTGGCATCTGGTGGGTAGAATATTTGACTCCGGGCCATCGCTTTGAGAATGTTTTCGACTTTAGTCGGATCATCATTCATGAAGTCGATGTTCTCGATACCATTAGAAAAGGCATCAAGATGAGTTAGAATAGCTTTGAGATTATCGCCTTCAAGCGACCAATCATCGACGTTGCGGAACGTTGACCCAATCGTCGGATCAATTAGACCACCAGCACTACCAAATAATCCATCGAGAATACCACCCATCGTTCCACTAATGATGGTGGAAGAGTCGATTGCGTTAAAAACGTTGCCAATCGGATCATTTTCTTCATCGGTGGCATAACTAATCATCTGATCAAAGACATCGCCTGATCCATCGAGTGTGAATAATTCACTCGTAAGTGCGGTTTCAAGAAATTTAATAAGGTGATAGTTTTCACCAGTGGTGACGGGTGCACCATCATTATCATAAGTTGTCGTCCAACCGTCATCTGGTACCGATCTGATCGCGTTATCCAGCTCGGTTTCATCAACTTGAAGCATCTCTGCTTTTGTGAATAGGGAGTTCATAATCCCATAATAGTTATCGGTTGTCATTAATCCGTCATTATCTTTGGGATTGATAATCGAGGAGAAAAACAACGAATCGAGTAACCCAATCAAATCATCAGTCACTGGTGAGATATCAGCTGTACCTGCGAGAACATCGTCAAGTGAATCCATGACTGAAAGAGAATAACCAATAATATCGATTAAAATGCCCATTTGAGTGCCGACATCTGTAAAATCAAAATTTAAATTGTCTGGATCAATTCCAAGCATTCCCAGCATGTCGCCCATGCCTTCACCAGTCAAGGCTCCTTCAAGTAAACCAGGAATCACAGCGCCCATTAATCGTGATCGGTCGAGTTTCGGGCAAATATCATTTTTAAAACCATCGCGGAAAGCGGGGTCTTCAAATAAGCTAAGTAAACCATTATCGGTTTCAGCTGGCTGTTCATCGTCAGGAGCCATACGCCGCATATGCGGTTCATTAACGGCATCACCGCCCGAATCATCTTCTGGGAAAAGCAGTGACAAGAGGGCATCGTTACCAAAAATCGCGGCCACAATTCCTAAGATTGCGCCAAATTCACCTTTATAATTAACGCGTTTTGTTCCTAAAGTCGTTCCATTCAAATCAGCAATTACTGCTTCGAAATCAGTACGGTCAAATTGACTGCCACCAGCCAGTGAATCGAGCAGTGGTGAAACGGCAAAGTCGAGCAGTTCATCAAGTCCATGGATTAATAATCCGCTATCGAGTAAATTCGCACTGACTCCTGGTAGAGGTTGATTATCATCATCGAATAAGATCGTTTTGCCAGTGACGGGGTCAACTCCAGTCGGTATACCATCATCATCAAGCGCACCGATGATAATTTCAATTAATTCATCGGTATGGGCGCGTACGATATTAATAAGCGGATTGTCTTCAAGCGCCCGTTGTTGATCCTTTAATCGTCGAATGCGTCCACCATTAGAAACCAATGCATCAAGTTCGTCATCGATAGTGTTATCATCTGGGGTATTCATCATTTCAAAAATAGCGGGCAAAAGATCAGGATCGAGATTGGCAATACTATGAATTACGTCATAGATTAAGGCAATTTCTTCACCAAATCTAATGTCGGCATAATCTTCCCAAGCACTTGGGAAGAATGTGGAAAGACCAATGCCTTCGACTGGTTCGTCACTATTCAGTTCATCATTGACTAATTTATATAAAACAGCCGGTAGTACTTGCCGTAAAAATTCAGAGTTATCAATTCCGAAAAGGGCAGCTCTTATGTGCGGATAGGCTTGATCATCCACCATACCCATGATCAAAGCAATCGGGTTAACTTCTTCACCGTTCAAAATCGGATCTAATACACCTGAAGCCGATACATCAAGAGCAATATCTTTAATATTGAGTAGTTCATCAGCCCAGCTAATACCATCCAAATCCAAAAGGTCTGGGTCAACAAATTCCTTAACGGCATCCATGTTCATAACAAGATTAATCGCAATCGGTAATGCTTTCATAATCAAAGCTGACCCTGTCAAATTAACGATGAGTGACGACATGATATCTTCTGATAATATCGCCGCTGTTGTCGTTTGGTTTAAACCGTTAGAGAGAATCCCAGTCGATAAGATTGACTGCCCAATGCTTGCCATCGTATATAATTCACCACTAAGTGTGAGGACGTAATCACCCATTGGTTCACCAGAGACGTAATCCATTAAAACGGTATCGAGTGTTCGACCATTAGCGTCGATTGACCAATTAAATAAAACCTGAGCAAAAAGTGAATCGTTATATGCATCTAAAAACGCCATGATTGAATTGTAGGTTGGATCATCAATTCCAGTAGCTACTGCGTTATCGTCATTGTGAAAAGCTTGATTGATTGTATTGATTAATGAGGAAAAAGGAATCATCATCATCACTGTGACAAGCGTCACTTTAACAGCATTTAAAAGACCACCAACGAGACGAATTTTGTGTTTCTTGCGCCAGCCCTTGGGAATAATAAACCGGAATGGGAAAAAGTATAGAATCAAGGCGAGAAGTTCGCCGATTGTAATAATAATAAAACCGAGCAAAATGAAAACGATATAGCGAATAAGTACTAATGTTAATGCCAATATTAGTTCGGCCGTTTCAGTTCCAGCGCTGGCAGGCATGCCATTAGCACTCATTATTTGTGTGATAAATGATTCGACTGTTTCCCGAATGGATGTAATGTTCACGACAATCGCCGTCTCGCCCATTGTCATATTAATCGTTGGGACATTAACGCCAAAACTACCAATCAAGGCGCCGAGATCGACCGTTGCAAATGCATCAGATATTGGTCGAGCGGCAAAAAATGCGGCAAGCACTAAACCGCCGACAAATAGTAAGTTAAAACCAGATTTCCACACACCGCGAATGAGTCCGATTAAGAACCCGAGACCAATCATGCCAATGATGACGAAAAACGAAATATTAAACACCATACCAATCGTCTCAGGATCGAGTGATATCCCCATGTAGATTAGATAATTTGGCATAGTTAGTCCTCACTTTCGCAACAACTGCAGGTAAATGAAGCAATGACAACATTATGAAGTTACTTTATTATGTTATCATGATTAAAATCATACAAGCGTAAGACATGATGCAAATTAACAAATTTCTCAAACCGATCACCATCGCCAACGATGAAAAACAACCGTCTCCGCAGCTCCAACTAATTTTATTTGGGATTGGTTGGCTTGGTTTAAATGTAATTGCTCTTCTCGTTTCGCTGATTGTGAGATCATTTTTAACAGCCTCAATTGCTGACCCGATTGAGTTGGAGAACGCCTTACGCCACATTAGTTTCGGAGCGACTGTCAACATCGTTGCCTATATCGTTCTCTTATCAATTCTTTCCATCGTTACTTTTCCAACTATTAAACATTTCATTAAAAACTTTATCCGTCTCAGCCACATTTTCAAGGGCATCGGTTATGGAGCACTCGTGCTCCTTGCTGGGATTGCGTTAAATTCTCTTTATCTTGTATTTGAAATCAATCTAAGTGACAATGCAAATGAATCGACGATAACGAGCATAATGCGCAATTATCCGCTCTTTTCATTTATCGCATTTGTCATCGCTGGTCCAGTATGCGAGGAAATAACTTATCGCCTTGGTCTCTTTGGTCTACTTGGTCGCTTCAACCGCCTAGTTGCCTACGGTGTTACACTCGTCTTTTTTGGGTTAATCCACTTTGACTTTACGACCACCAATTTAATTAATGAATTGTTGAATCTCCCATTTTACCTCATCGCTGGTCTTATCTTTTGTTATGTCTACGAAAAAGAAGGCTTAGCGATCGCAATGTATGCTCATATAACGAATAATCTCGTCTCGTTTGTATTTTCAGTTATCGGAACTGATTTCATCATAAGGATGTTTTAACATGATTAAAAAACCACTGCAACTCGATAGTTTTCATTTAAAAATTATTGCGTTAGTCACAATGTTAATTGATCATACTGGTGTCATCATCGTCGCTGCATTTTGGCCGGGTAGCATCGTCTATAATCTGCTACGACTAATCGGGCGCATTGCTTTTCCATTATTCGCCTTTATGATCAGCGAAGGCATTGTTCATAGTCGCCATCCCATTAAGTATTTACTTAGGTTATTGTTCATGGGTGTTTTTGTGGGTGTTGCCATCTATGTCATTAACGAATTTTTACACATAAATGTCCTTGCTGGTAATATTTTTGTCGATTTACTACTCGGGGCGACAATCATCTATTGTTTGCGCCTAAAGAAATGGTGGAAAATTACTGCTTTAGCACCCATAGGTATTGCCATCTTCATTCGTTATTCATCGCTAAGTGCCCCATTTAAAATGGACTATTTGCTATATGGGATTACGATGATTGTTGGATTTTATCTCACCAAGCTTTTAGCAAACTGGTATTTACAGAAACAAACAGCTAAATACAATGTCAATTTTGTTGGTTTTACCTTAACGCCACAATATCAAAAACAGCTGAATTTATATGCAAGCATTTGGCTTTTAAGTATTAACTTAATTTGGTATATTATGCAATTGATAGATAGGTCCTTAGTTCCGATGGGAATGAGTGTACAAACGTATTCATTCGTCGCCGCCATCTTCATCTTTGCTTATACCGGACGACGTGGTTATAACAAAACGTGGTTCCAATATGGAAGTTATGCGTTCTACCCACTCCACTTCGTCGTATTGTATGGCATCTATGAATTACTGGTCTTACTAATCACCTAGGAGGAAACACCCGATGATTATTAAAGTTAAAAATGCACAAGAATTCCGTGATGCAATTAAAGAAGGGAAAGCACTCGTTGATTTTTACGCTGACTGGTGTGGTCCCTGCAAAATGCAAGGTCCAGTCCTCGAGCAATATGATGCTGGATCACCCAACGCTAAAGTCATCAAATTAAATGTCGACATGCTCCCCGAACTCGCTGGTGAATTTGGCGTTTATTCGATTCCCACGCTTATTTTATTCGTCAATGGTAAAGAAGCCGCTAAAAATGTCGGATTCTTACCTTTAGCGCCACTAACGCGTTTTATCGATAGTCATTAACTTTATCGTTGTCACCACTTTTCCAATTGACAACATAATAACAAATGTTATTATTTATTTTGCGTTCATCACGTTTGGATCAGTGGTGTAGCGGTTAACATGCCTCCCTGTCACGGAGGAGACCGCGGGTTCGAT
>CAZXCV010000022.1:0-14281 GCA_964639215.1 uncultured Staphylococcaceae bacterium
CTTGAACGGGAATACCGCCTCGATTTTTATAATACACACCAAGTTATTCGTTATGATGCCAAGGGCAATAAGGAGTTTAACTACACAGAAATCGCCAATCACGTCGTGATCACCTTATTAAAAGACTATTCAAAATCAGCTGTTCTTGATCTATTGAAAGATGGTCCTTGGGCTATCAACGAAGTAACCCTCGAGTTGACGATGACAACATTGACCGATTATCGCTTTTACGAATCACTATTCAAGCATCTTTACGCTAGAGGTGGTTCTAATCTCCTCGTTTTGTTAGAACCACTTGTCCACGTTTATCAAAAACAGTACGGGCTCAAGCTTCCTTCAATTTATACCGCACAACTCGTCGATATCGACAAACAGAAACAAGCGTTAGAACTTGAGAAACAACAGTTGAATCAAAAGATTGCCGAATTAAAATATGATTTGGCAAAACGAGATGATTCGCTCTTAAAGGAAAATACCCTGGAATTATATAACGAAAACTACTTTCGTAAACTGATGCTATCGGAATTAGTGAATAACCCGCTACCACCGTACACTCGTGGTTTTTTGCTTGTGCAAATCGATCAGCTTCAACAACTAAATGATAAGTATGGTAAAACAACTGGTGATGAGTCTCTCCGTCACTTAAAGTATCATCTAAGCGAAGTGAAACAAACTGATGATGTGATGATCAAACTTAATGGACCATATGTCCTGTTATATCAAAAAACCACAACACCAGAACGACTCTTAGCGCTCGCATTAAAACTACGAAATATCGTCAATAATTCGACGCTATTCATCGAGAAAGTCACTGTTTCAAGCTCTTTTTTAGCTTTAAACGAACTAAAGAATGATATCGTCCTCGAAGAAAAAAGCCGCGTGATTCTTACGGAATTAGAAAAGCGGTTAAAATTTGCAACGCGCACAGGAAAAGCCCAAATCGGACAAAAAACTCTACCTGAAGATGCATTAGTCGATGGTGTTATCTTATTAATCGATGAAGATGATATCAATCGTAATATGCTCACCCGTATTTTTAAACGGATTAATTATCAGGTGGTCACCGTTGCTAGTGTGACCGAAGCCTTACCAGTTCTTGAACAACAAGCGATTGATGTGATTATCTCGGAAATAAACCTTGCTAAAATTGATGGATTTGCATTTAAACAAACACTTAATGAACACCCTGATTTGGCAAATACACCATTTATTATGGTGTCACACAGTAAAACGATTGCTAACATCAGGCGTGCCAATTTGCTCAATGTTGATCTCATGCTCGAAAAGCCGATCATCCCTGAGGAATTACTTGGCCATGTGCAGCGGCTCCGCGCTAAGAAGTAGGGTACGATGTTAACACTTCCTGAGGCATTGATTATCCTTGGCATCTTTTTCGGTGTTTGTCTTATTTTAATATTAGCAATCATCATTCAAGCTTACGTCCACAAAGGTGAAGGACGACGGCAAAAACTCGCCCGTGATTTATTTTATGCCCGTTATTATGATGGAAGTGACATTCGTTTACCAAGGCGAATTCGTGGTTTTTTTGATGTGCTCCTCGATATCGAAACACAAATTCAAATCGAAGATGATGTTCGTGCTCGTATCATCGCTGATTTAATGAAACGTCGGTTTGTCAAACGTCAATTTAAAAATTTACATCATCCCCTGGCCTCAATTCGTAAAGTGGCGATTAGTTATGTCGGTGCGTTAAAAACTGATAAGGCGTATCAAGCCTTAAAAAAACGGATGTACCGCGAACCAAACGCTTCAGCGCGTTTCTTATTAGCCTATGCGCTTGATACTAAACTGAATGAAAAAGATTTAGCGTTTCTATGTAACTTTCTTGATGAAGTTGATTCTGAATTTAATCATTGGCTGACTGCCTTGATTAAAAATCGATATCAGTATTTTAAACCAATGCTTTTACGATACCGCTCTGACGAACGCATCGAGATTCACTTATTACTTCTTGATATTGCCAAACAAGTCTATGATCCGCTCTGGCGTGATTATTGTTTAGCCATCGTTCATCAATCTAATCAAGATGCTTTGCGCATTCGCGCCCTTGAAGCGCTTTGCATTCAACATCCACAGGAATTGTTAGTTGAACAGTATTTACGGCATGACCATGCTGATGTACGCCGCTATGCCCTTCGTGCTACGAGCAGTGTTACAACCGAAGCGATGGTCGATTATCTCATCAGCGCCTTAGATGGCGACACCCTAGATGAAGAAATCGTCGCTTCTTTATCACGGATTATCTTCGATGCAAAACAACTTCTTTTAAAAGTGCTCGCTCGTTATCCGTTATTGACAAAAGAATATGAACGGCAGGCGCTTGCCCGCGTTTTAAGTCACCAACTTGATTATCTCATCGTCAGAATGACGAATCCTGAATATCGGTACATTCATCCGTTAATTAGTAAAATGCTCGAACTGCACATTATCGAAGATCTCCTTGACTTTATTAACCAGCACCAAGGTCGTGATATTCTTCTTCCATTGCTGCCACTACTAAAAAAAGCCGCTTCTCAAGATGATTACTTACTTAATCAATTTAGCATTTATCTTAATGAACTCACATTAGCCGAACTCGGCTTATTAAAAAAACCAAAACCACAGACACCCCGTGAGAAAGCCATATTTGATAAAGGGAAAAGACGCTGGATTATCACTTGGATTATTGTGGCAATCTTATTAATGCCTGTAATTACTCTAATCACTAATTTCAGTGAATTATTAAATAGTTCGCAGCCACTGACCCTTTATGTGGTCCGTCTCAACCACATCATGGCCGGTTACTTTTTAAGTGCAAATGGCATTTATCTTCTCCTTCTACTCGTTTCATTATTTGGCGCGATGAAAACAGAACGACTTTGGCATATCAAGCGTGCGACATTATTATTCGAACACGGTTTATTACCGAGCATTTCAATTATTGCTCCTGCCTATAATGAGCAGTTAAGCATCGTCGAAAGCGTCACATCCTTACTGAATCTTAAGTATCCTCACTATGAAGTCATCGTTGTTAACGATGGTTCAAAAGATCAAACGATTGATGTATTGATTTCTCACTTTAAACTCGAACGTAAACATCCATTTTTCAAACAGTCGCTACCCACACAACCACTACGCGGTGTCTACGTCAATCCACTTATTCCTAATCTTATCGTGATCGATAAAGAAAATGGTGGTAAAGCCGACGCCTTAAACTTAGGCATTAACGCCTCGAAAGGTGCTTATGTGTGTGGGATTGATGCTGATTCACTACTTGAAGAAAACGCATTACTGAAACTGATGAGCGTCACGCTTGATGATGATCTACCCTTTATCGCTTTAGGCGGTAACATCATTCCCGTCAATGGCTCAATTGTCGACCGTGGCAAGATTGAAAAAAGTGGTTTGGGACGTCCGTTATTAGTCCGGTTTCAAACATTGGAATATTTACGTGCATTTACAAGTGGCCGAATTGGTTGGTCATCACTGCGGTCACTACTTATTATTTCAGGGGCATTTGGTATTTTTCGGCGCAGCGATTTACTTAGCAGTGGCGGATACCTAACCATCTTAGGCAAACTCAAAAAAGATACGGTGGGTGAAGACATGGAACTTGTCGTCCGCTTAACATATCAAGCCTTACTTGAAAAAAGATATTACCGCGTTAGCTATGTTCATCATGCCAATTGCTATACGGAATTACCGAGCGATTATAAAAGTCTCTTGAAGCAACGCAATCGCTGGCAGCGTGGTCTTCTTGATATTTTAAGTTTGCACCGGCGCATCTTACTCAATCCGCGTTACAAACAGCCCGGGATGCTCGGCTTTCCTTATTTCTTCATGTTTGAAATGATGGGTCCGTTTATTGAAGCAAGTGCCTATATCGCGATTATGATTGCCCTATTCATGGGTATCTTGAATTTACCTTTGCTCATCTTATTATTCGTCGCCACAATCGCGTTTGGTCTCGTGATCTCACTTTTCTCTCTTTTTATCTCAGAAAGAAAATCAACCTTCTATTCATTTAAAGAAGTATTGATCTTGATTGGTTTTTGCATCATTGAAAACTTTGGCTACCGCCAGATAATGAGCCTTCATCGGATCAAGGCAACTTTTTCAGCACTAAAAGGTGATGGTGGCTGGGGTTCTCAAAATCGTCAGGGATTTCAAAAGACGCCACTAGTTAAGTAGTTATCTATAAATTCAATAGCAAAAACGCCATTATTTTATGAAGGATGGTATTCAGCCTGGTCACCCATGGCTACGATAAATGGCATGTATTTTGTGAGACAGCGCTTCGGGATTTCAGCGTCAATCGTAATTTTATCTACCCCGTAATCAGTGTGAAATGTAAATCCTTCTTTGTGAAGCACACCAATGAGATCTTGGCGATCGTAAGGGATGGCCAGCACCACTTCTTCATATAAAAAATCCATCGCGACGCTGACGCGCGCCATCAGTCTAATAAAACCCGTTCCTTTAGTTGAAGAGACATCAATGATGTTTTCGTCTTTGATTGATTTAGGTAAATTACCAACAAGATCAATTTTATTGCGCACGAACAAAAATGGTTTGTCTTGGACTCCAATATCTGTCAAGGCTTTGGTCACGACGCGACCTTGGGCTTTCATGTCATGGGCAGCGCCGTCCATCACCATCACGATTAAATCCGCTTCGGTAATTTCTTCGAGCGTTGAGCGGAAAGCAGCGATGAGGTGCGCGGGCATATGTCGGACAAAGCCGACTGTATCAATCGCGATAAAGCGCCGATTGTTAGGCATGACGATTAGGCGTGATGAAGTTTCAAGCGTCGCAAATAATTGGTCTTCGACATAGACGCGTTTATCACCGGCAATCTCAAGCCGTGATTCTTCATAAAGCCGATTGAGTAACGTTGATTTACCAGCGTTAGTATAACCAACGAGAGCAACGGTAAAGGTGCCGGAGTCAATTCGACGTTGTCGCTGGACACGACGTTGTTTCACGAGTTTGGCAAGTTCTTTACGATCGCGCGTAATGTTATCCCGTAACCGCCGGCGTTCGAGTTCGAGTTTTTGTTCACCTGGCCCGCCAATTGTCGAAGTCGCCCCGCGTTGCCGTGACAGTTCACGGTATTGTCCAATAATGCGAGGGAGCATGTATTGATCACGCGCAAGTGAAACTTGTAATTTGGAAACTGGTGAGTGGGCGCGTAATTCAAATATTTCTAAAATGAGCATCGTGCGGTCAAGCACTTTGACTTCAAGCGCTTCCTCAAGGTTCCGATAATGAATCGGCGACAGTTCTTGATCAAAGATGACGAGATCAGCCTTAATGATGGCAATTCGTTCTTTGAGTTCAATGACTTTGCCACTACCAATATAAAAGCGCGGGCTGATTTTCTCACTTTTTTGGGTCATGATTTCAAGCGTGGTGTAGCCACAACTTAACGCGAGGTTTTCTAACTCGGCGAGCGAATCATTAAATTCATCGTCGCCCGTTAATTGAAGACCAAATAATAAAGCATTGCGATTTTCCATGATAATTTATCCAAAACAAGTCAAGTCGTTTACTTGTTTCTATCCTTTGTTAAATATAACTGACGTTAAAACCAAAACTAATTAATGTCCATCTTCTCCACCCGAATTTTCTTAGAAATAGCCACTAACACTAAATTGATACCGAGTAACAGCATCATTAGTATTATAATCCAATATCCAACACCAATCCCGTTACTTGTGAATGAAAACCAGCCAAACTGTTCATAATCAAGAAAGAAGTAAGGGACGAGTTTGTTATCTGGTGGAAAACGAATTCCGAGTCCAATGCATCCAAGCACGAATAATAAATAATATAACGGCGGGATGATCGTTAATGCAATCGTGCGGACGCTCAGTTGTTTTTTATAATCAAACAAGAAGAAATCAGTGATGGCAATTAGCGGAGCGATGAAATGCAAGGAAATACTTGTGACTGAAAACGTATATGCGATTGGCAAGACCGGTGTCAACAATAAACCAAACACCACAAACGTCAGTAACACACCGCACACGAGTATATATTTAGCAGTGCGCCACTTGTCCGTGATAAAAGAAGCACGTCCATGATAAACACGAATCTGATTGATGAGAAACACCACCTCAATAACCATGACAAAGATGTTGCTTTGTAATGTATAAAACATTAAGGTTTTCACACCACTCGTAAAGCTAGACGCAAAGAAGATTGAAGAACTAACACCAATCAATATGACGATAATTAGTGCGATTTTTAGCATGATTGATAAGCGAACATTACGATTCATGATGAGCGACCTCTTAATAAATAAACCAGGGTGTCATGATTGTCACAAGGTCAACGAGGCTGATTAAGATGTTAAATAACCCGAGGACAGTCGCAATCACACCAAAGTAAATCCATAACTTCGGACGACGGGCTTTGATAATCAAGATTGCATGGAGCAATAAAAAAATGCCAAGGATTGGTAAGCTGACCACCAAAAGCCCATGACCCCAGACATAGGCAATCGTCGCAGCAGGATTATTAATGCCGCCACCTTCAATCGGGACATAGCCAAATGCTAATAGTGTGATTAAGACAACCGTCAGGAGCACACTTAATAAATACGTGATGATTTGTTTGAATGTAATAAAAACATAGGTGACCAATTGCTCATCGTCACGGTAGTTAAAACCTGTTAATAAAAAGAAAAGTGCTTTAATGTCCATCGTGTAATCACCATTATTAAAGCACATTCTTCGTGTTCGGTCATCAAGCGTTAGATCCGGATTTGAATTTTTGTTCCCTCGTGGTCTTCAATCTTCACTAAATCAAAATGACCATGTTGGCGCACATATGTTCTGATCGCTTTTAATAGCGGCTTCGCGATGTTTAATAACTCGTTAAAATCAAACGTTGAATGTTCGTTTTTATCAATCATGCGATAGATGAAGCGCCACCGTAAGGCGCCTAGTGGTAGCCAGAGACGAATATAGGGGCCGCCACGAGGTAATACTTTGACAATCATTATTCGACGACGACGTAGACGTGGTCGCCATCGGCTGAGTCAACTTCGACGAGCTTGCCAATCACCCCTTGTTCAATTAGGGCAAGCACTTGTTTGAAATCAATGTTCTTTAAAGCCTCATTACCATTGATTTGGGGCATCCCGACACCAGCGTCAGTCACGATCTTTAATAATGAGACGGGGATAGTGACTCGAACTTTATCGCCATCTTTGGAATCGACGACGACTTTTAAGACGAGATGCTTGATGTCTTTACGTTCTTCGGTTGGTACGAGTCGTGGTGTTTCTTTGCTTTTCCCAACGAGTTCGTCCACTGTTACATCTAAAACATCGGATAGTGCGAGTAAGCCATCGATATCAGGATATGAGGCATCGCACTCCCATTTAGACACCGCCTGTGAGGAAACGTGTAACTTATCGGCGATTTCTTCTTGGGTTAAATTTTTGCTTTTGCGGATACGAGCTAAGCGAGCTCCAAAACTTTCAGTCATGTGATGTATCCTCCTTTCGCCATTATTCTAGGGTTCCATCCCTTAAATTATAAGCGACTAATGGTTGCAAATCGGTGTTTTTCTAGAACGTTAGTTGTATTTGCTACCAACCATCAGTTGTTTTTGCTCTTTTTGGCTTTTTTTAGCCACTTTAGTTATCTTTTTAAATTGTGATCGTAAAAATCATCACACAACAAAAAAGAGGGGTTCCCCCCTCCAGTATTATTAAGATAAACGGATTAACGAATTTGTCGAATGTCGACAACATCAACGACCGCGTGTTCTTTTAAATCAAGATAGAATTTATAGCGCGCCAACTGCATCCATGGAATAATCCAAAGTAACAAGATACCGAAGGTAAATGGGCTTAAGAGTAGCCAACCGATATAACTAAAGTCGAGGCAGAATAATCGCCACTTATGACCACGCATCATCGCTTGGCTTTTCTTTAGGACATCCGTGGGTTCAAGTGTCGGGTCTTCTTCAAGCAAATACATACTCATCGAATAAGCATACATTTTAATGACGCCAGGAATTATAAATAAGAGTGACCAGAGCAGAATAAATAGTTTTTCGATAATATAAGTTATCATTGAGGGCATAAAGTGATCGAGCCCTTTAAATAGCGTTTCAAATTCAGCCTTATCTTCTCTAAATAACGTTTTAATAAAAATGACAAGTCCTAACGTTAAGGGACCACCTAATAAGATGACGCCGGCAAGTGTCCCTGATAGGGCTGACATAATCACACCATAGATGACAAACGCCACCATCACGTATGCCGTATGACGCTGCATCATCTCCCGGGCAAATTTTCGAAAATCACGAGCTTTCATATTGTTTCTCCTTATAATTCAATATAAACATGGTCACCTTCGACCATGGCTTGAAACGTCCGGACACTTTGGGCATCTTTGCTTGGAACGAGTAACTTGGCTTTAAGACTTGGAACCACTTGTCCCGTCGTCACATTAATTCGTAGGCCATGTTCTTTGCATTGAATGACACCATCGCTAAATGTGCCTGGTGATAGCGGTGCACCTTTATGTGGGCATTTATCGTTTAGGGCATAAACGTGCTTTTCATGCCACACGAGCAGGATTGGGCGCTCATTCACTAGCACCCGAAGTTTTTTCTTTGCCTCAAGTTCACTTAGTAAACACACCTTATGTTTCATAATTTACCTCGCTTGGGTGTTATTTTATCATGTCTGACGATAAATTAATCATTCATCATGATATTTATCAAAGTAACCGCTGATATAAATGACAGGCGTCCCTTTGTCGCCACTTCCACTCGTTAAGTCACATAAACTTCCAACGAGATCACGGATTCGTCTCGGTGTCGTTCCAAGCGATGATGAGGCGTCTATTTTTTGTTCTTGCTTATCCTTAATATAAGCTTTCATCGCTACGCTCGCGGCTTCGCTTGATAGATTGGCGAACTTCGTATCTGATAAATATTTAAATTTTAACTCATGGGGCACTCCCGCTAAGCCAGATGTATAAAAGGGCGCGACGACCGGATCAGCTAATTCCCAGATATGACCGACGGGATCTTTAAATGCTCCATCACCATAAATAAGCACTTCAACATGGCACCGATATTTTTCATAAAATTTTTGACTGATGGCGTCAACGATGCGCTGGCCATCACGTGGGAAAAGTTTCAGTTTATCGTCACTCGCAAAATTACTTCCCAAAACACCATAAGTTTCATTATAGCCACTTCCATCGACGCTCCTTGTCAATAGCTCATCAAGTCCGAGGACAATCCGCGCGCCTTTCTCTTTAAGTAGCCGTTTTGTTCGTTGCCGCGAATGGATATCGGCGACGATGACTTTGTGCGTGTAAGATAAGATGGCTTCGACCTGATTAGCAAAAATAATTTCGATGTTGGGAGCCACGTTTTTATATAAGGCAGGATAATCAATGTCAGTAAATGGATGTAATAATGGTTCTGCGATTAATTCACGGAACTCAGATTCTAGAAAGACGTCTTTGATGGGGTTGATGCCCCGTGATTCAATAGCATCAATATCACATAAAGCATTACCAACTTCATCTCGCGGATAACTGAGCTGGACAATGACTTTGTCCGCAGCTTTCGCGATGGCTTTTAGAATCCCAAGAAAGCGATTGCGGCTCATGATCGGGAAGATGACGCCGATCGTTCCACCTCCGAGTTTAGTCTGCACATCTTTGGTGATGGCCGCACTACTCGCATAGTTACTTTGACTCCGCGCGACAATCGATTCGGTAATTCCAATGATGTCGCCGTCTTTAACGGCGATTTTCTCTTCAGTTAATGCTTTGAATAACGTCTCCGTGACAAGGGTGACTAAATCAGTCCCCGGGGTAATGACAGGAAGACGCACGCCGCGAGCGACAACTCCAAAATGACGCATATGTTTCTCCGTGATTGTTTGACCACTACTATTATAGATAATGAATGACCTTTTTCGTGCAGTTATTAAAAAGAAATAACTTAACAATATGCATGAGAATATAATATAAGGTGTCACAAAGTTATACCATCATTGGAGGATATGCTTAATGCGGATTGAAGCCGATGTTAAACTTGATTTTTCTGATGTCTTGATTCGACCAAAACGTTCAGAACTCAAAAGTCGCAAAGATGTTGATTTAACAAGAAAATTCAAATTCAAATATGCGAAGTTTGAATGGTCAGGCATTCCGGTAATGGCCTCAAATATGGATGGCGTCGGAACGCTAGAAATGGCGCTTGCCTTACAAGAGCATCACCTTTTTACCACCTTGATCAAAACTTATGAAGTATCGGACTTTTTACCTTACATTGATAAATTAAATCCCGATTTCTTTGCGGTTAGCACCGGGACAAGCGAGTGTGATCATACCCGGTTGCAAAGCGTCTTAAGTGCTTACCCACAAATAAAGTTTATTTGTATTGATGTTGCTAATGGCTATAGTGAACATTTCGGCCGCTATGTCTCAAAGATTCGTGACGAATATCCCGCCCACGCGATAATCGCTGGAAACGTCGTGACTGGTGATATGACCCAAGAACTGATACTCCGTGGTGCCGATATCATTAAAATCGGAATCGGTCCTGGCAGTGTTTGTACCACGAGATTACAAACTGGGGTTGGTTATCCGCAGTTATCAGCCGTGATTGAATGCGCTGATGCTGCCCATGGTCTTGGTGCCCACATTATTAGCGATGGTGGTTGCGCCAATCCAGGTGACATTGCGAAAGCGATGGGCGCTGGCGCGGATTTTGTTATGCTGGGTGGCATGTTCGCTGGTCATGAAGAAGGTCATGGCGAAGTCATTGAAGAACACATTTTAACTAATAAGTTAAACCCAATTACTCACGAACCGATCATTGAAATTTATAAGCGTGTCCAATTTTATGGGATGAGCAGTGAAACGGCGATGAAGAAAAAATTCAAAGAAGTATATGATTATCGGACCGCGGAAGGTGGCACTGTCTATGTTCCGTATCGTGGTCAAGTCGACATCACGATTAAAGATATCCTGGGTGGCTTACGTTCGACATGCACTTATGTCGGTGCGCCAACATTAAAACAACTGTCGCGTTGCACGACATTTATCATCGTTAATCGCGTCGCTAACGACGTCTTTATTAAACGTTAGTCATCGTCAATGTGAACGTTGCATCAACGGCCACGACCCGAAGGCGATATTTTCCACTATTTAAAGTTATGGTTTTATGTTGATAGTTTTCAGCTTCCATGAGTACACTAAGCATCCCATCCTTAACGGCGACTAGTTTCGCTTTTCCATCATTAACCGTCAATTCAATTTGAACACGTTTCTCTTGTTTTAACTTGAATCTTGCGATGGTGACCGCGCCAGTAAACTGGCGGGTCTTGCATGTTAAACCGGCAATATTTTTGTAACAGATAAACACTAACGCGCGTCGATAATTGAAGACGCTTTTGATTTTGACATCATCATGATAAATATTCGTCATGGTAATATTCTAATTCCAATTGCTAATAAATGTTATATAGCAGAACTGATAAATCGAATAAAAAAGCATCGTTTTTACTAGGAAACTCACTAAGGAAGCGCATTCAAAGATACTTTATATTTGTATATGTAACATGTTAGAATAAATAAAATATAAGCAAAGGAAGATAACATGATAATATGTCCCGCATCATTGTAATCGCTGGCGATTTGGCTTCCGGGAAGTCAACGCTAGCGAAAAATCTCTCGGATCATTTTAAAATCCCTTATTTTACGAAAGAAGGCATCAAAGAATTACTGAGCGAAGAAATCGAATATAGCGAACGGGATGATAACAAAAAATTATCAACCGCGACGATTAAAATCCTCATCCACATTCTTGATCGCGTCAGCAAAGTTGATGGTAGCGTCATCCTCGAAGCCAACTTTCATTCGGAAGAACTCGAAAAAATCAAACGCGAATGTGAACTTCACAAAACTAATGTCACTCTCTTGTATCTAACCGGGGATATCGATGTGCTCTATGAGCGCTTCATGTATCGTGAATATTACCAAAACCGCCACCCGGTCCATCTGACCCACCCCCTCCAAGATGTTGATGAATTTGAAAGCTACGTCAATAAATGGCGCGCCGAACCCGAAGTGTTACCACGCCACTACATCGACGTTACCAATTGCGACCGCGAAGTCATCTTCGCCAAAGCATTAGAAAAACTCAAAGAATTAAAAGTGTAACTATTTTAGGAAGGAAATATTTATATGATTTACGAATCGGAAAAAATCCGCAATATTATTTTCTTGGGCCATCAGGGCTCCGGCAAGACGACACTAATTGAATCATTAGCCGCTCTTTCATATAAAACACCGAAGGGTTCGATTGAAAGAAAAAACACGATCAGTGATTATACCGTTGAAGAAAAGAACCGCCTCAGTTCATGTAACATGGCAATTGTTCCGATCGAATATAACGGTTTTAAACTTAACTTAATTGATGTGCCTGGTAACGATAGTTTCATTTATGAAATCATCGGGGTCCTTGACATGATTAAAGGAGCTGTCCTTGTCATCGATGCTCAAAAAGGTTTAGAAGTCGGAACCGTCAAACATTATAACTTCTTACGGAAACACGGTGTTCCCACCTTCATCTTCGTCAATAAACTCGATAAAGAATCAATTAAATATGAAGCGTTATTAGAAGCAATCAAAACAAAACTCGGCAAACAAGCGATTTCGTTTGTCTATCCAATCGGTCATCTTGATAACTTCGATGGTTTCATCGACATTATCTCGCTGAAGGCCAGACGCCATAACGGCAGTGAATGCGTCGAAGAACCGATTCATGACGATAAGAAAGAAAAAGTGATGGAACTCCATAACATCATCGCCGAACAAGTGGCCGTCACCGATGAAGCTTTACTAGAAAAGTTTTTCAGCGGCGAAGCATTATCGATGGAGGAAATCCATCGTGGCTTACATACCGCTGTTTTATCAGGTGATTTAACGCCTGTTCTCGTCGGTAGCGGACTGAAGGATATCGGTCTTGATACGATGCTTGAGATGATGATTGAATATCTCCCAAATCCCAATGAATTAAAACCATATGTCGTTAAAGCGAGTGATGGTAGCGAAAATATTCGTCACACTGTCTCAACCGAACCATTCAGCGCTTACGTTTTCAAGACGATGCTCGACCAATATAAAGGAACGACCAACATCATTAAGGTATGTTCAGGCACGATCAGTTTGGGTGATGAGATTTATTGTCCGAATACTCAAAATACGTTTAAGGTTTCCCAGATGTACTTCCTCTCAGGCAGCAAGCAAATTCCCGTTGATAAAGTATTCGCTGGTGATATTGTCGCCCTTGCCAAACTCGATGGTGTGACGACTGGTCATACGTTATGCGATAAGACAAAACCAATCACATACCCGAAAGCCAAATATCCTACTGCGGTTTATTACCGCGCGGTCATTGCCAAAAACACTAAAGACGAAGAAAAACTTGGAGCATCACTTAATAAGATGCAAACCGAAGATCCGATTCTCGTCGTGACCCGCAATACCGAAACGAAGCAACTACTGATTGGTGGTTTAAGTAACTCGCACTTAGCGTATGTCCTCGAAAAAATTGCGAACATGTATGCAATCCAAGTCGACACTGTTGCGCCCAAAATCAACTATCGTGAAACGATTCGTAGAGAAGCAACGGCACCTGGTCGCTATGTCAAACAATCAGGTGGTAGTGGTTTCTATGGTGTTGTTGAAATGAAATTCTTACCAAGTGGTAGTGATAAAAACGAATTCACCGAAGAAATTTTCGGTGGTTCTGTTCCTAAAAACTACATTCCCGCGGTTGAAAAAGGTTTCTTTGAATCGACCATTCAAGGCTTGCTCGCGGGCTTCCCCGTCTTAGGCATGAAAGCCGTTCTCCTCGATGGTAAATACCATAGTGTTGATAGTAACGAACTCGCCTTCAAAATGGCGGCGATTCTCGCTTATAAAGAAGCTTATATGAAATGCTCACCGACAATCTTAGAACCGATCATGAAAATCACCATCAGTGTCAGTAATGACTTCACTGGTAATGTCATGAATGATCTTAACCAACGTCGAGCGCGCATCATGAGTATGGACGAACGTGCTAACGAGATTCAAGAAATCGTTGCTCTTGTTCCTGAATCTGAGATTCTTGATTACGTGACTAATCTCCACGTCCTTTCGCAAGGCACTGGTTTCTTCAATCGTGAATTCGATTCCTATCAAGAAGTGCCTAGTCACTTAATTGAAGGCATCATTAAAGAAAACTC
>CAZXCV010000023.1:0-12916 GCA_964639215.1 uncultured Staphylococcaceae bacterium
CCAACTTGAAATTGATTAAGTACCTTAACGGTTAAATATATCTTTGCTAATATATATGTAATAAGTTTCTACTATTCCTAGGAGAAAAACATGAAAATTTTTATTGATACTGCAAACGTTGATCACATTCGCGAGGTAGCTGCTTGGGGTATTCTTAAAGGAGTTACGACTAATCCTTCACTAATTGCAAAAGAAGGACGACGCTTTGAAGATGTCATCAAAGAGATTACTTCGCTTGTCGATGGTCCGATAAGTGGTGAAGTCAATTCGCTTGAGGCAAGTGCGATGATAGAAGAAGGCAAAGTCATTGCTAAAATCCATCCCAATATGATTGTAAAAATCCCGATGAATGTTGAAGGTTTGAAGGCTGTAAAAGCACTGACTGAACTCGGGATTAAAACAAATGTGACGCTTGTGTTTAGTGTTGCGCAAGCCTTGATGGCGGCCACTGTTGGAGCGACGTATGTGAGCCCGTTTGTTGGTCGGCTTGATGATATCGGCGATGATGGCATTGATCTTATTCGTCAAATTCGTGAAGTATTCGATATATATGGCTTCAAAACGGAAATTATCAGTGCCAGTATCCGCCACCCGCTTCATCTTCGTGACTCGGCTTTGGCAGGAGCACATATTGCCACCGTACCTTATGCTGTCTTAAAACAAGCCATTCAGCACCCCTTAACAGATAAGGGTATCGCGGCATTTGTCGCTGATTACGAGAAATCGAAGCAAAATTTATAGCGAATAACGTACGAATACTATTGGCAGTCCTGTTATAAAACGCGACTGCTTTTTTGTTGTAGAGAGTTCGCAAGATGATGTAACAATATCTACCAGCATCTTAACATTGAGACGAGATTGTGAATTAATTACTTTTATAAACGACAAGCGTAATCTAGATCAGGAAAAGATTTTTATCGAAGATCATTAAAAAATGTTTATCACCAGCAACAAAAAAGGTTATTTCTTAAGTTGCAATAGTTTTAGAAAATTATTTTATCCCGAAAACTAACTATATTAGATATAATCACACTATGACAATTTATCAAATTGAACTATGAAGAAATTAATACTCTCCTCAATCATCATTCAGCTATTACTACTTTCCGCTTTAATTGGTTTTAACCGTTTCACTGGAGGGCAACCGTCTTTCATTAATCCGGCAGCAACGCAAGTAACTGATTGTGATTTTTACTTTGACAGTCAAAATGGATACACGTCACTTTATGATATCAATCAAGATCTTTATTTTGGGTCATCAGTGCCTAGTTACAAAACGTGGGGAACGGTCACCAAGACATTCATCGATTCAAGCAGCAACTTTAATTTTTATATTCAAAGCAGTGATGCTAGTCATCGTATCAGTGGCATCCTCATCTATCAAAGCTCGCGCACTGACATTATTGAAGGTAATGTGGTCACTGTGAGTGGAACACCAGTCCTTTATAATAATCTTCCTGAGTTTATTAATCCAAGTATCACCATCGACTACGCCACTAATAGTTCACCAGTCATAACTTTAGAAACTACGAGCGCCTTCTGGAACAATGGCACAAATCGGTATAGTGATGAATTTATAACTGCCCAAGCGATGGGAGCTCGGAAATTGAAGATTGTGAACCAAACAATCAACTATCTCAGTGTCGGCAATGCCGAAGTAATGATTGATGGTCTGATTGCCGTCCCATTATATTTTGGTTACTTACAAAATACAGTGAGCATTGGCAACAAAATTAATATGCTTTCGGGAACAGCCGTGACAGTCACTGGTTATCTCCATTGCTATATCAATAGTAGCGGTACGGTCAAGATGCAGCTATTAATCCGTGATGAAGATGATATTACTGGTGATATATCGAGTGACTATGAATTCGTGCTCAATGAATTTAGTGGCTACAACATTGGAAGTTACGCCACTGGTAATTACGGTTCAAGCAATGTGCAATCGATTAGCTTTGAACATTATCGAGCAGTGAGAACCGATTATCAATTGATGACACTGTTACCATATGTCAATGGTAGTGGCGATGGGACGATTGCCGGTGCTTTTTATAATACGAGTCCATTTCTTGGCATCAGAAATATTTCAATCAATTACGCGACGAATCGAACAACTGGCACAAAACCGATGGTAACGTTTGGGGCGACCCCGATTAGTGGTACGACGATTGAACTTGATTTTTCATTAGCGACGATTGAGACTTCAATCGATGCATCAAATAGTAATTATTTTAAAGTTGAAACAACGCAGTGTGCACTAACGATTGAAAACATCGTCATTAGTTACACAAATGATGGAACCTTGACACCGTATGATTATCTAACCGCTAATACTGAATTAAAGCGGATTAATCCAATCACCTATGATGGTACTTTAGTCAATGGTGTCAGCGTTGAAGTTCCGATTGCCATTTTAGATAACGGCACCACTTATAGCGTTTTAACTACTAAGCAATATACTTATTACACGTTCGATTATATTGCGAATAACCCAGGACTTGTCGATCTGGCACGACAAACACATCCTCGCGATGTTGCTGCTTATTACGTCGCATTTAATACTTGGCCAGCGAATTATGTTCCACGAAGCAATTATTACGAGGCTTATATGCTTTTTGGCGAAGATGCTCGATGCGTATCATCATATACGCGCACCGATGGCTATGTCACTTCGGTTCCTTATGCAACTGATTGGATGGGAATTCCACTTTATCATGAGCTTGACATTGCTTTAACAACTAATTATTCCTCATCAAATCGGGGAGTTGGACGCGTAGTTTGCTATGAATATGGTTTTGATACTAGTAAAGGAGCAACATCATATGATGAGGCGCCGGTATGTGTTTATACAGATGATCATTATGCGTCTTTTTCTGAATATCTAAATGTTGGGATATATGGGACGCGGTTTAATGGTGAGATGACTCGAACAAGTTACGTATGGGGTTCAGCAACGACATTAACGACGGTTTGAGATTGGTGTTACTTGATGATATAAATCGTGATATTTCATCTTGAGATCAAGAAATTCATCAAGTTGTAATAACACGTGATATAGTTCGGCGCGATTTTCAAATTCATGACGACTGGTTGGCAGTGGCTCGTTTTTGAAAAATGTTAATAATTGCTGGAGTTCCACTCGTAAATCTTTCGCATGGTTATCATTACCAATGCGACCATCAAATTTCTTTAAGAAGTTAATGATAATTTCTTTCTGTGTAATTGGGGCGACATGTTCTAATATTGGGGCGATACGTTCCAGCACGATTAACTGACCTCGTCGCATGCGCACATAATCCTCACGTTGCGACGTTTGCACGAAATAATGATTTTCAATGTCGATAAATAGTTTATCTTTTACTTGTTTAATCATCATCTTCACATGGGTAAAGTCAACCGGTTCACCTGAGGCGATATCTTGGATGATTTGGTCAATCGTTTGATCAATCGCGGCAATCGATTGGTTGATTGAAGCGTCTGATCTTGGATTTACAAAGTTAAAGATAAAAGCGACGATAATACCAATCAATAGGACGTAAATGGCATTGAAGGCAAACATTAAATCTTGTTCAAAGTAGATTTGAGATATTAGAACGAGGGCAATGACAATGCCGTCTTTAATGCCGAGTAAAAAGCTTATCGGAACGAGAATCGTCACAAAGATAATCAGCACCCAAAAATTGTAGCCGAGTAAAAAGAAAAGCAAACTCGCAAGTCCGACAGCTAATAGTGAATCAAGTAACCAGACAATCGCCGCCTGGGCTGAGCGGCGCCTTGTCAAATCAAGACCGATGACGGCGACGATGCCGGAAGTGTAAGTGTATTCAAGCTGAAACAGTTCCGCAATCAAGATGGCGATGATAAAGCCGATGATCATTTTTAAGGCGATGATCAATCGCGATTTAAGACATAAATGTGATTTGAATAATTCTTTGAACATATTGGATATACCTCGGTGATGAATTCGTATCTATTTACCAATTCATAACGTTGTATGATAACATAACGAAGAGGTTTTTTATGAAAATATTATTGAAAAACGCCCGAATCCTAACAATGGTGATAGATGAAGCACTATTTTTTGGTGACATCATCGTCACCAATGAGCGGATTTCTTACATCGGCCCATCTATTAATCATGATATCACGTTCGACCGTGTCATTGATGTGAATGGCAATGTCGTGATGCCCGGCTTCAAAAATGCCCATTCTCATTCTTCGATGACTTTTTTACGAAGTTTTGCCGATGATTTACCACTTAAAGAATGGCTCTATGAAGCGGTGTTCCCACTTGAAGCCAAATTAACAAAGGAAGACATTTATACCCTTGCCAAAATCTCATTTGCGGAATACTTAACAAGCGGAATCACCGCCTGCTTCGATATGTATTATCATCCTGAAGCAGTTGCTCAAGCCGCGATTGATGTTGGTTTTAGAACGGTATGTCTTGGAACAGTTAATAGCTTTAAAGAATCCGTTTCACTGATGAAAGAACATTATCAACTCATAAACAATATGCATCCACTGGTGTCGTACCGCTTAGGCTTTCACGCTGAATACACAACGAGTGAAACAATCTTAATTGAGCTTGCGAAAGCTGCTCACGAACTAAAAACCCCGATATTCACGCACATTAGCGAAACAGCGCTCGAGGTGGCCGGTTGTATTGAACGTCATGGATTAACACCACCTCAGTATTTTGAAAATCTGGGGCTCTTTGATTACGGTGGTGGTGGTTTCCACTGTGTCCATCTTACATCAGAAGATCTCGATTTATTTAAACGACGGGGATTATACGCCGTTACATGTCCTGGATCAAACACCAAATTAGGTAGTGGGATTGCCCCGATTCAAACGATGCTTGATGAGGGCATTCATCTGGCAATTGGTACCGATGGCCCAGCCAGTAATAATTGCCTCGATATGTTTAAAGAGATGACGCTGACGTTCGCACTCCAAAAAACGAAACTCGCCGATGCCACTGCTGCGCATCCACTTGATGTTTTACATATGGCGACCGTTGGTGGAGCTAATGCCATGGGGTTAACAGATTGCGACGTTCTTGCCAATGGTAAATATGCCGATTTAACGATTATCGATTTAGTGCAACCGAACATGCAGCCAATCAATAATATCGTAAAAAACATCGTCTATTCAGGTTCCAAAAGCAACATTAAACTGACAATGATCGCTGGTAAGATTGTTTATGAAGATGGTAAATTCTACATTAACGAACCAATTGAAGATATTTATCAAGCCGCGCAAGCGATTACTGATCGATTAAAAGCCGCTTAGTTAATTTGGGTAAATAATAATCAAAAAAAGATTTAGCAAGGTCATTATGAAGTTCACCAATCACTTGGCGACGATAGGCTGCGATTTCGCGGCCTTTTAAATTGACGCTTGTATATTGTAGCGGCCTCGTTCCATCAAAGAATGTTTCATCAATGTAAATTTTTCCTCTGATTTCGACTGCCGTGTCATTATAGATGACACAGTTATCTTTGATAATTGAATTATCAATGTTTGGTAGCACACCTCGGGGTATCACATACTGGAATGAAGGCACGCGACCATTCCGATATCCGAAGACGGGATTTGTTTTGGCGCTGAGATGATATTCATCAAGAAATGCTTGATAGCTATCTTTATAAGTCATCGTCAGAGCGTCAAGATGACCGTTGCGTTCAAATTCATATACGTAGACGTATTTGTCGTCTTGGTAGTCATTAATGTATGGGCATAAAAAATAGTCCATGGCAAACATACTGTCAGGACAATGGTCACGCATGAAGGCAATGATAAACGGCGTCTTTTGCAAATAAAGTGCTCGCAATTGAATTTCATTAACATAGATAAGAGTTACGGACATCTCTAGTACCTCGTTCATTATTTTAACACTATTAATGACGATAAAAACGCGTGTTTTCTATATAAAAACTCCCGACAGTAAAAAGGTTGCGACAGATTGAAAAAATCATGAAAAAAACTTAAAAAATTCGCGATTGATTTCACCCCGAGATTCATTGCGTTTTACTAGCGCATTTCACGAGAAACGAATATTCATAAAGTAGCGTCTAAAACATTGAAATATTAGTATTAATAACGCATATTGTATGTATGTGTTACACTCACGTATTTTCATAGGAGAAATAGGTAGCGAAAATAAACGATAATTTATTTACCAAATTTATTGCATTTACATTGATTATTATTTATATTTTGAGCTAGACAAATGGGGATATACCATCGGGTTATCCAAGCGTTTGTCTTATTTATTTTTATAGGAGGTCGCTATGGCGCACGACATCATCATTCAACTTAACAATCTTACGAAACAATTTGATGGAACGACGGTTGTCGATAATCTGAGTTTGTCGATTAAAAAAGGCGAATTCGTGACCTTTTTAGGACCATCAGGTTGTGGCAAGACCACGACATTAAGAATGATTGCAGGATTTGAAATTCCAAATCAAGGTTCAATTCTTCTCAACGGTGTCGATATTACCAAACTACCACCCTATCAACGACCCGTGAATACGGTTTTTCAACGTTATGCCTTATTTCCGCATCTTGATGTGTATGACAATATTGCGTTTGGTTTGCGCTTAAAGAAAGTCGATGTGAAGACAATCGATTCGAATGGCCAAACAATTGTTGAACATCGTAAATATACCGCTGATGAAATCGATGACAAGGTATTAACGGCGTTAAAAATCGTGGATCTTGAAGATTTTGAAGACCGTGATGTCACGACGTTAAGTGGTGGGCAACAACAACGCGTTGCCATTGCCCGAGCGATTGTCAATAGCCCCGAAATATTGCTACTTGATGAACCTTTGGGCGCCCTTGATTTAAAAATGCGCAAAGAGATGCAAATGGAACTGAAAGAGATGCATCGAAAACTCGGAATCACTTTCATTTATGTGACGCACGATCAAGAAGAAGCTTTAACGATGTCAGACACGATTGTCGTCATGAAAGATGGTGTAATTCAGCAAGTAGGAACCCCAACGGATATTTACAATGAACCAATCAATGCTTATGTTGCCAACTTTATTGGTGAATCGAATATTTATAATGCTACAAGTCTTGGTAACGGAAAAATTCGCTTTCTTGGGGGGACGCTCGAGGTGAAACATGATTATGTCACCAATGAAAAACTCGATGTTATTTTACGCCCCGAAGATATTTACTTAGTCGAACTTGGGCACGGTTTTGTTGATGGCATTGTTCATAGTCGTGTATTTAAAGGTGTTCATTATGAATATGTCGTGATGGTCGGAAAAGCCGAAGTTGTCGTCCAGGATGTCCATCGCTATGAAGTTGGACACAAATATGCAATCACATTTGATGCCGATGATATTCATATTATGGAAAAAGAATTCATGATTAATTCATATAAAGAAGCATGGCTCAACGATCGCAATCAATTAGTGATATCCGATGCGACGTTTGACGTCGATGTTACGCAGCTTGTCAGTGGTTCAAAACTCGATGAACAAGGCTATTTAATTGGTCCAAAAGGCATTAAATATAACCTTAAAGAATATGACGTCACGGCTGAAATTCCATTTACGGCGATTGAATTTAACGGAAATCCCGAAGATGGGCAAGTGTCGGGACGCATCATCCAAAGCGTCTGGAAAGGCGATCATTACCAAATGATTGCCCGGACATATGAAGAAGAAGATTATGTTGCGGATACTGAATATACGTATGAAGAAGGGACGGAAGTCGGCATCAATATCGATACGAGTAAAATTAGATTAATGATTAGGGGGAATCTTGGCGAACATGAAGTTTAGATTTCAACGTAAATACCTCGCGCTTCCTTATATTCTCTTTTTAATCTTTTTCGTGATTTTCCCCGTGTTTGTGATCTTATTTTATTCGTTCACAAATAGCGCGGGGCAATTTTCATTTGATGCCGTGGCCGCATTTTTTGCAAATCCAGAGAAACCTGGCGTCTTAATGCTCTCATTTTTGTATGCCCTTGCCAATACAGCGATATGTCTATTAATCGGTTACCCAATTGCGATGATTCTCGCCAATAAGAAATACAATAAAAATAGCGTGATCGTCATGCTCTTCATCATGCCGATGTGGGTGAATTTCGTGATTCGGACATGGGCGACGCGTGATCTACTTTATTGGTTTGGCATCAACTCGGGCAATGCTCCAGGTGTCGCCGTCATGGTTGGGCTTGTTTATAATTACTTACCATTTGTGATTTTGCCTTTATACACGACGATGTTAAAAATGGATAAGAGCCAAATCGAAGCGAGCCAAGACTTAGGAGCGACACCGACACAAACATTTTTTAAAGTAATTATCCCGATGACGATGCCAGGTATTGTCAGTGGTGCGTTGATGGTGTTTATGCCAACGATTTCGTCACAAGTTATTCCCAATATCCTCAGTGACTATAACATCATTCTCTTTGGAGAAGCGATTTATGAAGCTTATAAAACCAATTGGAATCTCGGCAGCTTTATGTCACTCGTCATGTTAATCATTATTGCAATCTCGATTTTCTTCACGCGTAAATTTGCAAAATCTGAGGATGGAAAGCGGGTCGCGATATGGTAAAGAAAATCTTTGCGAAGACGTATGTCTATTTCATCTTATTTCTTATGTATTTGCCGATTTTTCTATTGATGGTCTTTTCATTCCTCTCGAGTCAGACGGTCGGATTTATTACCGATGCTGATTATTTCACGTTCGAGTTATACGTCAAATTATTCCAAAATCAAGCAGCGATGCAAGCATTAATGAATACATTATTAGTCGGTTTTAGTTCCGCGACTGTCGCGACGATTTTAGGAACATTAGGCGCTATCGGTATTTTCTATATGCGCCACCGTGCGAAACAGACAATGGAACTTGTGACACAACTACCAGTTATCAATGCCGAAATTGTCATGGCATTATCACTTGCCATCTTATTTATCGTCCTTGGTTGGAGCGCCGGTTTTCTAACATTACTCGTTGGGCATGTCGTTTTGACAGTCGCCTTTGTCTATCTTAGCGTGAAACCGAAGCTCCAACAAATGGATCCAAGCATTTATGAAGCCGCCCTTGATCTTGGCGCCCGTCCTGGCTATGCGATGCGAAAAGTGATCATGCCAGAAATCATCCCCGGAATTGTCAGTGGATTTTTGTTAGCATTAACGTTGTCACTTGATGATTTCATCATTACACTATTCTTAAAGGCTCCAGAATTTCAGACGATTTCGACTTATGTCGAAAATCAACTGCGAATTGGGATTCCCCCTGAAATTCGCGCCTTAACAACACTCATCTTCATGGTCGCCGTCATCGTGTTATTAATTAACGGATACAAGACCAAGATTGAAGAAAAACGCAAATTAAGTTCATTTCATCGGGAGGATAAGTAAATGAGAAAAACTTGGGTCGTTGTCTTAGCCGCGTTAGGCTTACTCGTTGGTTGCCAATCTCAAAATAGCGGCGATGTACTGACGCTTCGCGTCTATAATTGGGGTGGTTATATTTATGAACAGGAAACCGCGGAAGATTTACCAAGCGTGACCGCGCAATTTCAAACGTGGTACCAAGCGACGTATGGTCAAACGGTCAAAGTGCAATATTCAACCTACGATGTTAACGAAACGGCTTATAGCCAAGTTGCTAAACTCGGACGTCAATTCGATTTAGTTGCCCCAAGTGAGTACATGATCCAAATCATGATGCGTGAAAACTTACTGGAACCTTACGACCGCGAAATTGATGGTAGTTACACACATTTATCAAATTATAATGATTACGCATCACCATACTTAAAAAATATTTTTGAAGATTTGCAAGTTGGGGGTGCCCCAGTCAGCGATTATGCAGCTGGCTACATGTGGGGAACCGTTGGTATTGTCTATGATCCTGACATCGTCAACCCTGATGATGCCAAAAGTTGGGAAGTGCTTTACGATACGACGTATGCGAAGCAAGCAACTATCAAAAACTCAATGCGTGAGACATATATGATTGGAGTAATTGATGTTTATCGTGATGAACTGATGGATGCCCGCCAAGATTATCTCAATGGCGATATTACGGCGACAGCTTATAATGCGATTATTGGCGATATCATTAATCGCTCTGATGCCACGACGATTGCCGCGGTTGAAACATCACTTCGAGCACTGAAACAAAACAGTTATGGCCTTGAGGTCGATTCTGGTAAAAATGATATTGCCTCAGGCAAAATCGGTATGCAAGTGTCCTGGAGTGGTGACGCTGTTTATTCGATGGATCTCGTTGAAGAAGAAACGAGTAAGGAACTCGAATATATCGTTCCTGAAGAGGGTGGTAATATTTGGTTTGATGGGTGGGTAATGCCCAAAGGTGCCCAAACATTATTAGCGCAACGGTTTGTCAATTTCTTATCAGATCCAGAAATTGCGATTTTAAATATGGATTACATCGGTTATACGAGTTTTATTGCCGGTCCTGATGTACTTGATCGAGTTCACGATATGGAAGATGCGACTGGTGACTATCAACTCGATTTGTCTTACTTCTTCACAGGAACGGTCGATGCAAGCGCAGATATGGTCGTCACGACGGTTGAAAACCGCCAATTACATACGCAATACCCAGACGCTGAAACGATTACGAGATCCGCCGTCATGCGTGATTTTGGGAGCGATACAACCGCGATTGTTGAATTGTGGTCACGCATCAAAACATCAACAGTTGAACCGTGGGTATTAATCACCGTTGGAGCGGCAGCTCTAGTCTCAATTGGTATTGGATTATACTTCTTCTTTAAGAAAAAAACGAGCAAACGAGGTCGTCGTTCTTCGATTAAAAAGCAACGTAAATAGCAATATTCGTATTTGAAGAAACGCGGTGGGGATGCTATACTTTTTGCTAGCGTCCCCACAGCTGGTTCCTTAGCCAAGTGGTAAGGCAATTGACTGCAACTCAATCATCGTCGGTTCGACTCCGATAGGAACCTCCAAGGACGAAATAAGGCTTGTATTAGCCGAAAATCGTGCTATATTATATAAGCCTTTACACGCGCCCGTAGCTCAATTGGATAGAGTGCCAGACTACGAATCTGGAGGTTACGAGTTCGATTCTTGTCGGGCGCGCCATCGATCGGGAAATAGCGCAGCTTGGTAGCGCATCTGGTTTGGGACCAGAGGGTCGCAGGTTCAAATCCTGTTTTCCCGACCATTAACAAAATATCACCGCTTGCCGGTGATTTTTTATTTGGATGCTGTATAATATTTGTCATGCCAAACAATCAAAAGAGACAAACGTTTAAGTCCATCGCAGGCCGTGTCTATAACTTCATCATTATCACGATGAATGGAATGGTATACGGTCTATTCAGCACGCTGATTATCGGCGTGATTATCAATCAACTTGGGGTGTTGCTTAACTTTAATCTCCCTTGGTTCGGAACGACGGTTCATGTCGGGGCTCTCATCATCAATATTGCCACGTTTGTTAAAGGTCTGATGGGTGTTGGTATCGGTATCGGCATTGGCATGGCTATGAAACTCGATGGGCTCAAGCTCGTCAGTGCTGCTGTCGCTGGTGGCATCTCTACTTCGATTGCCCTCCTTGGAAAAAGCGACCCACTTGTTTCTTATATTACCGTTGTCATCACCTTATTGGCCATCCGCGCTATTTTTAGAAAAAAGACCCCAATCGATATTATCATTATTCCGATTTTAACGATTGCGATTAGTTATACAATTGGCATTCTCATTGTCAATCCAATTAGTTCCGTCGCCACCTCGATCGGGGCATTTGTCAATCGTGTCACTGAATTTGAACAACCATTTTTAATGGGGATGCTCGTCGCGATGCTGATGGGTGCAATACTCACATCACCACTCAGCAGTGCGGCGATTGCCATCTCATTTCAAATTGGAGGTATCGCTGGTGGCGCGGCCTTAGTTGGTTGTTGCGCTAACATGCTCGGTTTTGCCGTTATGGGTCGCAAAGACAATGATGTTGGAACGACGATTTCTGTCGCGATTGGAACGAGTATGCTCCAATTCAAAAACGTGTTGAAGAAACCAATTATCTGGCTCCCACCGATTATTGCCAGTGCCATCTTAGGTCCATTATCGACGCTTGTTTTTCACACCCGAACCGATCCGACGGGGGCTGGGATGGGCACCAGCGGTTTTGTTGGTCAATTTGCAACTTACGCCGCGATGGGCAATGGTATTTGGACGTGGCTTTCA
The DNA here is from genome assembly GCA_964639215.1 of uncultured Staphylococcaceae bacterium. GTDB lineage: Bacteria > Bacillota_I > Bacilli_A > RFN20 > CAG-826 > UBA6120. The sequence continues at coordinate 12,225 of CAZXCV010000023.1, forward strand.
ATTTTTGTACTTCAAATCATCTTGCCAATTGTCATCGTTTTTGGCTTAGATTTATTATTTAGACGTCTTAAATTATATCAAGCGGGTGATTTGAAAATATAGGCGCCCGTAGCTCAATTGGATAGAGCACCAGACTTCGAATCTGGGGGTTACGAGTTCGATTCTTGTCGGGCGCGCCACTATTTATAAATGCAGGTGACTGCATTTTTTCATTTCCTGATGTTTTTATTGAAAATACTGCTTAAAAAATATATGATATGTAGGCGTGGAATGAGCATCCCACGGGGTCATAGCTCAGCTGGGAGAGCGCCTGGTTTGCAACCAGGAGGTCAGGGGTTCGATCCCCCTTGGCTCCACCAATCCATGGCTGCGTAGCTCAGCTGGCTAGAGCGTCCGGTTCATACCCGGCAGGTCGAGGGTTCGAATCCCCCCGCAGCTACCAAATTCGATGCCACCCGCACGGTCGTTACGTCGGGTTTTTATTTAAAAGGAACGACGCTTATATTAAGATATAAGAGCATTGGACCCTTAGCTCAATGGTTAGAGCTCCCGGCTCATAACCGGTTGGTTGCAGGTTCGAGTCCTGCAGGGTCCACCAGATGGAAGCTTACCCAAGCGGTTGAAGGGGTCGGTCTTGAAAACCGATAGGGGGTGCAAGCCCCGCGAGAGTTCGAATCTCTCAGCTTCCGCCA
>CAZXCV010000024.1:0-10314 GCA_964639215.1 uncultured Staphylococcaceae bacterium
AAATTTCAAGGTATTTATTATTGCTCGTCCCTTCAACATACTCAGAAATGATTAAATCAGTGGCGTACAGGACTCCAACACGAGCGCCTTGATTCGTAATTGTAATATCGTACGTCGCTGTCTTTCCTAAATAAGTAACGGTGATTGTTTGTGTCCCGATTTTATCCATATTTGGAGTTGAAATGGCGTAGTTAATAATCGTTTCAGGGGCACCTTCATCAAAATTAGCGGTTACAACTAACCCATCATTGTTGAAATCCTCTTGGAACTTGAAAGTGCTTTGCACACTCGAGGTATTCAAAGAGATCGAAAGTAGTGTTTTGGTCGAAGCAGTGACCGAAATCGAGTAACTAGTGGTTTTAGTTATTCCGAGTTCGGTGTAGCTGATTGTAATTGTTTGTGAACCAGTGCCACTGATGATTGAACCAGAAACTGGATCGGTCGAATATGAGTTAACAACGCGACTACCATCTTCATAGGTTGCGGTGACCACAAGACCAGATGTATCGAGTGCTTCACCTTCAAAGTAAGAAGTTTTGGCCAAAGAGGTGTCAACCGAAATACTAAGGAGTGGCGCCGCATCGCCTTCCCAGGCAGGATTTGAACCAACAGAACTTGTTTCAGCGGCAATTGTGGCACCTGGACCACTATAACTCGTGTCAAAGGCAATCGTTGCCCATTCTGGATGGTCAATGAATGGATTGCGGTTAAGTTGGTAATTATTATAGATTAGGTTATTACGATGAATTTCATACTCATCAACTGGATCGAGTAAATTCCATTCAAGTAATGTTTCAAGATCGCCCGCCAAACCTGCTTGGCTAGGCGAGGCAGTTACGGCACTTGGGGAACCATTAACAAGCGTTAATTTTGGATGCAAAACATCTTCATAAGTATAGTAGCGTGCTGGCATGTAAAACATCGCCCGAGCAATATCACCTTTATACTCATCAAGTGGTTCCATGACTTTTTGCGAGTAGCCACTGATGTAGCCGTTACGACCAACATAAGTCCCATAATCATTGACATAACTTGTGATACCTGATGTTGGAATCGCAAAGTTGTAGTTGCTGTGTAATTGCTGATTTCCTTTGACATCAGATGGCACGAGAGAATGGAAATCGCTTCCAGCGCCACCAATTCTTCCAAAATTACCAAGTGATTGCGCCCATAAGTGCTCTTTATCAAAACTGACACGGGAAGCGCCTGGATTTTTAAAGAGATCGGCAGTCGCCGCACTGTCGTTATAATCAGCGTAGAACTTACGGATGTAAGGCATGTCATTCACATAATCGAAATTTGAAAGTTGCGCACTCGATAAAGGACTTAGTGTCCAATTGCGATCCATAATCTTATAGGCCGTCCGATCAGAGTCAGAATCATAGCTATATTCACGATGACCATCGATGATTTGATTTAAAGCGGCAAGAAGACTATCGCCCGATAAACCAGAAACTCCGGCATAATAAGTATTAACCTGACTATCGGTTAAATCAGTGACGTTGACATTCGTAGGAAGAACTTGGGCATCAGTTTCGAGTGGTCGAATAAAACCAGTGTGGATCACTGTTAATGCGATTAATCCAATTGCGAGTGATTTTAGTGATAATTTCAATAAAGTTTTGTTCATGTATCGTTCCTTATTCGTTTGGTATGGGTGTCGAGTAATTATTATAACCTCTAATTATTAAAATACTATCTTTAGATAGATTGGGGGCGAAAAACATCATTCTCATCATTAAACAATCGTTATTTATCATTCAATCTTATAGTAACGATGAATTAATGTTTAACCATGAGTGGTGTTTTTGTCATTGCATGGTCGATTCTAAGTAACCACTAAGAATATTTGAATTAGAAAGCATGTTGATGTTCAATTTCTGAGCGATTTGAATCTTAACTGCCGTAGTTTGATATGATGGAAATAAGAATGTGAAACTATTATGATATAATAGCAAACTTGTGAGGAAGCTTATGGTAATGAAACGCAGTGATTATATATCGTGGGATGAATATTTTATGGGGATTGCCCTCATGAGTGCAATGCGAAGCAAAGATCCATCAACACAAGTTGGGGCATGTATTGCTGATTGCCATCATAAAGTCGTTTCGATTGGCTATAACGGCATGCCGATGGGCTGTAGCGATGATGTTTGTCCTTGGGGTGCTGGTGAAGGTTTAGACAGCAAATATTTGTATGTTTGTCACGCTGAGCTTAATGCCATTTTAAATACGCGCGATGGAACGGCCTTACGTGGTTGCAGTCTCTATGTTACTTTATTTCCATGTAACGAATGCGCGAAAGCCATTATTCAATCAGGCATTAAAGAAGTCATTTTCCAAGACGATAAATATGCCGAGCAAGTATCATTCCAAGCGAGTAAGAAGATGTTTGACCTCGCTGGTGTTAGCTACCGTCAATACATTGGACGACTTCCCCACATTGAATATCGGTAAGAATTATGAGAATGAAACGATGTATTAAATTTAAATTCGATCAAGCTTTTTGGCGGAGATTCTTTATCGTTTCGCTCATTTATATCTTATTTATGATTATTGTATGGGGCACGATTTCCCGCCAATTTCCTAATGGTATCCAACCTAATTGGCTCTTTTGGCTTATTATCGGGCTTTCAATCAGCTTATATATTGTCTTCATTATTTTGATTGAAATCGCCAACATGAAGAAGGTGCGGTAGTGGCAATTTTAAGCATTGACAACTTATCATTTTCTTATGATGGTCAAACCGATGTTTTAAAAAACATTTCATTGAAAATTGAAGCTGGAAGCTATCTTTCCATCATCGGTCATAATGGTAGTGGTAAATCAACGCTAGCAAAACTGATTGTTGGACTATTAGAAGCCAAGCGGGGAGATATATATCTTTTTGAACAAAAACTAACGCCAAAATCAATTGTCGAATTACGGCCAAAATTAGGAATCGTCTTCCAAAATCCAGATAATCAATTTATTGGGGCGACTGTCGCTGATGATATCGCCTTTGGATTAGAAAATCGGCAAGTGCCCCACGATGGCATGCAACCGTTAATTGATGAATTTGCCGCGAAAGTTAAAATGGAAGATTTTCTTGACAAAGAACCAAGCAATTTGTCGGGTGGTCAAAAGCAACGCGTGGCAATTGCAGGTGTCTTAGCGATGAAACCAGACCTCATCATCATGGACGAAGCCACGGCGATGCTTGACCCAAAAGGGAAACGTGAAATACGCGATATTGCTTTAGCGATGCGCGTTGATCATCCCGAACTAACGATTATCTCGATTACGCATGATATCGAAGAAGCGTATCGCAGCGATGAAATCATCGTTTTGAATGAAGGCGAAATCGCATTGCGTGGAACGCCTGAACAAGTGTTTTCTCAACGCGACACACTTCGGGCGATTGATCTCGACATTCCTTTTATCATGAAGATGGCCGAGGCTTTAGAAAATGTTGGAATCGATGTTTCAAATGCGAATTCAATCAAACAATTGGCGGCCAAATTATGCCGATAAAATTTAGGAATGTCTTTTATACTTACTCACCAAAAACACCGTTTCAGTTTGAAGCGCTCCATAGTATTAATATTGATATCAAAGATAAATCATTCACTGCCATCGTCGGGCATACCGGAAGTGGCAAATCAACGTTAATCCAGCACATTAACGCACTTTTATTGCCGAGCGAAGGATCTATTGAAGTCGATGACATGATCATCAAGGCTAAAGAAAAAATTAAACATATTAAGAAATTTAGGAAACATGCCGGACTCGTATTCCAATTTCCGGAGTACCAACTATTTGAAGAATCAGTCGAAAAAGACGTTGCCTTTGGTCCACGTAATTTTGGTGCCGATGAAAAAACAGCAATAGCGAAAGCCCATGAAGCATTAATCGCGGTTGGCATTGATGAATCGCTTTTCAAACGATCGCCATTTGAACTTTCGGGTGGCCAACGACGCCGTGTGGCAATTGCCGGCATTATTGCGATGGAACCAAAAGTACTCGTACTCGACGAACCAACCGCCGGACTCGATCCACGCGGAGCCCAAGAAATGATGGATCTATTTGATAAAATCCATAAATCAGGAACGACGATTGTCCTGGTGACACACGACATGAATATCGTCCTCCGTTATGCAAGTGATGTCATTGTGATGAAAGATGGGAAAATCGTCAAAGTCACTGATCCATTATCGCTCTTTGATAGCGACTATGAAGATTACAATCTCGAAATTCCCAATCTCTATCATTTTGCCAAATTACTTAAAAATGGTGGTTATCAATTTGACATGCGCGATGTTCGAACGATCGAGCACATGGCCACGATTATTAAGGATGGGTATCATCATGGCTAATATTGCGCTAGGAAGATATGTCCCGTATAACTCGATGATTCATCGTCTCGATCCACGGTTAAAGATGTTCGGGCTCATTATTTTAATGGTCGGTATTTTCATGAAATTCGCCAATATCCCGATGAATTTCATCATGTATGGAATTATCTTCATCTTCATTTCGATTTTAATGGTTATTAGTCACATACGTTTCAGCAGTCTTTTCAAGCAACTCAAAGCGTTATGGATTATGATTACATTTCTTCTAATTATTAATACGATTGTGCCTAACACTGGGGCAATTGCTTTTTCTATCGGATCATGGCATATCTATTGGAATGCCATATTTCAAACATTTTATATTGTCATTCGACTTGTCTTGATGATTGCTTTAACGATGGTGCTCACTTCAACAACGCGACCACTTGACTTAACTTACGCAATCGAATGGTACTTACTGCCTCTTAAAGTAGTTCGTTTTCCAACCCATGAAATCGCGATGACGATTTCAATTGCCTTACGTTTTATTCCGACGTTACTTGATGAAACTTATCGAATTATGAAAGCTCAAGCAAGTCGTGGCGTTGATTTTGTCAGTGGCAAACTTTCCGAAAAAGTTCGGGCGATTATCTCCTTAATCGTTCCGTTATTCATCTCAGCCTTTCAACGAAGCGAAGAACTTGCGAATGCGATGGAAGCCAGAGGTTATAATCCAAGTGGTAAGCGGACGCGTTACCGCGTCATGCATTGGCGGATTGCTGATACGCTGGGTTTACTATTCGTCGCTATTTTTTTAACGGGGGTAATCTTACTTGCCGTTTATAAAATCGATTTTATTGCACTGATCAAAGGATTGATCTAACATGCGTGTTCTTGGAGTGCTAAGTTATGATGGAACATCATATTTTGGGTGGCAAAAACAACCAAACCAAGTGACAATACAATCAGAAGTCGAACGTGTTTTAAGTATCATTTTAGCAACATCGATCACAGTCTATGGTAGTGGTCGCACCGATGCTGGTGTCCACGCTTATGGCCAAACATTTCATTTTGACATTGAGAAACCCTTTGATCTTATTAAATTAGAAATAGGCTTTAATGCTCTCGTTCATCATGATTTTCATCTTCTATCACTAAAGCGTGTTAAAAGCGACTTTCACGCTCGGTATAATGCTATTAATAAGGTATATTTTTATTTAATCAATAATGGCGAGTATTCACCATTTAATGTGCGATATGCCATGCAAATCCACACTAAATTAGATCTTGAAGCGATGAAAAGTGGCGCGGAATTATTGATCGGAACCCATAATTTTCAAGACTTCACCACTAAAGTTGAGGATCAGGGAAATTTTGTAAGAACAGTCAAAGACATCGCCATTAAAACGAAAAACGGCATGATTCGCATCGACGTCACTGGTGATGGTTTCATGACGTATATGGTGCGCTTTATCGTTGGTGCTTTAATTGCAATTGGACTTCATAAAGAAAAACCAGAATTTATTAGTGAGCACCTTGATCAAAGCAAACGCGCGATGATTAGCTATAAAGCCAATCCACAAGGACTCTATCTTTATAAGGTAAATTACAAGTGAAACTAGATTATTGTTATCATACCCACACATATCGCTGCAGTCATGCAATCGGACGTGATGAAGATTATGTTAAATCAGCGATTAAAGCCGGTATTAATGTCTTGGGTTTTAGCGACCATATTTTTTACCCAACATTTCGACAACCAGGGTCACGTGGCGACTACGAAGAACTCGAGGGGTATGTCAACTCGATCAGTGATTTAAAAGATAAATACGCTGATAAGGTTCAAATACATCTTGGATTTGAAGCCGAATATTACCAAGACCTCGATTATTATTATCGAGAATTACTACGAACTGGGATTATCGATTATTTGATATTAGCCCAGCATTACCGCTATGAACATGGACGGCCAACGTTCTATTTTGGATTCAGCAAAACACCTGAAGATATCAAGGAATACGGACGTGAACTAATTCGGGGTATGGAAACAAAGTTGTTTAAGTATGTCGCCCATCCTGATTTATTTATGGCGCATTATGAGGCCGGGTTTGATGAACACGCTCAGTTAGTCGCTCGTCAAATTTGTGAGGTAGCGAAACGACTTGATCTCCCTCTGGAAATAAACATGGGTGCCATACGTTTCGGTGGCATGCGCATCATTGGAAACGAGCAACGTTATCTTTATCCATACATCCCATTTTGGGAGATGGTTAAAAGTTATGACTTAAAAGTTATCGTTGGCATTGACGCTCATGATCCACGTGATTTCCTCGATTCTCGCAATCAAATCGTCATTGATATGGTGAAAAAACTCGATTTAAAACATATTGATAGACTCGATATTTGACACTGCTTTAGTGATATAATATCCATGTTAAAATGAGGTAAACACGATGGGCAGACATTTTCAAGTACGCGCAGCAGCGATGGCGGCCACCGGTGCGAAAAAAAGCGCTCTTTACATGCGGGCTAGTAAGGAAATATATATGGCGGCAAAAGGTGGTTTGCCTGACCCTGATAGCAATTTATCGCTACGAAGCGCCATCGATAAATATAAAGGTCTTAGCGTTCCTAAAGATGTCATTGAACGGGCCATTAAAAAAGCCAGTGGAGGCGATACCGAGGCTTATGTGTCTGGTCGCTATGAAGCTTTTGGCCCTGGTCAAAGTTTAATTATCATTGATACGCTGACTGACAATGTCAATCGTGCGTATATCGAAGTGCGGACCGCCGTGACTCGTAAAGGTGGTCATTTGGCAACCGTCGCCTATAATTTCACCGAAGCGGGAATTCTCGTATTTAAAGGTGAAAACCCTGAAGAGATTGCTGAAACGCTGATTCTCGCCGATGTTGATGTCACTGATATTTCAGGTAGCGATGGTGTGATTGAACTCCAAGTGGCACCGACAGCGCTCAACGCCGCTAAAACAGCGCTCAAGGAACTCGGAATTGAAACATTCGATGTTTGCGAAATCACAATGCTACCCAATGAAACGATTACACTTGAGGGTGAAGACCGTGAAACTTTCTCGCATTTACTCGATGTATTAGACGAACTGCAAGATGTCCAAAACGTCTACCATAACGTTAATTTATAACAATCGATTATCTTGTTAGCATCAATAATTTCCTTACTAGTCAAGTTATACATTTTTTAATTGACTTTATATATACATATAAGTATTATTGTATTCGGCACAAATTGCCTAAATTGTAGTCCCGGTAAGAATACAGTTTGGTAAGGAGAAACCAATATGCAACGTCAAACAACAATCGCCAAGAAAGAAGATATCGTCCGTAAGTGGTACGTCGTCGATGCGACCGACAAACCATTAGGACGTTTAGCAAGTGAAGTGGCCGTCGTCCTCATCGGTAAGCATAAACCAACGTTTACGCCCAATGTCGACTGTGGCGATTTCGTCATTATCACCAACGCCGAGAAAGTCGGCTTATCAGGTGACAAATTAAATACCAAGAAATACTATAATGTTTCCCAGTACGCTGGTGGTTTACGGACCAGAACTGCTCAAGAGATGGTTGAAAAGTACCCAGTTGAGATGGTGGAACGCGCCGTGTGGGGCATGGTACCCAAAGGTCGGTTAGGTCGTCAAATCATTAAGAAATTATTCGTTTATAAAGGGGCACAACATCCCCACGAAGCGCAAAAGCCTGAGCCTTTGACGCTCCGCCACATTTAAGGAGATTACCAATGGCAAAGAAAAAAGAAGTCGTTCAATATTACGGCACCGGCCGTCGCAAATCCTCGATTGCTCGCGTTTATGTCAAGACTGGCACCGGCACGATTATCGTCAATGGTCGCCCTGTCAAAGAATACATGCCTTATGAAACGCTTGTCATGGATCTCATGCAACCGTTAGTACTCACAAATAACAGTGATAAATTTGATGTTGACGCCACAGTTACTGGTGGTGGCTTCACTGGTCAAGCTGGGGCAATTCGCCTTGGCATCGCCCGGGCATTACTTGAAAGTGGCGCTGAACGCACGACCTTAAAGGTCGCCGGCATGCTCACGCGTGACAGCCGTTCCAAAGAACGGAAAAAATACGGTCTCAAATCCGCTCGTCGCGCTCCACAATTCAGTAAACGTTAATCAAAGATTAACAAACCCATGGCAACACCATGGGTTTTGTTTTATCGAGACGGACATTTCCCTTCTTTTATGGTTGAAATTAATAAATGCATATTGTATATTGATTAGGCATATAAATGGGCCTTTAGCTCAGTTGGTTAGAGCGCGCCCCTGATAAGGGCGAGGTCGATAGTTCAAATCTATTAAGGCCCACCATTTATGTAAAAAGATCGGGCCTAGCAAGGCCCTTTTTGATAGGAAGATATGATCCAAGCATTTAAAGACAAGGCATTTCTTAAGCGGTTCTTCACGATTACCTTTCCGGTCATGGTGCAAACACTTGTTTCATTTATCGTGACTTTCGTCGATAACATCATGGTAGGCGGTGTCAGTAATGAAGCCGTCAGCGCGGTTTATTCGGTGAATCAAGCCTCGTTTTTGTTTTTCGTAATCACATACGGCTTATTTAGTGGTGCTGCTATTTATGTCCAACAGTTTTATGGAGCGAAAGACATTAAGCACCTTCGTCAAGCATTTCTATTTAAAATAGTGATTGGAACAATATTTCTATTAATATCGTTGCCATTACTTTTCTTATTTGGGCCACAACTTGTTGCCTTTTATTCACGCTCTGACTCGAATCAAGCCGCCATTATGGTTGAGGCGATGCAGTATTTACCAATATTGCTTATAAGTTATATCCCATTCATTTTCACAATGTCATATGCCTCGACACTTCGTGAGACTGGGCGGACGCGCTTGCCGATGGCTGTCGGCATCATTGCTTTACTGACGAATGCCTTATTAAACTTCATTTTCATCTACGTGTTAGAACTCGGCGTGTTCGGGGCGGCCTTAGCAACATTAATTGCCCGGATTCTTGAAGCCGTTATTATCATTACTCTCGCTCATCAACGCCAACTTGATTTCTGCACGAAAGCGTACCGCAATTTTAAAATTGAACCAAAATTATTCAAATTGATTGCTAAAAAAATGTGGCCTTTGCTTCTTAATGAAATCTTATGGTCAACGGGAATGCTGATGCAAAGCCTCAGTTTTGCTGAGCGTGAAAACGTTCTTTCAGCATTATCAATATTATCGACGACAACTGAAATATTTGGAATTGTGTTTGCGGGACTCGGTGTTGGCATCAGCGTGATGATTGGGACATCGCTTGGGGCTGGAGCAATTGAAGAAGCGAAAGATCGCACGAGCAAACTCATTTGGCTAGGTGTTTTTATATCACTTATCGTTGGTAGCATCATGATTGTCTTATCACCGTTTATTCCGAAACTATGGGTGGAAGTCGATGCTATTCAACAACAAACTGCAACATCGATGATTATCATTTATGCGTTATTCCTCTCCGTTTATAGCGTATGTGTCAGCGCTTACCAAATTTTGCGAGCAGGTGGAAAATCGTCGCAAACCATGATTATGGATTCAGGAATTATGTGGGCAGGCACCGTCCCTCTAGCGTGGGCACTTGCTTTGTTTACATCGCTCCCAATCGTTTATATGTTTGCAATCTTACAGACGATTGACATCATTAAAATGATCGTTGGGTTAAGTCTCGTTAAACGTGGTCATTGGGCGAATAATCTCACGATTGAAGTGAATCAACCAACTCTAGTCGAGCCAATCAATGATTTGTTGAAATGAGACGATGGCTTTGCTATGATTATTTAGCGTTGGACACTTAGCTCAGATGGGAGAGCGTTTCCTTCACACGGAAGAGGTCGTGGGTTCGATCCCCTCAGTGTCCACCATGATGCCGCTGTAGCTCAGTTGGTAGAGCAATTGACTTGTAATCATTAGGTCGGAGGTTCGATTCCTCTCGGCGGCACCAG
>CAZXCV010000025.1:0-10137 GCA_964639215.1 uncultured Staphylococcaceae bacterium
TGAACTTAACACAAAAACAATTATTACAGAATGTCTTGAACGCTTTGTTTTCTCCGGAATAGAGAGTCGAAAAATAAAGGTTGATTATTTATTATACGGTGATAAAAATTACGCAATTGGTGTTAGTAAAGAAGAACTTATTGATTTCGTTCTCTCAAAGGGATATCGACATATTCGTACTTTGCATATCGGCCCGATGACTATTCAACCTTATTTGCGGGATGTAGATCGAAAAAGTAAACATCCAGAAAAAAGAGATGTTGTTCAAATTAAATGGCACTACCTTTTAAGTGATATCGAAAGGATTAAAAATAACTAACGAAGGTGTGTAAATGTTGATTGCGTCGCTTGACACAATGTTTTCAGACCTCTTATTGTGACCAAAAAAACTTAAAAAGTAGGCGCTTATTTTATAAGAGTTTCCATTTTCACCCTAATACTATTGCTTTGCTATGAAGCCGTTTTAATCATCGTTTTAATTTCTGAAATCTCAGGCACGCGTCCGTAACTTATCATTTTTTCATTAATAATCAAACCTGGCGTACGCAATAAACCGGCATTAGCAATTTCGATGATGTCTGTGATATATCGGATATCCGCCTCGATTCCCAATTCTGCGACTGCACTTTTCGTGTTTTCCAATAGACGACGACAATTAGAACAGCCCGATCCTAGAACTTTAATAACCATAATGATGATTCTCCTTTATATTGATTGCCTAAAGCTGTAATTTGATTATTTGATGGGGTTACTAAATGTTTCTAGATAAACAAAAAACCAAATGTGTTAAATACATAGCCCATTAGGATGATACCGACGGTTACAATACCGACAAATGTTAGCAATAATTTTGTTTTGACAACCTTCTTGAGCATGATGATAGAAGGAAGTGATAAGGCGGTTACTGCCATCATGAACGCTAACACAGTTCCGATACCAACGCCCTTTTGCACCAATGCTTCAGCAATTGGAAGTGATCCAAAAATATCGGCATACATCGGAATTCCAACTAAAGTGGCAATTATTACTGAGAATGGATTATTGGCTCCAAGAACAGTTTCGATCAACGCTTGGGGAATGAAACCATGGATGATGGCGCCAATCCCAACACCAATCAAGATGTAAAGCCATACTTTATGAATGATCACTCTCACCTGGGTAAATGAATATGTTAAGCGTTCTTTTCGTGTCATTTTATTATCTTCAATCACGCGACCATCAATCGATGTTTCACCTGATTTTGCTGTGACAAAGGTTTCAACATAGCGATCCATTTTGAAGAAACTGATAAGTATTCCTCCAACTACAGCGATTAACAAGCCAACAGCAACATATGCCAAGGCAATTTGCCAGTTAAAGATGCTTGCCAACAAAATGACGGATGCGAGATCAACAAGTGGTGAAGAAATCAGAAATGAAAATGTGACTCCGATTGGAAGTCCCGCCTTTGTGAAACCAATAAAAATCGGAATTGAGGAGCACGAGCAAAAGGGAGTCACTGTTCCTAGGAGTGCTCCGATTAAGTTAGCGAATGGTCCCTTAACTTTGCTTAAAATATTTCTTGTGCGTTCGGGGGAAAAAAACGATTGAATATATGACGCAATAAATATTAACACTGATAGTAAGATAAAAATTTTGAGTACATCATAAAGAAAAAAGGTTCCTGCCTTGTAAAAAAGCGTCGCTGAATCAATATTAAAAACGGTTTCAAACAACCAGTTAATGATGTTTTGTAACCAAACCATTTTTAATAGTTGGTCATTAATCCAGCCGAATATTAGCTCAAACCATGTCACAAGATTTAAATTCCTTCAATAAACTGTTAAGATAGTCAATCATTTCGCTAATCTTTTCACGATTGATTCGATGTTTTTTCCATGTTCCTTCTTTATAAGCCTTCAAAATGGAACTATCAGTCATTATTTTTAAGTGATAAGACAATGTCGGTTGTGAGATTGAGAGTTTATTGATGATGGTGCACCCACACGTTTCTCCCTGAGCCAGAGCTTCAAGAATTATCAAACGATTAGGGTCACTGATGGCGTGAAATTGGTCTGCCAAGTTCTTTTTCATATGCCTCCATATATATAGATGATTATCTATATTTAACGTTATTATTTTAACTTTATGATTAATAAATATCAAATGTAAATAATTTTTTATAAATAATCAATGTAATTTATTTGCTCTTTAGATTTTAATTACATAAGATAAATTAATAAAGAGTCTAGAAAGGATCGATTGCAAACATCAAGGTGTTCATCAGTCGAGATAGGAATAAGATATGAGATTCCTCTTAAGATTAATCATGACTTTGGTTGGTATTGTTGGTTTCTTTGTGATGGTGGCCGGAGGTGGTCTTTGGGCTTACGGGCAGTACGGCACACCACTAGTCGCATCCCAGCTCGAAATCGCTGAAACCCAGATTGAAGACAGTTTAGAAGATGAATATCCTGGCGCAGAGGTAACCGTCGATTTTGAGGAAGTCTACTATCGATTTGAAGGAACATCTGTTTATGTTGCTTTCAAAGTCCATGCGGTCGCTGAAGTTGGTGGTACCGAGGTCGCGAATGAAACGACTTATGCCACACTTGATATTATTGGCATGATTACTGGTGGTGGCGAATATGAGATGCTAGAAGAAGCTGAATGGACAGATGTCGAGGCTCAATATAAAGAAGCACCTTCACTTTTATTCGACGGGCAAGAAGCGATGTCGACTGGCATCACGGTCGGTATCGTCGGAGCTGTGGCTTTTGTCGGAAGTATCATCATCAAAGCAGTATTTTTAAGAAGAAAAATTGCATAACTATCACTCATCGATTACTTAAGAATATAGAAGTTGATTTTTAATGTTAATTAGGTAGATATTCAAACAGTCAGAGGTTTGTATTTTTGGCAATCAATATTTTTCGATTATAGATTATTATTTTGTGATTAGCATATCCTTTCATGCCATTTCGTTAAGTATTTCTAAACAAAATGAATATATAAACATCGATTTTGTTAATATTACATTAGAACAACTTCCAAACTGATGGCATGAAAAAAGTAAAATCTAATGTTAAGAATATCGATTTAATTGCTCCATGTGGTATGAACTGCTCGCTTTGCGTCAGTTATCAAGCCGGTCTTTACGATATCAATCGTGTCGGATACCATAAACGGTATTGCCATGGCTGTATCCCTCGTGGTAAGAATTGTACATTCATGAAACGCAGTTGTGATGTTATTAGTATGGGTAAGGCTCGCTTTTGCTATGAGTGTGTTAGCTATCCTTGTCTACGACTCAAAGACCTTGATGCCCGTTATCGTAAGCGCTATGGCATGAGCATGATCACAAATCTAGAAACGATTAAAAAAATAGGTATCGATCAATTGGTAAAATCTGAACAACAGAAATGGGCGTGCCCGAAGTGTGGCGCGTTAATGTGCTGTCATATGCATGTTTGTATGCACTGTGATTTCCAAACACGGCTACTTGAAAAGAAGCCATGAATTTGTCACTTGGTTATTTAATAGTAGGCTAACTCCATATATAAATTTGAGATAATCGATACGGTTATTGTTGTATCTTTGCCAAGTGATTACTAATATAAAATCAGTGAGGGCTTGATTATGAAATATCGCACAATGTCAATGTTAGTGGCCATGATTGGAACTTTCACCATCTCCTCAGTGCATGGAACGACGATGTTACTAGGAGAAGAATCAATCACGCTTGAATCCAAATTATTGGAATACGACTATAATTACACACGATCAACCGAAATATTTTGGACATCAGCCACCCATCTGGAACTGCAAACGAGTGGCAAAAATACATTTCCATTCACAACGTTAAGGACGACTTTATTCATTGAAAATGGCCTTTACATGTATACGACAGATGGTGTTGTTAATAGTGGCTATTATTCGAAAGTTGCGACACCAAATCAGATGAATCGCTATGTAATCGAAGGCGGCTATCACAATCGCAATGTGGTTGAGGCCACCTTTACGAGTGATGGATACAGTGGTGGCGTTAATGTCAATGAATATTACGTTGGGATGCACATGTTCCGTCAAACGGAAAATCTTGCTAATCTTGTCTCTTTGTTTGGAGCACCTTCGATTCATGAGGGAACCTATACTTGGTCAAGCAGTGATCTTAGCGAAGGTGCCATCACCTTAAAAAATCTGATGAATCAAGATATCACGATTGACCTCGCCACTGCGTTTTTATATTTTACCGCCCCAACTTACACGAATCCAACCCTCGATGGTTATGAAACTCCTTATTATACTTTTAGTGAAGTACGCATCGTTTTTAATGCATCTGGTGATTTAATCTTTCAATTGTTTGCCAATGAAACCGCCAAACTTCAAAATGCTGAAGGCTTGTTTGCATCAGCCACGATTACAAATAACGGCACAACGACGATAAATTGTCTTAATAGTCGCATTGCTAGTTAGAATGATGACTGGTTGTTTATTTTATTGAGAATTAAGTATTCCAGTTGTTTTCTCACAAATTTAATGATGAAAAAGGTTGAGGATAAAAATGATTATCACGATTAAAGCGCTGGAGTATTTAAAAAGTCGCGATCGTGATTTAGAAGTTTTAATTAATCGTTATCCAAAACCAGATCTTACCGAATCAACTAATGTCTATCGAGACATTATCGATACCATTATTGGTCAAATGCTGTCTCAAAAAGCCGCGATGACAATATCAAAACGCGTGCAAACATTACTTCATAGTACGGATTATGATGCAATGGTATTAGCACACACCACGATTGACCAATTACGAGCTTGTGGATTATCCACTGCTAAAGCCACAAGTATTATTAGCATCGCCATTGGTATTACTACTAAAACAATCGACTTCGAGCAATTAATTAATTTTTCTGATGAAGAAGTAATTAAATATTTAGAAAATCTCAAAGGGATTGGCCGTTGGACCTCGGAGATGATTGCCCTATTCTCATTGGGACGGCTTGATATCTTCTCTCGTGGTGATCTCGCCTTGAAACATGGAATAATTAAGGCCAAAGGATATAAGACGTTGAGTAACAGTAGGTTTGAGAATTTACGACGAAAATATCATCCTTATGCATCAATCGCTTCACTTTACTTTTATTTATGCCACGATGATCCTTTATTTAAACGAACAATAACAAGTTAGCTATCATTTTAAATTTTGACTTGTTTAGTAAATAATCACATCTAATTGTTTCTTAAAATTGCAGAAAAGTTTTTCAACAGTTGAGAGCCTTTTTTAATATCGTTATAATTAAATAATGAATTACATTTATCTTGATTATGCGGCGACGACGCCCGTTGATCCAAAAGTGTTACGAGCCTTTACGAAGACTAGTCGCTTATACCCTGGAAATCCAAATTCTGGACACGCATTAGGTCTTCAAGCATCAGAAGAAATTAAGGCGTCACTTGGACGTATGAGACGACTTTTAAAATTGCCGAAAACATACGAATTGACACCGACCAGCGGAGCGAGTGAATCTAATAATCTAGCCTTAAAAGGAATTGCTTTTCAATATCAACATCAAGGCAAACATATAATTACGACTTCATTTGAACATTCTTCAATCATTGCCACGGCTAATTATTTGGCGCGCCTTGGCTTTGACATAAGCATCGCGCCAACCGATGATCGTGGGCAAATTGACTTAACAGCACTCGAAGCCTTAATACGACGCGACACCATCTTAATCTCGATTGGGTCGATCAATTCAGAAGTGGGAATTCATCAACCCATCGATGCGATCAGAAAGCTATTAAAAAACTATCCCCATGTTTATTTTCATGTCGATGCCACCCAATCAATTGGTAAAGAACCATTTGATTTAACGGGGATTGATTTAATTAGTTTGACTGCTCATAAATTTTTCGGACTCAAAGGTGTCGGATTATTAATTAAACATCAACGCGTGCAATTAACACCGACAATTCATGGCGGTCATTCAACAACGGTATCACGTCGTGGGACACCAGCGACTGAACTCATCCTCTCAATGGAAGTTGCCTTAAAACTCGCGCTAAAAAATTTACCGACGAACGCTACTCATGTCGCATCTATTAGTAAATATGCACTTGACAAGATGAAGGGACTCCCGCATATAATCATCAATAATCATGTGGATGATTTACCCCATATCATTAATCTCAGCATCATCGGTCATCGCTCCACTGACATTGTCAATTATATGAGTGAACGTGGTATTTATATTTCTAACCACACGGCGTGCGAGAGCGATCAAGACGTGTCAAGCGCAATTCTTGCTTTGACGCATGATGAAGCCCGAGCGCTATCGAGTATTAGGTTAAGTTTGGCACATTTAACAAGCCGAGAAGAAATCGATATATTCTGCGAAGTACTCCGGAATTATTGCGCATGAAAAAATTATTGTTAATTACCGCAATCTGGTGTCCAAGCTGCTTGATTATGCGACCGCGATACCAAAAACTTGCACATGAATATGGGTATCAAGCGATTGAGGAAGTTGATTATGATGACCAACAAACATTAATCAAAAATCTGAAGATTGGGATGACTTTACCAGTCGCAATCTTTATGGATCAACAAATTGAATTGACACGAATTATTGGCGAACATTCGGAAAAGAAACTCCGTGAAATATTGACAAAAATATGAAACTTAATAAATTGTTTACCACATGCTTAACGTTTCTATTAGGCGGAAGCCTGATTTTTTTAAGCAGTGGCATTTCGCCTACAAAAGAAGTTATGGCGGCGGCCACGCTAAATGATGTCAACGTCTATTTTTTCCATACACCAGGTTGTCCAGAATGTGCATCCGAGCGTGATTTTTTATTAACGAAACAAACGATTTACGATAATCTTTCCATCACTGAGTATGACATAACTATCCCAGCAGCGCTCGCCTTACTAGACCAGGCAGGGACCACGTTTAATGTAACCGACTTACGGACCCCAGTTACTGTCGTGGGCGGACTTTTATTTAGCGGTTTTAATGATGATGTCAAGGCAAAATTAGCAAAAGCGATTGAGCGATATTCACTGAATGAACACGTTGATATCATGGCCAAGATTATCGCGAGTGAAGAAGTGCTTGAATCTGATTTTGACCATACACTTGATTACGATTTTTATTTGCCGATTTTAGGACTTGTCGATGTTCGGGAAATATCGCTCGCGGTTATCGCGATCGTCCTTGGTTTTCTCGATGGAATCAATCCATGCGCGATGTGGGTTTTAATCTTTCTTATTTCACTCGTGCTGGGCTCGAATGATAAAAAGCGAATTTGGCTGATTGGTGGAATCTTCTTATTAACATCCGGTCTTTTCTATTTTGGGTTGATGATGGCATGGCTCAAGACGATTGAATTTCTTGTTGCCAAACAAGCATTTCAACTCATTGTTGGAATTTTCGCGCTTGGTGCTGGTGGTTATAATATTTACTCGTTTATCAAAGCGAAAATGAAGAAGGACGATGGATGTGAAGTAACTTCATTACCAACTAAAC
This sequence comes from uncultured Staphylococcaceae bacterium, assembly GCA_964639215.1. Classification (GTDB taxonomy): domain Bacteria; phylum Bacillota_I; class Bacilli_A; order RFN20; family CAG-826; genus UBA6120. Next base: position 7,514 of record CAZXCV010000025.1, read on the forward strand.
GCAAACTCATCGATCGCGTTAAGAAGATTGCAACGACCTCATCATTACCTTTAGCGTTATTAGGCGTCGCCACATTAGCAATTATCGTCAATGCGATTGAAATTGCCTGTTCATCGGGATTACCGTTATTATTCACACAAATACTAGCCTTAAACGGTATCACGGGAACTAGTTCGATTTGGTTAGTGTTACTTTATATTCTCTTTTTCTTAATTGATGATCTTATCATCTTTGGAATCGCCGTGATCACTTTAAAAGTTAGTCCCTTATCGACCAAAATCGGTAAATACGCGCACTTGGTGGGCGGACTCATCATGCTTATAATCGGAATCTTGATGATTTTCTTTCCGGAAATCCTCTTATTTTCATTTTTATGAAAGAACCAATGATTAATCATATTGCGATTATTGGTGGTGGTGCCTGCGGGTTATGGACCGCACTAGCGCTTAAAGATACTCCTAACAATCTTAATGTCGTCATTTATGAGCGCTTTGACACTATTGGCAAAAAGATTGCCATGAGTGGTAATAGTAAAGGCAATTTGACAAATGTCAATGTCAGGAGCAAAGCCTACTGTGATCCAGATTTTGCCAATCAGATATTAGGCGATTACGACCATACATGGATACTTAACTCATTTGAAAAGCTCGGTATTAAAGTATTAATTGATGAGGCTGGACGTGTTTATCCTCACTCAGAAAACGCGAAAAGCGTTGTCATGATGATGAAACGGAGCCTTGAAATACGGCAAGTTAAATTTCAATATCATCAAGCCATTGAAAATATTGTTTATCAAGCAGATCAACAAAAATATGTGATTGAAGGCAAACAATTTGACGCCGTGGTATTGGCGACAGGTTCAAACGCTGGGCTCGGTCCAAAAATCCCGGTTAGGACATATCCGCTAATTAATAATACTGACCCATTTATGACCACTAGACGTTTTCCAGCCTTATGTGCCATTGGTGTGACCGATAATATCAAATCACTCGAAAACGTCCGTGTCAAAGTTGCCATTACGCTCGCTTTAGGGCATGAGACATATGGAGCCAAAGGCGAGGTGCAATTCATCAAAGAGGCCATCTCAGGCATTGCGACGTTTATCTTATCAAGTTACATTGCACGACAAATGGTCAAGGTTGGTAAACTCACTGAACCAACTTTGCTGATATTGGATTTGATACCAGACATGTCATATCAGGAAATTCACGATTATTTAAAAACTCAAATAAATGGTCATTTTCATTCAGAATCGTTAATCGGGATTTTACACCCTGACTTAAGCGCCTGGATATTTTCGCGATATCGAAAAATACACGCACATGGATGTGATGTCAAACAGCTAAGTGAGCTATTAAAACACGTGTCATTCACGGTTTCAAATCAATATGTCGCTTCAAATAATCAAGTATTGGCCGGTGGCATCGCACTAGAAGAAATTGAGGCAAAAACCTTGGAGACACGAAAATATCCACGACTTTATGTCGGTGGTGAATTACTTGACCTCGATGGATTGTGTGGCGGTTATAATTTACATATGGCATTTGCATGTGGCGAAGTCATTGCCCATGACATTTTAAAAAGGAATCACAATTAATATGAAAAAATTAACGATTGCGATTATCGCTCATGACCATAAAAAAGATGAAATGGTTGCATGGTGTTTAAAAAATATTACCCAACTTCAAAAACATCAACTGGTCGGGACAGGGACAACCGCTGGTCTTGTTAAGAAGAAAACGGGACTTAATGTTACTGCCTATTTAAGCGGACCACTTGGTGGCGACCAGCAAATCGGCACAGCGATTGCCGTTGGTCAAATCGACCTCGTGATATTTCTTGCCGACCCTCTGTATGCCCAACCCCATGACCCCGATGTTAAAGCGCTATTACGAATTGCGATGGTCTACAATATCCCGATGGCTAATAATGTGGCGACTGCTGATCTGATCATTAAATCGGCTTTTCTTGAATAACCATGAATCTAATCTTAAAACTAATTGACGATCAATATCCTAAAGCTCCAATTACACACACGAGACTTATCGCTCGAGGTGTCGTCATTAATGACAATGGCGAAGTGGCATTGACCAAATTATTATTTGATGACATCTTTGGACATCGAGATTATTATGAACTACCAGGTGGCGGACTCAATGTCGATGAAACGCCAGCGCAAGCTTTAATGCGTGAAATGGAAGAAGAGCTTGGTTTTGCAGTTGAAATTATTAGTGAAATCGGCGAAGTATCGGACTATTACAATCTGATTGGACGCCACAACCGTAATTTTTTCTTTCTTGCCAAGACGATAAAATATGTCGGTCAGCGATTAGAACCACGGGAAATCACACGGATTGAAAAAGTTGTCTGGTTACCATTTGATGATGCTATTGAAAGTTATGAAAAGCTTAATGACATAATGATTAGTGGGCTTGTGAAACGCCGTGAATTACCAATCCTCAAGTTAGCAAAGCAAATGCTTATCGAAGGTAAGTTTTAACTTTACTTTATTTCGTTTTATCGGTATTATATATAAACGCGTGGCGGGCGTGGTGAAGCGGTTTAACACACCTGGCTGTGAACCAGGCACGCGTGGGTTCAAGTCCCATCGCTCGCCCCAAATT
>CAZXCV010000026.1:0-9885 GCA_964639215.1 uncultured Staphylococcaceae bacterium
CAGTGGTGTAGCGGTTAACATGCCTCCCTGTCACGGAGGAGACCGCGGGTTCGATCCCCGTCTGATCCGCCATGGCGCAGGTGTAGTTCAATGGTAGAACATCAGCCTTCCAAGCTGATTACGCGGGTTCGATTCCCGTCACCTGCTCCATTTTTTATTTGGAATATCATTTATTTGTTGGTGCCACAGGCATTTATTCGCTATTATTAGAAAGTAATATGGATTACGAAGTCATCATTGCCACAACGAGTGAAGACAAAATGCGCGAGTTTCGTCATTTTTTCGCTGGGTACTCAATTGCCCTTGCGTCAATGTGTGATATCGATTTAAATTTACCAATTAATGAGAATGGTAACTCCTTCCTTGATAATGCATTGATCAAAGCGCGGGCTGTGGCTCGCTATGTCAATAAACCTGTCCTGGCCGATGACTCGGGACTCCAGATTGAAGCACTCGGAGGTTTTCCTGGCGTTAAATCTGCTCGTTTCATGATTGGAGCTTCGTACGAAGAAAAAATGGCAGCGTTATTAAAAATGCTTGAGCCATATAAAAACCGTCGCGCCCAATTTAGCTGCACACTAGTCTTAATGTATCCCAATGGTGATTACCGCATCTTTATTGGAGCGGCTAGTGGCGTGATCACCGACACCATTCTTGGTCATAATGGCTTTGGTTATGATCCCATCTTTAAATCCGATGACCTTGGTAAGAGTTTTGGTGAAGCGACACTTGAAGAAAAGAACCGCTATTCGCACCGAGGCAAAGCGGTCGATAAAGCGATTCAATGCATGATGGCTAATTGTTTAATTAAGAAGAAAAATAACAAATAAAAAAGAACCTCAAACAAAATGGCTGAGGTTTTTTCATTTAACGATCTACTTAAGATTTTTTAAGGTGCATTTGCCGAGGAACATTGCCGATTCGCCAAGTTCATCTTCAATGCGAATCAGTTGATTGTATTTCGCGATGCGATCAGTACGACTCATTGAACCAGTCTTAATTTGACCGGCGTTCATGGCTACTGCTAAGTCAGCGATAGTGGTGTCTTCGGTTTCGCCCGACCGGTGGGAAATCACAGTTGTATAGCTCGCGCGTGTTGCCATATTCATGCAATCAAGCGTCTCGGTTAAAGTTCCAATTTGGTTGACCTTAACAAGAATTGAGTTAGCGATGTTCCGATCAATCCCTTGTTTGAATATCATCGGATTTGTGACGAAAATATCATCACCGACGATCTGGATACTTGCGCTGAGCTTCGCAGTTAATTTTTCCCAACCATCCCAATCTTTTTCACTAAGACCATCTTCAATCGATACAATTGGGAATTTAGTAATTAAGCGTTCGTACCAGGCAATCATTTCATCGGTTGTTTTAATGCCTTCTTTGCTTTTCTTTAAATCATAAACTTTTTTATCCTCATCGTAAAATTCTGAGGCCGCGACATCGAGTGCAATAAAAATATCTTTGCCTGGTTCATAACCAGCTTTTTGAATCGCTTCGATAATAACTTCAATCGCTGCTTCATTGCTTGGTAGGTTCGGTGCAAAACCACCTTCATCACCAACAGCAGTAATATGACCTTTTTCTTTCAGTACTTTCTTAAGGTTATGGAATACTTCAGCGCCCCAACGAATCGCTTCTTTGAATGACGTGGCTCCGAGTGGCATAATCATGAATTCTTGAAAATCAACACTACTATCAGCGTGCGATCCACCATTGATCACGTTCATCATCGGCACTGGGAGCACTTTGGCATTCACGCCACCGAGATAGCGATATAGTGGCATCCCGTAAAAGTCAGCAGCTGCCCGGGCACAAGCGAGTGAGACACCAAGCATGGCATTAGCTCCAAGTTTCGACTTAAATGGGGTACCATCAAGTTCGAGTAAGCGTCGATCAAGAGCAACTTGATCATCAACATAAAGACCTAATAATTCAGGGGCGATGATTTCATTGACATTGTCGACAGCTTTGAGCACACCTTTACCGAGAAAACGCGTTTTGTCACCATCACGCAGTTCTAAAGCTTCACGTTCACCGGTGCTCGCACCACTTGGTACGATTGCGCGGCCAAAAGCCCCAGAATCGGTCGTTACTTCTACTTCAATCGTTGGATTGCCACGAGAGTCAATCACTTCGCGGGCATAAACATCAGTAATAATTGGCATATTCATTCCTCCTCATGGAAATTTATAACTAATTGTTATTTTATAACAAGATGATAGCTCTTGCTATGCTAATCACTATTTTTGGGCAAATATTGGTAATAGGCGACATTGTCGCTTCTTGATAAATATTCTTTCATGAATTTTAATGTTTGTTCATGCATGATCCGGGCATTATCCTTGCTGGAAAGGTTGGGATTGGGATAGATCGGTGCTCCAATATGAACGTCCATGCGCGGTGTTCGATATTGTTTAAAAAGTCCCCGAGCTTTTCGATATGTTGTGACCATTGGTACCGCGGGTACATTAAATTTACTGGCATATTGAAAACTCGTACTTGGAAATGATCGAATGCCAGTATAATATGGCCAAATATGTGCTTCCGGATACACGGCAATGATGCATTTCTTTTTTAATGCGCTTTCAACCGCATTGAGAAAACGCATCGAACTTTTAACTGTGTCTGGTAACGGCCAGGCACCTAATCCTCTTGTTAGATATTTAATAAAGGGAATCGACACCGCATCTGGATGAGCGATAATGTAAGTTTTGCGGGGGCGCCCGATAAAGGCTTGCGGTATGAAGGCATCATAGTGAGCGGTATGATTGCCATAAAGGACATATCCGGTTTTAATACCATCAAGCTGCTTTCTTCCGTGAATGCGAATTCGAAAATAGAAAAAATTCAGCAAATTTAAAATCGGAATCGCGATGAGGTAGAGCAGTAAGAAACTTCCTAATTTCGCCAACGGATGCTTAAGAAAATATTCATACTCATCGCTGATTTTGATTGCCTTGATATTCGTATTCGCAAAGTCGTCATTCTTTGCGTCATCATAATATCTGATCTGTCCGTAACTAACTTTTTTCATCTGGCTTTTTTCTTATTGATGACGTCGGTAAACATCGCTTCCATTTTGTCAATCGAACCCTTAATCGCGAAGCGTTTGGCATATGCGACGTATTGGCTCGCAGCTTTATCTTTAAGTTCCTCATTATCAATCCAATAATCAATTTTATTGGCTAAATCATGGGGATGTCGATGATCGAATAAATTGAATTTGCTCAATGCAAAAGCATTTGTTGCTGATTGTGGTGAGTCAGATATAACCGGAACGAGTCCGCATGACATTGCCTCAATGCACGAAATCGCTTCGATTTCCGCATCGCTAGGATGTACATATAAATCGCAGTAATTGATGACTTTAACTAATTCTTCCTTGGGATAAAAGTTGATGATTGGTGGATTAGTCAATAGCCGGGCACCAAGATGTTCGATTTGTGCCTGTAGAGGACCAGCACCGGCAAACAACAATTGGATTTGCGCTTGATATTTCGAATGATGGACGGCTCTGATGAGAAGATCATGCCGTTTTTCACGCGAAAAACGCCCGATGAATAAAATGAGATATTTATCAGCTATATGGGTTGGTTTTGGTCCTCGGGAGCGCTTGAATAGTGGAATGACACCATTGCTGATGACATACGTTCTTGCTTTATAACCATGTTTTTGTGCGACATGACTAATGAAATTGCTGGGACAATGAATCGCGTCAACGTATCGATAAAGTACACGGTTCATCGACCAATACACGAGATCATTCGCAAATTTAATATTTTTCAGGTAGAAGTGCGATGTGACATTTTCGGCTTGTGTGTGCATTCCAGCAGTAACCGGGACACCGTGCTTAACGCACATCTTGATAGCCGCTTTCCCAAGTGAAAATGGGAGCATGATATGAACAACCTCGACACCCTCAAATGCAAGCTGTAGCACTTTTTTATCTGCTTTAGCGATTTTGACGCCATTTTTGGCGATGTATTTATTGAAGATTCCAAAATTCATCGTCGGAACTTCATAATATCCCGGTTCTGTCGCTGGATTTGGAGAAATAACTTTGACGTCATGACCCCGTTCTTTGAGGTGATTGATTAAGCGTTTCGCAGTGATAGTCGTGCCATTATTTTCTTCACCGAGCACGTCACAAACAATTAATATTTTCAAAATTTTCTCCATTTAGTGTTGATTCTCATCATGTTCGAATTAGCTGACAATTGACAATTATTTATGGTTACACAAAGCATCCATTTTCGAGTTTTCGATTTGATCTCGCGCTTTTTGAGTAAATAATCGGAAACCGCCAGCGAGACTATAGGCATCATACCCGGCTTGGTGTAAAGTCCGCATTGCTAAATAACTACGCATACCACCATCACATACGATATAAATTTTCTTGGTTTGATCGAGTTTTTCAAGCTGATATCGCAGATCCTTAAGTGGTATATGGACGCTATTATCAAAGTGGCCTTGGCCGTATTGGTCATCATCGCGCACATCGAGATAAATAATTGATCCATCGGTCGGAAGCCGGGTCATTTCCTCAAGGTAATATTGCTTAACAACACCATCAAGAACGTTCTCAGCAAGATAGCCGAGCATATTTACCGGGTCTTTACTTGAGCCAACTGGTGGCGCATAGGCGAGATCGATGTCAATCAAATCGCGTGCGTTCATGCGTGCGCGCATCGCTGTTGCCAGTACATCAATCCGTTTATCAACGCCATCAAATCCGACCGCTTGAGCACCTAAAATCACACCGGTGCCTCGTTCAAATATCAATTTGAGCACAAGGGGTGTCGCGCCTGGATAATAACTAGCGTGGCTTTTTCCCATCTCGTAGACTTTATCAAGCGTATACCCGGCTTTTTGTGCAGCCGTTTCATTAAGTCCGGTTGCGGCCACGACGAAATCAAAAAATTTAAGAATTGCGGTCCCTTGGGAACCATGGTATTTTTTTTGTGCTCCCAAGACATTATCTGCCACGAGTCGTCCCTGACGATTAGCAGGACCAGCTAGTGGAATATAAGCTTCTTGTTGCGTCGTGAATTGCTTCACCAAGATCGCGTCACCGACCGCATAAATATCATGATCGTTTGTTTGTAAGTATTCATTGACGACCAGGGCATTGCGCGCGTTTACGATCAGACCAGCTTCTTGTGCTAGTTTCGTGTCTGGCAAGACACCGACGGACATAATAACCATATCAAAGGACATTTCAGTCGTCCCAATCATCGCTTTAATTGTGTGATTTTCTGTTATGAAAGAACAAACAGCATGATTTAAGAGTAAGGTCGCCCCTTTAGAACGAATGTAATGATGGATGTCGACGGCCATATCTTCATCGATTGATGCAATGACGTGATTCATCATTTCAACGATGGTTACTTCAATTCCGCGATGCATCAAGTTCTCAGCCATCTCGAGTCCGATGTAACCCGCACCGACAATTAGTGCTTTTCGAGGCTTATTGACATCAATAAAATCGGTAATTTTGAACGTGTCCGGCACATTGCGTAACGTAAAAATTAACGGGCTATCAATTCCAGGAAGTGTCGGTATCATCGGTTTCGCGCCTGGAGCCAAAATCAACTTGTCATACTCTTGAATATTGGTTTCTCCGGTTAAGATGTTTTTAACAAGAACATGTTTATGATACCGATTGATTTCGATTACTTCATGATTAGTTTTGACGTCAACGTTGAAACGCTGTCGAAACTGCTCGGGTGTTTGAACAATTAACTCATTACGGTCAGTAATGATACCGCCGACGTAATAAGGTAGGCCACAATTCGCGTATGAGATATATGGGCTTTTTTCATACATGATAATCTCAAGCGATTCATCAAGTCGCCGTAGTCGTGCCGCCGCCGATGCCCCACCGGCGACACCGCCGATAATGACAATCTTCATTTACTGACCTCCACGCTACGATCATCTTTATTAGGTTTTATCTTAGGCTGGCGAATAAGGAAAAAATAGAAAACGACAAAAAGGACAACTAAAGCAGCTAGTGAGCCATATAACCAGTACCATCCCTCGTTTCCAATGAAGCCAGTGATTAACAAGATTGGAAAACCAAAGGCAATGGCCGTTGATGCGCCAACCACAAGATCGTTTGATGCTGGGGTTTCAAAATTTGGATCCATTTCCCGTAAAATGGAAATACCAGTGCTGACGGTACCCGTGAGATTACCATAGAAAGCAAGGAACGCTTCGTCTGGATAATCATGATAAACACGATTAGTAATGTGACGACAGTAGAAAAATGTCACGAGCATACCAACGGCACCTAAGACCAAGAGCGTTATAATCATGCCAATTGTAGAAATCATTTCAATATCAATCGCGGTGATTGAGGCAATAATCATAAAGTCGAAAGCGACACCAGCAATCCGATTAAGCATGAAATCATTCGTATAGGTTCTTTTCATGAGTTTGACTTTTTTGATAAACTTCACGAATTTTTTAACAAACATCGTCATAAACGTCGCGAAGATAAAGTTAAATCCCCAAATTAAGGGAATAACACTCTTACGGATAAAACCATCAGCGGCTGGAGACATGACTGCTAATAATTGTGCCAGCCCGTACATGAATAACCAACTGAGCAAATATACTAATCCAACGATTGCCATCTGAACGCTCATCTTATCAACCGACTCCACCACTGGAATCTCATCGCTTCCCTCAACGATTGAGGTGAAGACTGGTTTGTTAATGTCTGTGCGCTCAACGCGCTTGATTTTGCCCTTACGGACTAACATATTTAAGTAAATGACACCACCGACAGCGGCTGACACAAATCCCATCGTGGAAATTGTAAGGCCAAACGAACGACCGCCGATGAAGTTATAAGGGGCACCTTCGTATAACATTCCAATATTGTTAGCTTGTCCAGGACCTTGACCATATCCCATCGGCAGTAAAACACCAGAATAGGCGGCGATGTCTGTGAATACTAATGCCGCAATGATGGTAATGACAATGCCGACAATTCCTTGAATCATATAACTCGTGACTATAAATAAGCCACTCTTGACTGGATTAACCTGTTTCATCTTCCGGGCTTGACCAATTTTTTCTGATCCTTTCAAACCCAGAGCTATAAAACCAATCGCAATCATATGGTAGGTCACGACCGACATGAATTCGGTGGTAATCAGCTGCGTACCATCAATGAGAATGTTGAAGCCATCGTTTAAAAGATACTTTAACCCTAAACCAAGAAATCCCGCAATAATCGAAGTAGGAATTAATGATTTCTGAATGAATTTGACTTTGCGACGAAGCGTGTTTGCAAGTAATAGTAATGCGCATAGTAGCACAATTTGAACGACAATCGCCCAATAGCTATTGAAGTCCGATGGTGGTAGTATCGTCAGGATGTTTAATAAATTCATAATCAATCATTCCTTTCATATATTGGTGATGGTTATGGAGCAGTTGTAATGTAAGCAAATACTGATAGGCCGAAGCTGGATAAGGAATCTTAAAGATAATCGTCAAATTTCCTTTGACATACACGATGAGTTTCTGACGTGTTTGCATGGCGAAGGAGATGACCTCATCAAATGGATATTCTATTACTTGTTGCTTCCGTGTTACCTTAAGACCGGTATGATCAATCAACAATTGTTCAGTTTGTTTTTTCGAACGCCGTTTTTCACCAAGCACTGAATAGCGAACCGTACAATCATCGCTCAATGTAATTGTCTCAAGATGCTGATTGATATATTGAATATAATCGCACTTGACTTGTTGATCGAGCTTAACTGTATCGTGACGGCCAGAGTCATCATTTAGGTAACCAAACACATCATACTGGCCATGATAACCGCATTTTTGGCAACTTAATGAGGAACGGTGACTAACCATCCCAAATGGTTGGTGGCATTTAGGACAAGTAAAAACAAGACGGTGCAAACCCTCAGCCTTGCGAAATCCACGATATTTACGAATCGGTTGCTGTTCGTAGGCGTTAATATCTAGTTCTGTTTTGACGATGTCTGTAATTGCTTCACCTGACAAATTTTGATAGTCAGCGACTTCCATAATCCGTTTAACACGCATACCAGTGGGACCGTATTTGCGATAGCGTGACCAGCGGGGACTTGAAAAATAAAGACCGTAAGATTCAACAAAAACAACAGGAACTTTTAGTAATTTGATTAGTTTGCCAATAGCTGGTGGCATCATCGAGGTCGTTCCATTCATCGTCATATTACCCTCTGGGAAAATACAAACATTCCCACCCTCGTCAATCACGCGCTTAATTCGGGGAACAACGGCGATATCACTCATTGATTTTGATTTTGGGATAGGAGCAAAAACATAATCAAGCAACCAACTTGAAAATCCCTTGTTCAGCAGTTGGTCACTCGCAACAAAGTAAAGTGGAAAGTTAAATAGATTATTACCGAGTAATATATCGAACTCGGTCACGTGATTGATTAAGATCAACATTGGTCCACGTTTCTTAATTCGGTAATAGCGTGGCTTAAATCGGAAATATAAAAAGATGAATGGAGAAGCAATAATACGCACAATAATTAAAAGGAGCCAGTGGCGTATTCTTACTTTTTTATGTACTTTTCTTTTTTCTTGTGGCATGGATTTCTATAATGGTTTCCAATCGATTGGTCGTAAGAAGCAAGTCCGCTCCTTATGTTTCACATGTTCAAATGATTTCCAGAGAAGGTTGATGTTGAGATTATCTGATAACTCTGGCCCAGTTTCTGCATAGACAATATTGTTTTTGATCGCGCTCTTGATTGCTTCGGTAAAGAGCATTGCCAAAATACCAGAATTCTTTAGTTCTGGTTCAACGGCGATTAGTAGCATATCAAGCTTCTTAGCCATTTTTAGTGCACGTAAAAACCCGATGAATCCAAACGGGAACAAATGACCCTTACTTTTTTTAAGGGCATCGCTAGGTGAGGGAATCATTAATGCAAATCCAACAACTTTTTCATCTTTATCGCAAACGATTTGTAAATAATCAAGATTGATGAGTGGAATATATTGCATCGCTAAGTGATCCATAAGATCCTCGGGAATCGGAACATATCCATAGAGGTGATCATAAGCCCGATTCATCAAGCTAAGAATCTGATGGATATAAGGTTTCAAATCTTTCATGCGTTTGCTTTTTGGCCTGACGAGATGCACATCAAATCGCTTAGCGGTATATTCAGCAATTTTTATAAATCGGGGGTCAATCTCTTTCGGGATAAAAACTTTATATTCGTGCCATACGGCATCAGTCACAAATCCTAATTGTTGTAGATGTGTTACATAGTATTCAGCGGTATAAAAAGTCACAAACATATTCTTTTCGTTAAAACCATATGTGAGCAAACCTTCTTTGTCTTGATCAGAGTAACCTAATGGTCCATTAATCTCGGTGAGACCATGCTCTTTGCCATAGTCACAAACTGCACCGATCAATGCCGTACTAACAGCTAAATCATCAATAAAATCAATCCGATTGAAGCGAATGCGTTTTTGCTGATATTTATTATTGGCAAAATGATTGATAATTGCCGCCACGCGCCCAACAACTTTCTTTCCTCGATATGCCAAGAAAAGCCGAAAATCGCAATAGCGACTAGCTGGATTTTTGGTAGGGGTTAAATTATTGACTTCATCTTCGAAAATATATGGCGTGAAGTAAGGGTTATCGCGGTATAATTTCGTCGGAAAATCGATAAATTTTCGTAAATCACGTTTTGAGGTAACAATTCTAATTTCAACGTTTTGATGGTTCATATTAAAATCCTTTATAAAATAATTTAACATAGTTAACAACATTAACTAAGCACTTTCAATGGAATAGATAAAAAAATAACGCATCATCGATGCGTTATATGTGTGCTGGCG
>CAZXCV010000027.1:0-7940 GCA_964639215.1 uncultured Staphylococcaceae bacterium
CCCACGACCTTCTGTACGTCAAACAGATGCTCTCCCAGCTGAGCTAAACATCCAAGGCTGGTGCCGACGATAGGAATTGAACCCACAACCTACTGATTACGATTCAGTTGCTCTGCCAGATTGAGCTACGTCGGCAAGCTCCCTAAATCGGCTAATTTATCTTATACAATTTAATCGTTCTTTTCAAGTATAAAATCACCCATCAGTTGTTGTTGTTTATAAATATTAAATTGTTATAATGGTCTAGGTGTCTATGGCAAACAAGGAAATTCACGAACATAAGTTTATCAATATTTTCTGGCCACTTCTAATTGAAGTGTTTTTAGCAGTTCTCGTGAGTCTCACCGATACATTGATGCTCTATGCTGTGAGTAATGAAGCCGTTGGCGCTGTTGGTACAGCGGCGACGTATCTCAGTTTTATCACTGTTGCTTTCACGATCTTTTCAACCGGAGCGCTTGCCGTTTTCACGCAGTTTATGGGCGCTAAAAAACACTATACCGCCCAGCATGCATTTAAGATTGCATTGGTGATTAATTTGGTCATTGGCCTATTCATTAGTTTCACCTTCATCTTCTTCTCAACCCCGATATTACGACTCTTGATGGGAACATCCGATCTTATTCCGGCCGCGAGCATTTATCTGCAAATCGTCGGTGGTTCCATTTTCTTCAATGCGATGACGCCAATTGTTGGCAATTACATGCGCGCATTTGGTCATGATAAGTCGCCGATGTTTGCAAGCCTGGCTGCCAATGTTACGAATATTACGCTGAATATATTAGCAATCTATGTATTCCATTGGGGTGTTATTGGTGTTGCCGCCGCGACAGCTACCGCTTACTTTGTTAATTTGTTTGGGCACATTATTTTAGCCTATATTCACGTTCCACAAATAACCCAGAAAAAAATCGATATTTCCAATCGCGATTTAATCAAAGATATGCTGAAAGTCGGTTTTCCCGCAGCCATCGAAACATTCGTCTATTTCGGGGCGATGTCGGTCGTCGTCACCGTCTTAAACCTATATGATCCCACGGGCATTCAAGTCACCGTTCGCGTCACCGTCGAACATATCGCCAGCATTGCTTATATACCATCGGCTGCACTGGCGCACGCCAATTCAATCAAGACTGGATTTCGTTGTGGACGCCATAACTATGAACGATGTGCGAGTGAAACACAGCGCATTGCTTTATGGGGTTTAGGGGTGTCGGTCACGATCGCGTTATTACTCGCATTTTTCGGAGATCCCATTATCAGGATTTTCACTTCAAGTGAGGGCATGGTCGGCGAAGAATTAGAAGCAATTGTGAACCTCGTTAAAATTTGTCTATGGATTCAAGTCGGACTTGAAGTTGGCCGCTCAATCAATTTAATAACCGGTGAATCACTCAAAGTGGCTGGTGATGCCATGTTTGTTGGAATTGTCGGCTTCATCTCACTTACAATTATCGTTGGTTTTGGGTCATACCTACTTGGATATTATTTCGGTTTCGGTGTCATCGGTGTCTTTATCGTCCTCGCGTTAGATGAAATACTGCGTGGTCTATTAATGATTTTCCGGTGGAATACGCGAACATGGGCCAAGAAAACGTTAGTCTAGTTCTCACCAAGTAACGAAAACATATAAATTATTTTTCTTCCCTTATATTTGGAGTGCTCCATGAAACTTAAGTTAATGCTCATCCCAGTTATAATAAGTAGCTTCTTGAGTAGTTGCCATTTTACTTCTTCCATCTCCACGAGCCTAGTTGATGACACGAGTTCGACTTCAGTAGTTACTTCTAGTGCTTCGTCTTTAGATTCTTTACACCCAACCATTCGATTTAACGTTAATATTCCACTTGCGATTGCTACGACTGCTAACATTCGCATCGCTGGTTCGTTTAATAGTTGGAATCCTTTAGCAGAACATAATATCTTGACGAAACTTGATACGTATAATTATCAAATTGATCTCGTCTTTCTCGACACTGATGTGGCAATGACGATTGAATATAAATACGTCCTCTTACTTCCAGACCAACTCGATAATCCATGGACAAATGTTGAGGGAACGAGTACTGGTGGTGAACGAAGTAATCGCACTTATATAATCAAGGAGGGATTTCAAACTGTGAATGACACTGTCGCAGCCTTTAAAAATAATATCACCCAATCATCAGTTACCCGAGGCACACTTCAGAAAGTCGTTTTAACGATGTCGCAGTACAGTGAACCACGCCAGCGAACAATTCGCATTTGGTTACCCGATGGTTATGATGGTGATGATACGAGCAAAAAATATCCCGTCATGTATCTGCATGATGGCCAAAATTTATTTGATACATATACTTCATTTGCTGGTGAATGGAAGATTGATGAAACGATTGGTAAAATGATGGACGATGGATATTTTGGTGCGATCATCGTCGGGATTGATAATAGTGCTGACCGCCTCAATGAGCTATCGCCAACCTGGACGCGAACATCCTCTGGTAGTACCTACATTGCAAATCCAAGTGGCGAATTGTACGCCGCGTTTATCGTTGAGACGGTAAAACCATATATCGACAGCCATTTCAACACGAATCCAAGTCGCGCGACAACGGGCATCGGTGGTTCTTCAATGGGTGGTGTCATCTCGTTGTATATGGCCCTCACCTACCCCGAAGTATTTGGCTATGGGTTATTATTTTCAACAGCAATGTGGCTATATGAACAAAATACCATTAGTAATTTCGTCAGTAGCAAATCATTCATTGACATTAATGAATTACCGCGGCTCTATTTATACGCTGGTGGCCTCGAGACCTCAGTCACGCCGTATGTTGCCTCGATTAGTAATGCTTTGATTAACCACGGATATCCAAGTGAAAAAATTGCCACTCACGTAGATCCAAGTCGCGATCATAATGAAGTGGCTTGGGCTTATTATTTTCCAATTGCTTATCAGTGGTTAATTTTGCAATAACTTAAGCAAATCGTTGTTATTTACTATCACCATTAATATTTCGATGATTTTTCTTTTGACGCGCAATTTCAATCTTATTAAGGAAATATTCAATGACGATGAGATATAGTTTCTCACCGAGAATTTTATCTTCCCAACCATGATCGATGCTCGGGCAATCATTGACCTCAATCACATATGGAATCCCATCTTTGACTTTGACATCGACCCCATAAAAACCATCGCCCATACAGGCGGCTGCTTTAATCGCATAATTGACGACATCAGCTGGAGCCTCTTCGACAAGAAATGTTTCGACACCACCAACGGTTATCCGTCCACCTTCCGCGTGCCAGTTATAAATTTGCCAATGGTTTTTCGCCATATAATATTTACAAGCATAGATTGGTCGGCCACCGAGAATGCCAATCCGCCAGTCAAACGGACTGATAATGCATTCTTGGGCGATCAATAGTTCACTTGTCTTGAACAGTTCTTTAAGCTTTGATTTGAGTTCGGTCATGTTATTCACTTTAAAGACGCCTTTACTAGAAGCCGAATCGGGTCGTTTTAAAATGATGGGAAATGGAATCGTCGTAACGATTTCATTGATCGAAATCTTATTACTAATAATCATCGTTTTCGGTGTTGGAATATTCTCATAGCGCGCCGCTTCATGGAAATACACTTTATTGGCGCATTTTAATATTGACCACGGGTCATCGATGACCACTAAACCTTCAGCATAAGCATAGCGACTGAATTGATACGTATAGTCATTGACATTTGTCGTCACCCGAATGAAGAGGGCATCAAATTGTGGAATGCGATGATAATCTTCTTTCGTGATGTATTCAGCATAAAATCCAAGTTTTTCCGCCGCGCGAACAATCCGATCAAGCGCGGTTTTTCCTGATGGTGGTGCTGCTTCCTTTGGATCAATGAGTATGGCGAGGTCGTATTTATATTGTTTGATGCCACTGACATAAAAGCGTTTGTTATCAAGATAATCAGAAATAATGGCACCTAGTTGTGGGGAAGGCGCTAAATCTTTTAAGAACAGGGGTCGCACATCAACAAGCTGCCACCGGCGTGATTTGGCAAATGTAAATTCGACGAGTGGACCATCAAATAGTCGCATGAGTGAACGGCCAAGACGCGTATATTGCTTCGGACTAATGCGCCCAAAGATGGCCGTCATCTTAAACGATTTATCGCGGCGGTGCTTGAAAGTTTCTTCAATTAGTTCTTCACTCTCATCACCGATTGAAATGGCAATTGTCTCTTTGGCAAAGTCTTCAATCGTCGCCACATTCGGTGTAGCCCGTAAGCCACGGGCACTGGCAAGGAGCGACACATAATAACCAATCGATTGATAAGCGTAACTTGAACATAAATTAAAAATGCGCAGTTCTTTCGCAGTGATATACCGCTCATCATTCAAAAACACTTCTGGTGTGATTACTTCAACATCGTCAAGATCGCCAATAAATGGATAATCCTTATCGACAACGAGCACGTTTGTATAATAACGGGGGACACTTGGTTCTTCTTTCAGTACTAGGACAAGGCGATAGCCATGTTCTCGAGTGCCGTAATAATTCCGTAACTTCTCAGTCTTCACAAATCCAAATGATTCATACCAAGCGATAAGATGTGGTTCTTTAGCATCAACTTCAAGTGAGAGACGAGGTATGCCTTGTTCTTTGGCTTTACCAATCACATACTTAACAAGTTTTCTTCCATAATCATGGCCGCGATATTCGGCTAAGACCGCCAGCGAATAAATACGCCATGTTTTCTTATGACGCCAAATGGTAATGCTGCCAACACTGATATTGTTACTAGTGATGATATAAACATCTTGTCGCTCACTATTGAGACTACGACTGATTGCGGTTTTGTCAAAGCGGCGCGCGCTTGGAAAATTTTCTTCTAACGTTAAAAGGAATGGAAGATCCGGTAATCCGGCAATACGTATATCATCAAGCATAAAGCTCTGCGTCACTCCTTTGAATCACGGATGTGGATTGAGCCCACAATCATAATCTATTTAGATTACTTTAATAAGATTATCACTTAATTACATGGCTTAATAGATGGCATAATGAAGAATGCGAAAAAGTGGGATTTTGTAAAACAAATCATCACTTATTTATCATCTTGATTCCACGAACGCCTTAAATAATTCCATTGCTTTGGTGGTCTTTTGAATGAAGCGTTCACGAGGTAGCGTCACCTCATCGACAAACGTAAACGTCACATCCATTGTCCAGTGGGTGACGCAATCGAACTCGATGAATGTATTGACACAGTGATTGATGGCCCCAGGTACCGTGTATTCAATCACGATGCGATGTGGCAAGTTATTTTCATGAACATGGACGCCCATCGTCATCGCGCTATGATCAAAACTGAAGATAAGCTTACCGATGCTTCCTTCATCAAATAATGTCCCGATCACATCTTCAATCTTTGTTAAACCATCTTCCCAAACGGGCATTAATGTTTTATCAACAAAAAGGGCACTCACAAGACTTGTTGGTTTCTCGATTGTTAGCGTGACGGAATAATTAATCTCTTTCATTATGTTCCTCAAACAATCTTCTAATAATAGTTATATTACCAGTCATAGCCCCATTCCACCGGACAATTGCTTGGATTCCAAGCGCTATTCCAACCAGCTGGCTTACTTAAAGCTTCACAATAAATCGTCAGTGAATAGCAATACAAGAAGGCATTCGCTTCGATTGATGTGACCGTCGCTGGAATGTATATGGCTGATAACACGCCACAAGACCTAAAAGCAATCATCCCAATCGAAGTCACACTAGCGGGGATATCAATTGAGCTTAACGTCGAACAAAATGTAAATGTCGCCATACCGATTGAAGTCACACCTGCTTGGATTGTTAGTGACATGAGTGACGTACATTCATAAAATGTATAATCTCCGAGCGATGTTAAGTTATTCGATAAGGTGACCATGGCTAATTTCGTGCATTGATAGAATGCATAATCTCCAAGTGAGGTCACACTATTTGGGATGGTGATTGAAGTAAGGGCACTACAACCAAGAAAGGCATAATTGCCAATTGTGGTCAGTCCACTATAGAGTGTGATTGAAGTGAGAGCCAAGCAGAAATTAAAGGCGCCATCCTCAATTGTTAACACACTATTAGGAATCACGATTGAAGCAAGTGAGGAACACGATAAAAGTGCTTCTTGTTCAATTATCGTGAGACTGCTAGGTAAAGTCAGCGATGTCAAAGATGTACAGTCTGATAGTAGCGACTTAGCTAGTGTCGTCACGCCATATGGTATTACCACTATTTCAAGTGCGCCGCAAGAGCTAAAGGCACCCTCATTAATCGTCGTGACCGTCTCTGGGATTCCTAATTCGACTAAGGTGGTACATCCATAAAAGGCATATTGACCAATCGTCGTGATTGTATTTGGGAGTCCAATCGATTGAAGTGTCTCGCAATTTTCAAAGGCTGAATTACCAATGTGTGTGACATGGTGTAAGCCGTGGACGCCATCATCATAAACAGGAGTGATTGCCGTTGATTGTAATGGTGTCGTCACATAACCACTAACTTCGTAACTATTTGTTTCTTCGATATAAGTGAATGATAAGTCGGTCCATGAAGCTGCTGTGTCAAGATATGGATCAGTAGAAGCCGAGCATGTATACGTTATCTGCATCGAGATAATCGTAATTGTATCCGTCGTTGCATTCAGAAGTTTAAAGCAGTCGGGTCGTTCGTTATTAAACGTTGTGCTCGGCGTTACCTCATCGAGCAAGATATCGACGTCACGATAATTAATCGTTTGTGTCACTCGATCAATCCAACCATACGATAATAATACACTGCTGCCAGTATCAAGTGACAACTGCAGTGATTTCATCCCACTGATCGGTGTTTTATTGTAAAAATATCCATTTTGAGAAAGTAATGTCCAACTTTCGATACTCGCAGTATACTGCGCATAATTGAATTCGACGGAATTTCCAAGATCAGTCGTTGCTAATCCTAATACTTCAATTGAAGTATCATTCGTGTCGAATTGATTGCTGGACTCGGTGAATGTTAGTAAATATTCATCTTCAACGTGTCCAGCCTCGATTGGAATGTTACTATTTGTATTCCCCCGAATCAGGGCGTAACTAACAAGAAATAACAATGGTAAAAGCGCGCCGATCATTGACGACTTACGTACCATAATTTTCATATGCGTTCCTTTCATGAACGACAAGTAATATAGTTAATTGTCATTGATAGAACGAATCGTGTCAATCAATCGCCTGTATGATATTTTTATATATTGTTTAAATAGTCGGTTGGCTCAAGTATGTATCATCAAATGAAGATACCCTTATTGTTCATAATCCTTTTCAACCATATCTTTTATTAGAATCTTAAAGTACCTCTTTTACAGCGCATTTTATTTATATTAATGCACTGTATTTCGTTCAATTTTTTTATATTTTGCGTTTTTGAAATTACCAATCTTTTGAATGGTACCTTGATCTTGAAGTTCAATGAGTACGTTTTTAATGGTATCAACAGATATGTCTGGCCATAGTTCCATTAAGTCTTTTCGACTTAAGGGTACCAAACTCTTTTCAATGGTCTTTTTTATACGTTCTTTCTTATTTGTAACCTTTGATGAAAGTATATTAAGTCGTTTATCTAGTTCATTATAACAACGAATTAATGTGACAAGAAAATGGTTGATGAATGGATAATAATCGTTCATGCTATTTTCCCAGTTATCCGAAGATAATTTAAGAGCTTGATAATATTCCTTTTTATTTAGGTTAATTTGATTTTCGAATGAGATGTATTTCCCAATGCTAAAACCATTTTTATACAGTAATAATAAACTGAGTAGTCTACTCATTCTGCCATTACCATCTGAAAAAGGATGGATAGATAAAAAATCTAAAATGACACATGGAATAAGTAGTAATTGATTGATGCTAGAATCATCTCTAGCA